>JBHJOG010000123.1:0-12179 GCA_050329975.1 Alphaproteobacteria bacterium | reverse complement strand
AAGTCCTACAAACAGAATCTGGTTAACTATTCCTTCATAATTTCGCCCTATTGCTGGTATTGCCTTATCGGCGTTTCCTCCCTCGACCTCGGGCCGCATCGCAGCGGCCCGTTTTTTTTGGCTCATCGATCGGCCAGCCGGAGAGCTCCGACGAAGAATCCGTCGGTGCCGCAGTCGCGGGGGCCGAGGCTGAGCCCTCGTTCATCGGCGAGGCAGGCGGCGGGCAGCGGCGGGATCCCGGCGGCGAGTTCTGCCGGCGGTACCGGCTGCAGCCGCGGGTCGGCGGTCGAGGCCGATGCGATCCGCTCCGGCCCTTCCTCCAGCAGCACCGAGCAGACCGCATAGACGACGATGCCGCCCGGCTTGCACAGCAGGGCCGCGCGCCGGATCAGCCGGTCCTGCACCCGGCCTAGCCGCTCCAGCGTTTCGGCCTCGATCCGCAGCCGGGCATCCGGTTGCCGTCGCCAGGTACCGGTGCCGCTGCACGGCGCGTCCACCAGCACCCGATCGGCCACCCCGGCCAGTCCGGGCGGGGTGGTGTCGTCGTCGTTCACGATTATTTGATCGATAATACGGACTCCAGCGCGGTCCGCGCGCGGCGCAAGCCGGGCCAGCCGGCGACCATCGGTGTCGCAGGCGACCAGCCGGCCGCGGTTATCCATGGCCGCGGCCAGCGCCAGCGTCTTGCCACCGGCGCCGGCACAGAGGTCGACGACGGTCATTCCCGGCTGGGCGCCCGCGACCGTGGCGACCAGCTGCGAGGCTTCGTCCTGCGGTTCCACCCAGCCCTCGGCAAAGGCGGCGAGGCTCCCGGGAACGAAGCGGGCTTCGAGCCGCAGGCCGTCGGGCGAGAAGGGCGTGGGCTGCGCAACGATGCCGGCCTCGGCGAGCGCGCCGCGTGCCTGGTCGCGGGTCGCCTTCAGCCGGTTGACCCGCAGGTCGACCGGGGCCGGTGCGTTGAGTGCCGCCGCCTGCTGCGGCCAGTCGTCACCGAACCGCCGGCGAAAGGCCGGCACGAGCCATTCGGGAAGATTGGCTGCGGCCCAGTCGGGCAGGGCGGTGGGTGGCTGGTCGAGGGCAGCGCGCTCCGCGGCGGTGAGCGGCGCGGGCGCATAGCCGCCGCCGGAGAACAGCGCATCCAGGTCGGCGCCGCCGTCGACGAGCCAGCGGGCGGCGCGCAACCGGCCGGACTTCTCCGCCTGACCAAGCCGGAAGTCGGTGGCGGTCAGCGCGCGCAGGATCGCGAACAGGGTGTCGGCGATCGCGCGACGGTCCTTGGCGCCGATGTAGCGCCGGCGGCGGACATAGGCGGCCAGCGCCTGGTCGGCGGGCTGGCGACCCAGGGCGACATCGTCGAGCAGGGTGATGACCGCTGCGATGCGGGCTGCCGGCGTCATGGCGTCGGCCGGGCCGGATCACAGCTCCTGCTGGTAGTTCGGCGCTGCCCGGGTGATCGAGACGTCGTGGACGTGGCTTTCGCGCAGGCCCGCGTTCGTGATGCGCAGGAAGCGGCTGTTGGCCTGAAGGTCGGCGATGGTGGCGTTGCCGGTGTAGCCCATCGCGGCGCGCAGGCCGCCGACCAGCTGGTGGATGATCGCCGCGATCGGTCCGCGATAGGGGACGCGGCCCTCGATCCCCTCCGGCACCAGCTTCAACTGGTTGCTGACCTCCTGCTGGAAGTAGCGGTCGGCCGAGCCGCGGGCCATCGCGCCGACCGAGCCCATGCCGCGGTAGGACTTGTAGGACCGGCCCTGGTAGTGAAACACCTCGCCCGGCGCCTCGTCGGTGCCGGCGAACATCGAGCCCATCATCACTGCGTCGGCGCCGGCGGCGATCGCCTTGGCGATGTCGCCCGACGACTTGATGCCGCCGTCGCCGATCAGCGGCACGCCGGCCTTCTCGCAGGCGGTGCGCGCGTCGGCGATGGCGGTCAGTTGCGGCACGCCGACGCCGGCGACGACGCGGGTGGTGCAGATCGAGCCCGGGCCGATGCCGACCTTGACCGCATCCGCGCCGGCGTCGATCAGCGCCTGTGCGCCGGCCGCGGTCGCCACGTTGCCGGCGACGATCTGGGTGTAGTTGGAGAGCTTCTTCACCAGGTCGACCGTCCGCAGCACCCCCTCGCTGTGGCCGTGGGCGGTATCGACCACCACCAGGTCGACGCCGGCGGCGATCAGGGCGCGCGCCCGCTCGACCCCCGCCTCGCCGACACCGGTCGCCGCCCCCACCCGCAGCCGGCCGTGCTCGTCCTTGCAGGCATCGGGAAAGCGCTGGGCCTTCTCGATGTCCTTCACCGTCATCAGGCCGATGCAGAGATAGGACTCGTCGACCACCAGCAGCTTCTCGATCCGATGGCGATGGAGCAGGCGCTTGGCCTCCTCGGTGGTGACGCCCTCGCGCACCGTCACCAGGTCGCGGGTCATCAGTTCGCTGACCGGCTGCTCCGGGGTGCTGGCGAAGCGGACATCGCGATTGGTCAGGATGCCGACCAGTTTGCCGTTGCCTTCGACCACAGGGATGCCGGAGATATGGTGGCGGTCCATCAGGTCGAGCGCGTCGGAGAGCGGCTGGCTCGGCAGCATGGTGATCGGGTTGACCACCATGCCGGCCTCGAACCGCTTCACCCGCCGCACCTCCTCGGCCTGGCGGTCGACATCCATGTTCTTGTGGATGATGCCGACCCCGCCGGACTGGGCCATGGCGACGGCGAGCGAACTTTCGGTCACCGTGTCCATCGCCGCCGAGATCAGGGGGATGTTGACCCGGATTTCGCGGGTCAGCCGGCTGGTGGTCTCGGCCTGGGCGGGCAGCACGCGCGACGCGCCGGGTTCGAGCAGCACGTCGTCGAAGGTCAACGCCTCACGGATCCGCATCGCCGCCTCGCCGCATTGTCAGGGTGGCGGGACTATACACAGGGTCGGAGTCGGGACAAGCGGTCTCTGGACAAGCGGTCTCTGGCGCAATCGGATCGCGGTTCGAGGCGGCCGATCAGCGACACCACGAATGGGGCGGCGCGTCTCCCGCCCGGGCCAGCCCCTCCGCCACCAGCACGGCGCCGAGCGAGCGGCCGCCGCGCTGCACGGTGCGCAACTCGCGCCCGTAGATGTCGTGATCGGGGCCGGCAGGGGTTTCGAGGAGGAACGGGCCGGCGTTGAGCAGGTCGAGCAGCCGGCGGGTGGCCTGGTCGCCGAGCTCCGCCTCGCTGGCGCACTCGGGCTCGTGGGTCTCGGGGGCGTCGATATCGGCGAGGCGGATCGATTGGCCATCGAGATAGAAGGTGTCACCGTCGATGACGCAGGTGGTGTGGGGCGGCCGGCCGCAGAGCGCGAAGGCGGTGTCGACGGTCGGACCGCGCCGCACCGTTGCGTCGCGCCCCGCCCCGCCGCGAAAGACGAAGACCTGGGAGTCATGGTCGGTGCCCGCACCGCGGAACACGGTGACGGCCTTGTCCGGCTGCGAGGCGGACCAGGTGTCGATCAGCAGGCCGCCGCCCACCAGCAGGCCGCAGAACAGGGCCAGCCCTGCGGCTGCCGGCAGCGCCGCGACCCGACGCCGGCGCCATGCCGGCTGCGGCATCCGGGTGAACCTGAGCGGCGTTGCCATGACGTCGCCTTTCCGCCTGGGGGTGGAACCGAGTCCAGCGGTAGCATCGATCGCTCAACAGACGCTTAAGGCGCAGCGGTCGGGACTCGGCTAGGCTGGCCCTGCGCGCAATAAGTGAGCCCATGCGATGGATCCGGTTTCCGCACTGATCGCCTTCAGCCTCGCTGCCGGCCTGCTTACCGTGACGCCCGGACTCGACACGGCGCTGGTGTTGCGGACGGCAGCGGTGGACGGGCCGGGAGCGGCGATGGGCGCCGGTATCGGGGTGTGCTGCGGCGTGATGGCCTGGGGGCTGGTCGCCGCACTCGGCCTGGGCGCGCTGCTCGCCGTCTCGGAGTTGGCCTTCCGCGCGCTGCAGATCGCGGGTGCCGCCTACCTGATCTGGCTTGGCCTGGGGATGCTGCGCAGCGCCGTCCGGCCGCGGGCAGCGGGGCTCGCCGTGCCGGCAGTGCCGGTGCGGTCGCCTGGCCGCACCGAGCGCGCACGCTGGCTGGTCCGCGGGCTGCTGACCAACCTGCTCAACCCCAAGGTCGGCATGTTCTACGTCAGCTTCCTGCCGCAGTTCATCCCCCTGGGCGCCGACGTCGTCGGCTTCAGCGTCCTGCTGGCCGCAATCCACGCTGCGATGGGTGTGCTGTGGTTCGGACTGCTGGTGCTGGCGACCCGGCCGTTCGCCCGCGCGCTGGGCCGGCCTGCGGTCACCCGCAGCCTGGATGCCACCACCGGCACAGTGCTGGTGGCCTTCGGGGTCAGGCTGGCGCTGGACCGGCGGATCGGCTGAGCCGCGGAGGCCGGCAAGGGGTGGCCTCGCCCGCGCGGACGTGGCACTGACTGTCGCCGATCAACGGCGGGAGATTCAGGCGCATGGCCCACGACCAACTGGTCGCTACCATTTCGGTGGACCTCGAGCCGCAGCAGGCGTTCGAGCGGTTTCTCGCGCTGGAGTCGTGGTGGCCCAGGGCCTACAGCTGGTCCGGCGAGGCGCTGGTCGACCTCAGCATCGATCCTCGGGCCGGCGGGCTATTGACGGAGACCGGGCCGCACGGGTTCCGCTGCGACTTCGGGCGCGTGCTGGCGATCGAGCCACCGCGGCACCTGCTGCTGTCCTGGCAGATCAGTCCCCGGCGCGAGCCGCAGCCCGACCCGGCCCAGGCGAGCGAGGTCGAGCTGTCCTTCGCGGCGGCAGCGGCTGGCACGAGCGTCACCCTTGCCCACCGCCACTTCCGGCGGCACGGGCCCGGCCATGAGCAATACCGCGAGGCCATGGCGGCCGAGCAGGGGTGGCCCTATCTTCTGCGCTGCTTTGCCGGCAGGATCTAGACGCTTTCAGGCGCTCAGCCGCCGAACGTCACCTCGGGCAGGCCCTTCGCCCCGGGCTTGAGCGCCACGATGCTGCCGTCGATCTCGCTCGGCTGCCAGTCGGCCAGTCCGGTGCGGCGCAGGCTGGTGACGTAGAGGGTGTCGAGGCCGGGCCCGCCGAAGCAGGGGCAGGTCGGGTTCTTCACCGGCAGGTCGATCGTCCGGTCGACGCGGCCGTCCGGGGCATAGCGGACCACGCGGCTGCCGAGCACCTGCGCATTCCAGATGAACCCATCGGCGTCGACGACCGAGCCGTCCGGCTTGCCCGGCGGCTCGAGGCTGTCCGTCAGCACACGCCGGTTGCCGAGCGGGGTCCCCGGCGCCGGGTCGTAGCCAAAGGCCCAGATCGTCCCCGCGGCGGTGTCGGCGAAGTACATTGTGGCGCCGTCCGGCGAGAAGCAGAGCGCGTTGGCGGTGACGATTCCGTCGGCGATCAGGTGGGTCACGCTGCCGTCCAGTTCCAGGCGCCACAGGCCGGCAATCGGCTGCCGGGTGGTCTCGTCGAAGCCGCCGACCACGAAGCGGCCCTGCCGGTCGCAGCGGCCGTCGTTGAGCCGGGTGCCGGCGGCCTGGCCGGGCATGGCGGAGACGACGTCGGTGGCCGATCCGGTCTCCTTGTCCCAGCGTACCAGCCGGTCCGGCAGGGCGAGCAGGAACCGGCCGTCGGCGCAGAACGCGAAGCTGCCGACCCGGTCCGGGGTCGTCCAACTGCGGGTCTCGCCGCTGTCCGGGTGGTAGCGCCACAGGGTCTTGCCCTGGATGTCGGTCCAGTAGAGCGCCTGCTCCTGCTCATGCCACAACGGACACTCGCCGAGCTGGTTCTGGCAGGCGACGGCGATGGTGGTCTCGGTCATCGGGGCTCCCAACATGCAGAATCAGGGCGCAGCTTCGGTGATCGCCAGGCGAGGCGCAAGCGTCACCCCGGGTGGCGCGGCGAGCCGGATGTCCTCAGGCGAGCGCCAGCTCCAGCAGCGCGCGCGGGTCCGGAAAGACCGGACTGCGGTCGCTGCCGGGGGCGCAAGCGGGCGCGCCGAGCGCGAGCCACGTCAGCACATGCAGGCGAGCGGTCGGCACCCAGCGCTCCTGCGGATCGGCGAGCGCCGCCGTCAGCCCGGCGGCGTCTAGCGGAACCAGCGCGCCTTCCTGGCTCGGCAGCACCGCGGCGGCCGCCTCGCCGGGGACGTCGAGCCCGAGCTGGATGTAGCCGGAGAAGCCGGAGCGGAGCTGGCCGGCAATCACGGCCGGCGCCTGTCGGTCCGGCGCGAGCACAAGCCCGGTTTCCTCGCGGAACTCGCGGGCGATGGTCGCCGGCAGGTCGCGGTCGCCGGTGAAGCCGTCCGCATGCGGCTGGAAGGCGCCGCCGATGATGTCGAGGCTGCCCTGGTAGGTGGAGACCCATTGGCTGCGCCGCTGCAGCAGCACCTGGCCCAGGTCGCGGCTGACAGCGAGCCCGCCGGCGCTGAGCAGCGGCGGCCGGCGGCCGGCCTCGCGCAGGGCGCAGACGGTGGCGAAGTCCACCACGGTATAGTCGGCGACCGCCGCGATGTCGGCGAGCAGCAGCGCGTGCGGCTCGTTGGGACGCCCTTCCGCGTCGAGCCGCCGCAGCCAGCGCGCGCGGGTGTCTGCGATCTCCGGCGCCAGCGGGACTGGCCCGCGGTCGCGCGGTCGCGGCGGTGCGACCACCTGGGCGATCAGCACCGCCTCGCCGGCGAGCCGCGCATTGACCCGGCCGACGAAGCCCGGATCGAGCCGTGGCCAAGCGACTTCAGCCTGCATGCGCACCGCGATAGCCGGTGGCGACCACGTACATCTCCGATGAGTCGGTGCGGCTGGCCGGAGGCTTGGCATGCTTGACCCGCTCGAAATCGCGCTTCATCGCAGCCAGCAGCGCCGCCTGGGTGCCGCCCTGCAGCACCTTGGCGACGAAGGCGCCGCCGGGAGCCAGCAGGCCGCGGGCGCAGTCCAGGGCCGCCTCGACCAGGGCCATGGTGCGCAGGTGGTCGGTGGCCGCGTGACCGGTGGCGCTCGACGCCATGTCGCTCAGCACCACGTCGGCCTTTCCGCCGGCCGCGCCGCCCAGCGCCTCGCGGACCAGGGCGTCCGTTTCGGCCTCGGTGATGTCGGCTTCGATGAAGGCGACGTCGGGCAGGGGCTCCATCGGCCGGATGTCGACTGCGACCACGCGGCCCGAGGGGCCGACCCGCTCGACGGCCACCTGCGACCAGCCGCCCGGCGCGGCCCCCAGATCGAGGACCCTGGCGCCGGGCTTCAGCACTTGGAACCGGTCGTCCAGCTCGATCAGCTTGAAGGCGGCACGGGAGCGATAGCCCCGGCGCCGGGCCTCCGCGACATAGGGGTCGTTGAGCTGGCGCTGCAGCCAGCGCGTTGACGAGATCTTTCGCCCGCGCGCGGTCTTGACGCGGACGGAGAGGTCGCGGCGGTTGACGCTGCGGGGCATGGCGGATCCGTTGGTTGCGCTACGGGCGCAGTCTTAGGCGGCGGGCATCAGCCGGTGCAAGATACCTTCGCGCAATCCGCGGTCGGCGACCCGCAGCATACCCACCGGCCAGCTGCGGCAGATTGCCTCCAGGATCGCGCAGCCGGCGACGACGAGGTCGGCGCGCTCCTGCCCGATACAGGGCTGGGCGGCGCGGCCGGCGCAGTCCAGCGCCAGCAGCCGCTCGGTTACCGCGCGCGCATCGCCGAAGCTCAGATGGGTGCCGTCCACCCGGCGCCGGTCGTAGCGACGCAGGCCCTGGCGCAGGCCGGCCAGCGTGGTCACCGTGCCCGAGGTGCCGATCATCTGCACCGCGCCGCCGGCGATTCGGGGCCGGATCCGATTGTCGGTCTCGAAGATGTCGAGGGCGCGCGCGATGTGGGCGACCATCGCCTCGAACACGTCGCGCGGGATGCGGTCGCCGCCGTAGTTCTCGGCCAGCGAGACGACGCCGGTAGGAATCGAGAGCGTGCCGACGATGCGCGGCTCGACGTCCGGCCGCTCGGGCACCTCGGCCCAGATCACCTCGGTCGAGCCGCCGCCGATGTCGAACACCACCGCGTAGGGGATCTGGCGGTCGAGCAGTTCGCTGCAGCCGGCGACCGCCAGCTCCGCCTCCTCGCGCACGTCGATGATGGTGAGGTCGAGCCCGGTCTCGGCCTGGGCGCGGGCCAGGAAGTCCTCGCAGTTGGCGGCCCGGCGGCAGGCTTCGGTGGCCACCGCCTGCAGGCCGGCGACATTGTGCTGGTCGACCTTGCGGGCGCAGACCGCGAGCGCGCGGATGGCGCGCTCCATCGCCGGCTCGGAGAGGACGCCATGCTGGGACAGCCCCTCGCCGAGGCGGACGATGCGCGAGAAGGCGTCGATGACGCGGAAGCGTTGGCCGCCGGGACGCGCCGACATCGGCTCGGCGACCAGCAACCGGCAATTGTTGGTCCCGAGGTCGATCGCGGCGTAACTGGGGCCTGCCGCCCGGAACGGACGGACGCGCGCGAAGCTGGGTACCGCTTCCTCGGCTGCCTGCCCTGTCGGCCGCTCCATCGCCAGTTCGTCGCCCGTCATACCGTCCGGTACCCTCCGCTCGGCCGACAGCATGCCCGCAACGGCGGCTCGTCCGCCAGCCCAAATATCAGATCATTCGGCATGGAACGCGCCGCGGCAGGCCGACCCGGAAAGGACGAAGGGGATTGCCCGCACCGGGGGAGCATGCTAACACCGCGCCCCATCGCCGACACCCCTGCTGGGGGATAGTTTAACGGTAGAACGAGCGGCTCTGACCCGCTTAGTCCTGGTTCGAATCCAGGTCCCCCAGCCAAGTCTGCACAAACCGGGCAATCGACCATAAGGTCGAAGGGTGAGCGCATTGAAAAGGCGCCGACGAAGTCGGGCGGCATCGCGTAGCCGCCGTCCGATGTGATCGTGACTGCATCCCGGTAAGCGAACAAGATCCAGGGCTGACACCCGTCGCAAACCGGATCAACCGCAGTCGCCCAGTATCCGTTTTGCTGGCTTTCGGTTCGAGGGACCAAGCCTCCCAGACGTCGATGAATCGTCCGTGGCTGACCGCACCGTGTCAGGCTGCGCCATGCTCACGGCTCGGACCTCCACTCTGCCGCCGCCGGGGGAATCCGTGGCGAGCAGGCGCTTCACGACTTGCCGAGGCCGTCGAAGAACATGGCCCAGAACTCGGGGAACTTCATGCCGGCGCGGCGAGTGAAGGGGTCATCGACTACGCGGTTGCCCCAGCGGCCGCGGAAGCTCACCTGGGTCGGTGTTTCGCTCGGCAGCCAGATCGGGCGCGAGTCCGGGGCGGCGGGGGTGGCCACCCACAGGCTGTAGGCGCGGCCGTCGATGCTGGTATCGAGCTTGAGTTCGTTCGCCGGATCGAAGCGCGGCCATTCCCGGAGCCTCCCTGATGGCGCCTCGGGAGGGTCGAGGCCGGCCGGATGCACCACGAAGCCCGTTTCCGCCGCGGCCGGCGGATGGTCGACCTGCGCGTCCGGAAGGTCATCTGGCGGCTCCAACCCCGCGACCTTGGCCATGCCACCCATCTCCAGGAGGATCGCGTTGACGGCGACGAGCGCGCCACCGATCGCGCCGCCGATGAAGCCGGCCATGGGCAGTCCGTGCAGCGCTCCTACCGCCGAGGCGGCGATCAGCTTGGTCAGCATCAGGGTCTCGTCCTCGGCCCGGTCCGCGGCGGTCGCGGCAGCGGCGGCGGCCTGGGCGGCCGGCAGCTCGTACTGGCCGCAGGACGAGCCGGACGCATCGGCAGGCGAGTACGGGGCGACCGGCACCGAGATCCGCTCGAGGTAGAGCCCGTGCGTGCCGCGCGCGACGAAGATGCGCGGATGCTCGCCCTGGGCGAGCCCCGGTCCTCGATCGCGCACGACCGTGGTGGCCAGGTTCCAGTCGACGACGCGCATGCCGACGCGGCGCTCCTGGCCGAGGAAGTCGATCACGCCGACGTTGCGCGAGGTGAGCCCGATCATCACCGGCGTGTAGGTCGTAAGCGTGTCGTCGCCGGCGAGCAGCACCGACACGCAGGCCCATTCGCCGGCGCAGCTTGCCCACTGGTTCTTGCCGTGGTCGGTCTCGCATCCTTCCAGGCCTTCGCGGTGGCCCGGGAAGAACAGGTAGTAGCAGACGAGCGCGGGGTTCTTCAGGGCGGCGAAGCGGTCTCGATAGATCGACGGACGACCGCCGACCAGGCCGCGCAGCCGCGGCGCGGTGAAAACCTCGGCGTGGTACCAGAACCGGCTCTTGGTCAGCGCCGGCTCGCCGCCGTTGTAGCGCGCCGCGATCTCGGCGAGGTCGGAATAACGGTTGGCGCTAGCCTGGTCGACGGCGTCGCCGCCGACCCAGCCGGAGAGGTCGAGGAAGCGTTCCTCGCTGTCGGAATCCGTCAGGTGCAGGGTAGACAGGCCGGGCTCGCCGATGAAGGTTCCGGCGACGCCGTCGGCCGATTGCGGGATGCGCGGTGCCTCGCCCTCGACGACGACGACCTTGCCGCGCGGGATGCGCGGAAAATGCGGCAGGGTGCGGGGACTGGTGCCGCCCCAGCGGGCCTTGCTGTCGCGGGGAACGCCTTTGACGTCCCACAGCGCCGCATGCTCGAGGTAACGCTTGGCGTCGGACGGGAAGAACTCCTCGTCGCGGTGGAAATACAGGATGGGCTCGAAGCGGCGGATGGCGTCGGCGGGATCGAGCGGCATGCGGCCCTCCGGCTAGATCGCTGCCACGGGCCTGCGCCCGCTGCCGCCGGCGAGGATGCGGAGCATGCCGACAAACGCCGGGTCGCAATCGAGGCGCGGCGCCGCTTCCACCATGCGCTTGAAGCAGTCGGAGTGGAGCAGCGCGAGGAATGCGCCGTCGGCGGTCGGGTCGAGGCCGAGCCCGCGGAGCAAGGTCTGCAACGCTGCGGCCAACGCGGCCATCTCCGGGCCGTCGATGGTTCCGGCGCGCCACAGCCGCCGGTAGTCCTGCTGCAGCTCATCGAGGCGCCGCAGCGCCCCCGGACCGTGGGCCGCCATCCGGCGCAGCGTGCGGTCGAGTGCATCGCCGACGCCGGCGAGCAGGAGTCGGGCGCAGTCCGGGTGCTCGCGCAGCAGCTCCGCCATACGCAGCAGGAAATCGTGCCAGCAATCGGCAGCGGCCTCGTCGATCGGGCGCTGGACGAAATCATTCCACATCGCGCGGGGATCGCGGCGCCAGACCTTGATCTCGTCGATGTCGCCGCCGAGGACGTCGTCGATACCGTCGATGGAGTTGCCGATGCTGACTCCGCGGGCGCCCGGGCTACGGATCCCCGCCTTGACGCCAAATCGCTGGGCGATGAGCGCGCCGTCGGCGAAGAGCCGCATCCAGCCGATGCCATCATGCTCGAAGACGAGCGTCACCCATTGACCGAGCGGCACCTGGTAGGGCGGTCCGACGCCGTCCGACACCGTGCTGAGGCCGTCGTTCTCAAAACCGTGCCAGCCGAACACGCCGAAGAAGATGCCTGGATCGTCCGCACGGCCTGCGTGGACGGCCCAGACCCCGCCCTGGAAGATGAACAGCCTGAACGAGCGATCGCCCTCGATCAGCGTCCGTCGGACCTGGTTGGGATCGGTGAGGCGGAGCGTGCATTCGATCCGGATCGCCTGCAGCGGCTGCCAGCCGGGATTCGGCTGCGGCGGGCCGCCGGTGGCGACGGCAACCCGGTCGGCACCCTGGAAACGCAGCGCGCCCGAGCCAGGAGTCGCGCCGTCCGCCAGCACCTCGACGCCGATCCGCTCGCCGTGGCTGTCGTAGACCGAGCGGTCGATCGGCAGACCGTTCCAGTCATAACTGTGATGGCAGACCAGCTCCCACACTGGAGCCTCCTCGGATTGCAGCAGATGCTCCGCGCGCGTGCCTGCGCACCTCCGGTGACCTTGGCGGGCGGCAGACTAGCCGGTTGACGCCCGCGCGGCAATGCGGGCCAGGACATCACCGTCAGCGTCGCCTCGCCTAGCCCAAGCATGGTCAACGAGCTTCGAGGCGGTACCTAGCCTGATCAGGGGCTCGCTGCTTAGCCTCTCACTTCGGCATACCTGAACGGCTCCCCGGTCTCGGCATTGACCAGCGGCCCATCCACCTCGAGCCGCATGCAGTCGCGGGAGGTCTGCGCTTCCGGGTTGGAGAACAGCGCCGCTCCCATGGGGTTGTCGAAGGCGTGCAGGGCTCGGCATAGTCC
>JBHJOG010000122.1:0-6566 GCA_050329975.1 Alphaproteobacteria bacterium | reverse complement strand
CCTCGGCGCACTTCTGCCCGCGACCCCGGTGGAACAGCGCCTGCTCGGCGAGCAGGCAGGGCGGATCCGGCGCGAGGTCGAGGACAGGGCGTCGACCGTGGCAGATCGGGCCAAGGCCGCGGCAGCCGAGGGGCTTCGGGCCGCGGTCGAGGCAGCCGACGACAGCGTACATGACCGGCAGTCGCACAGGCCGGAGGACGCTGCCAGGCACTAAAGCAACCCGCGTTCATCCGGACGCGGACCAGTTGCTTTAGTTATTTGATACCGATCAAGCTGCCTCAGACCGATTCCGGTTTGAGGCAGCTTGATCTAGGCTTTGACGGCTGCTCCGGCCAGGTCCTCACCCTCGATGGCGACCACGCCGAGGCAGTCGCCCATCGCGACCAGCCCCGGGAAGTGCCGGGCGACCAGCAGGCCGTCCATCCGCGCGCGGTAGACGGCAGGTGCGACGCCGGTCCGGTCGATCCGGTGAACCTGGGAGATGGCCGTCCCGGCGCGGACCAGCTCTCCCAGATCGACCAGAGGCTCGACCAGGCCGTCGCTCTCGCTGATCACGAAGCACGCGTCGCCAGGCATGTCGAGCCAGCGGCTTGGTGTCTCGGGCACCGTTCCGGCGATCACCCCGGCATGGACCAGCAGGTTGTGCACCCCGCGCTTGGCGATGCGGGCGGTCTCGGCGCGCACCGTGCCGCCGCCGCCGAGTTCGGAGGTGACGAACACCTTTCCCATCGCCTCGGCCGCGGTGTCGTACATCCCGACCGCGTCCAGTTCCAGCATGCGGGCGGAGAACGGTGCGCCGAACGCCTTGACCGCGGCGAGCGCGCGGGCCTCGAGCGCCGGGTCCGGCAGGGCGTGGGTGGCGGCGAAGGGCAGGAACTCCAGGGTCTTGCCGCCGGAATGAATATCCACCACCAGGTCGGCCATCGGCAGCAGCGTGCGCTGGAAATAGTCCGCAATCTTCTGGGTCAGCGTCCCGTCCGGCCGGCCCGGGAAGCTGCGGTTCATGTTGCCGCCGTCGATGGGCGAGGTGCGCGTTCCGGCCCGGAACGCCGGGTAGTTCATCGCCGGCACGATGATGACGCGGCCGCTGATCGTCGACGGGTCGAGGGTGCGAGCCAAGTCGAACAGGGCGGCCGGGCCTTCATACTCGTCGCCGTGGTTGCCGCCGGTCAGCAGCACGGTCGGTCCCGGTCCGTTGGCGACGACGGTGATCGGGATCATCAACGCGCCCCAGGCCGACCGGTCGTGGGAATGCGGCAGCCTGAGAAAGCCGTGCTGCGCGCCCGGCGCGTCGTAATCGACAGTGGGGGTGATCGGCGATGGGGCAGGTGTGGCGTCGAGCGGGATCATTGCTTGACCACCAGCCCGCGCGGCACCTCGGCCAGCGTCTCGACGCCGGTCTCGGTAATGACGATCGCCTCGGTGATCTCCATCCCCCAGTCGTCCTGCCACAGCCCGGTCATGAAATGGAACGCCATCCCGGGTTGCAGCACCGACCGGTCGCCGCGGCGCAGGCTCATGGTGCGCTCGCCCCAGTCGGGCGGGTAGCTCAGACCGATCGGATAGCCGGTGCGGTTGTTCTTCTCGATGCCGTGCCGGGCGAGCACGTCGAAGAAAGCGCCGGCGATGTGCTCGCAGGTGTTACCCGGCTTCGCCGCGGCGAGCCCCGCCTCCAGCCCCTCCAGCACCGCCTTCTCCGCCTCGAGGAATTTTTGCGGCGGCGTGCCGAGGAAAACGGTGCGCGACAGCGGGCAGTGGTATCGCTTGTAGCACCCGGCGATCTCGAAGAAGGTACCCTCGCCGGTCCGCATCGGCCTGTCGTCCCAGGTCAGGTGCGGGGCAGCCGCATCGGCGCCCGACGGCAGCAGCGGTACGATCGCCGCATAGTCGCCGCCGGCATCGGGCAGGCCGCGGATGCCGGTGCTGACGATCTCCGCCACCAGGTCGCACTTGCGCAGGCCGGGCACTGCCACCTCCGCGATGCGGGCGTGCATGCGCTCGACGATGCGGGCGGCGGTGCGCATGTAGTCGAGCTCGCGCTCCGATTTCACCGCTCGGCACCAGTTCACCAGGTTGGTGGCGTCCTTGAGCCGTGCGTTGGGCAGGTTCCTGACCAGCGAGGCGTGTGCCGCGGCGGAGTAGTAGTAGTTCTCCATCTCGACGCCGATCGCCTTCGCCCCCCAGCCGCGGTCGGTGAGGATGCCGGCGAGGTAGTCCATCGGGTGGCGCTCGGCCGACTGCACATAGTGGTCCGGGTAGCCGATCATCCGGCTGGCGTCCACGAACGCGGTGCGCTGTGCGCCGGCCGCGTCCTGCCCTCGGCCATACCAGATCGGATCCTCGTCCAGCGGCAGGATCACGCCCTGATGGACGTAGAACGACCAGCCGTCGTAGCCGGTCAGCCAGTGCATGTTGGACGGATCGGTGACGTAGAGCAGGTCGAGTCCGGCCGCTTGCATTGCGGCGCGCGCCTTGGCCAGCCGGGCCGCATATTCGGCATGGGTGAAGTTGAGGGCCGATTCCGGCAGCCTGGTCATTCGCGGGTGTTCCTCATCGAGTCTCGAAGACAGTGCCGGCGCCGGCGATGCGGGCGCGTTCGCGGGCCAGGGTGGCGATCGCGGTGTCCTGGACGCCGGTGCCGGTCAGGTCGCAGACCGTGATCGCCCCTGCCGACCGGCGCCCCTCGGCGGTGCCGGCGACGATCTGGCCGAGGGTGGTCACCGGGAAATCGGCGCCGACGAGGCCGAGCGCGTGGTGCAGCTCGCCCAGCCGGCGCACCTGTTCGAAGCTGTCGGCGACATAGGGATCGGCCAGGCGCAGGACCGCCGGCTCGAGCTCGTTCTTGTGCTCGGCATCGGAGCCCATGGCGGTGACGTGCTGGCCGGACGCCAGCCACTCCGCCCGCAGGATCGGCTCGGTCGCCGGCGTGGTGGTGACGACGATGTCCGCCCCGACGACCGCCGCCCGCGCGTCGGCGGCTGCGACCACGTCGATCCCCAGCTGCGCCGCGAGCACGCGCGCCGCCGCTTCGGCCTTCGCCGGGTCGCGGGCCCAGATCGCCGCCGAGCGGATCGGGCGGACCAGGGTCAGCGCCTGCAGTTGCAGCCGGGCCTGCACGCCCGCGCCGAGGATGGCCGCTGTCGCCGCCTCCGGCCGCGCCAATGCGCGCGCGGCGACCGCGCCTGCGGCTGCCGTGCGCACGTCGGTCAGGTAGCCATTGTCGAGCAGCAACGCCTCGACCAGTCCGGTATGGGCGCTGAACACGACCATCAGGCCGTTGACGCTGGGCAGGCCCTGCTTCGGGTTGTCGAAGAAACCGGGGCTGATCTTGATCGCGAAGCTGTCGAGCCCAGGCACATAGGCGGTCTTGACGTCGACCTCGCCGTTGTGGTCGCGGATGTCGAGCCGGAGGATCGGCGGCATCACCACCTGGCCGCCGGCCAGCGCGGCGAACGCCTCCGCCACTTGCTCGACCGCCGCCAGGTCCAGCGGCACCAGGGCACGCAGGTCGCGCTCGGTCAGGATCGAGATCGCGGTCACGATCCGTCCGCCCCGATGTCCGGCGTCTCGCCGTTGATGATCCGCCGATGCAGGTCCATGGCGATGTTGCGCCCGCTGCACAGCAGGACGGTCGGCCCGCTCAGGGCCAGCTTGCCCGCGAGCAAGGCGCCGATACCGACCGCGCCGGCGCCTTCGATCACCTCCTGCTCCACCGCATAGGCATGGCGGATGGCCTCGGCGATCTCCGCCTCGTCCAGCAGCAGGATCTCGTCGACCAGGTCGCGGACGATCGGGAAGGTGTAGCGGTTGTCCGGACCGATGCCGCCGCCGAGCGAGTCCGCCAGCGTCGGCAGCTCCTCGACGGTCACCGGGCGGCCAGCCTGCAGACTGGCATGCATCGCAGCGCCGCGGCGCATGCTGACGCCGATGATCCGGATATCCGGCGTCAGCGCCTTGGCCATCACAGCGATGCCGGCGATCAATCCGCCTCCGGAGACGGGGACCACCAGCACCTCCGTCTCGGGGGCGTCGGCCAGCATCTCCAGGGCCAGCGTGCCTTGGCCGGCGATGATGTCGGCGTGGTCGAACGGCGGCAGCATGGTCAGCCCCTCGTCGCGGACCAGGGCTTCGACTTGCGCCTGCGCCTCGTCCTGGGAGCGGCCGGCGATCACCACCTCGGCGCCCAGCGCCTCGATGCCGGCGACCTTGTTGGCCGGGACCAGGCTCGACATGCAGATCACGCAGCGGATGCCAGCGGCGCGGGCGGCATAGGCGAGTCCGCGGCCATGGTTGCCGGTCGACACCCCGACCACGCCGCGCGCGAGCGCGTCGGCGCCGAGCGCGTTCACCGCATTGGTCGCCCCGCGCAGCTTGAAGCTGCCGGTCCGCTGGTGCTGCTCCCACTTCACCTGTACCGGCACCCCGGCCAGCGCCGACAGGCTGGGCGAGCGCGCCTGGGGCGTCCACAGGATCGTCGGCGCGATCCGCTGCTGGGCGCGCAGGATCGCGGTGGGGCTGACGGCCTCTGGTCCCATGGCTCAGGCCACCTCGGCCACGGCCGCCGCCGGGGCGACCCGCATCAGTTGCCCGCCGGCATTCGCCGGCGGCGTCACGCCAGCCAGGTGCAGCGCCTGCCACAGGCCGGCCTGGTTGCTGGTCACCACCGGCCTGCCGATCGCGCGCTCGATCCGGTCGACCGCCTCGAACGCCCGCAGGGCGGTGCAGGAGACGAACAGTGCCTCGTCGTCGTCGCCGATCGTCGCCTGCGCGGCGGCGACGATGGCGTCCCCGGTGAGCCTGGCCATCTCCCGGTCGTCCTCCAGCCCGAAGCAGGTTGCACGCGCGATCTCCAGCCCCGCAGCCCGGAAATAGGCGGCCATGTCCTCGGTCACCGCCCGCGTATATGGGGTGAGCAGCGCCAGCCGCCGCACGCCCAATGCCAAGAAGGCGGCGCGGGCGGCGAGCGTCGGCGTGGTCGCCGGCACGTCGGGCTTGGCCGCGCGGATCGCCTCGACGACGACTGCGTCTCCGATCGCCACAGACGCGGCGGTGCAGGCATAGTAGATCGCATCCAGGTCCTCACCGGGGAGGATCAGGGCCGCGCCCTCGGTCAGCCGTGGGATCATCCGGCGCAGGTTCTCCGCCGTCGTCGGGTTGGCGTAGGCGATGCGGTTGCAGTGCACCGAGATGCCGAGTGGGACCAGCACCCGCTCGAAGTCGCGCTCGGTCGTGTGGTCGGTCGCCAGCAGCACCAGTCCGATGCGGGTCCGCGTCGGACGGGCGTCGAAGGCGGCGCAGTGCGCCACGGACGTGATCCCGCCGGTCACCGCGCCCGCCGGGTGTAGCGACGCTCCAGATAGCGGAGTCCGACCACCGAGGGAATGCTGACCAGCAGAAAGAACACGCCGACCATCGTCATCGGCTCCAGGTAGCGGTAGTTGAAGTTGGCGACGCTGCGCGCCTGGTTCATCAGTTCCAGCACGGTGATCGCCGACAGCAGCGGCGTTTCCTTGAACATGGCGATGAAATAATTTGCCAGGTTCGGGATCATCGGCGGGATCGCCTGCGGGATGATGACATAGCGCCAGGTCTGTCCGGCGGTCAGGTTGACCGCCTTCGCCGCCTCCCATTGGCCGCGCGACAGGTTGTCGATGCCGGTCCGGTAGACCTCGGCGGTGTAGGTGGCGTAGTGGATGCCGAGCCCGATCACGCCGGCGGTCAGCGGGCTCAGGGTCAGCCCGAGCCCGGGCAGGATGAAGAACAGGAAGTAGAGCTGGACCAGCAGCGGCGTGCCGCGGATGAAATCCATCAGGAAGCCGAACGGCACCGAAACCAGCCAGTTCGGCGACCGCCGCAGGATGGCGAAGACCAGCCCCAGCACCATGGCCAGGATCGAGCCGAGGATCGTCGCCTGGATGGTGACGACCAGGCCGTCGAGCAGCGTCGGCAGGATCTCGTAGGCGAAGTCCCATTTCCAGTCCATCGCCTATCTCCGCGTCACGTCGAGGCCACGGGTCAGGCGCCGCTCGAGCCCGCGCACTCCGTAGGTGATGACCATCGCCAGCGCGAAGTAGAGCAGCAGGATGGTGATGAAAGGCACGGCCGTGCTGCCGGTCTGCTGACGCACCACCTGGGCTTGGAAGGTCATGTCGGCGAGCGAGATCAGCGACACCACCGCGGTCGCTTTCATCAACTCAATCGCGTTGTTGCCGAAAGTCGGCAGCATCAGGACGAAAGCTTGCGGCAGGATGATGTGACGCAGCCGGTGCCAGCGCCCCAGGTTCAGCGCCGTACACGCCTCCTGCTGCTCCCTGGGCACGGCCAGGATCGCGCCGCGCACCACCTCCGCGCCATAGGCGCCGACATTGAGCCCCAGCGCCAGCACCCCGGCCTGCATCGGCGTCAGCGGCACGCCGAACAGCGGCAGCACGAAATAGGCCCAGAACAGCTGGACGAAGACCGAAGTGCCGCGGAAGAATTCGATGTAACCGGTGGCCAGCGCCCTGAGCGCGAAGAAGCGCGACAGCCGCCCCATCCCGGCGACGAAGGCCATGACCAGCGCCAGC
>JBHJOG010000121.1:0-10577 GCA_050329975.1 Alphaproteobacteria bacterium | reverse complement strand
GCCGACCGGGACAGCGCCGCTTGACCTGACGGAGACGGTCGACGCCTTCGAGAGCGCGCTGATCGCGACCGCGCTCGCCGCCAACCGCCACAACGCCAAGGCGACGGCGCGCCACCTGGGCCTGACCTACGACCAGCTGCGCAACCGGATGCGCAAGTTCGGGCTTTGAGGCCGGGCGTCGCTACTTGTAAGGATCGGCAGCGTCCCTGAGGCCGTCGCCGAGGAAGTTGAAGGCGAGCACGACCAGGATCACCGGCACCATCGGGTAGATCAGCCAGGGATAGAGAACCACCGTGGTGAAGTCGGTGGCCTCCTTCAGCAGCACGCCCCAGCTCACCGCGGGCGAATCCAGCCCGAGCCCGAGATAGCTGAGCGCGGTTTCGGCCAGGATCATGCCGGGGATCGACAGGCTGGCCGAGGCGATCAAGTGGCTGGCGAAGCTCGGCAGCAGGTGGCGGGCGATGATCCGTCGTGGCTTGGCGCCCATCAGATAGGCTGCAGTGGCGAAGTCCTCCTCGCGCAGAGCGAGCAGCTTCGAACGCACTGCGCGCGCCAGCGACGGCCAGTCCAGCAGCGCCAGGATCAGCGTCAGCCCGAAATAGATCCACACCATGTCCCAGTTCGCCGGCAACGCCGCCGAGAGCGCCATCCATAGCGGCAGCTCCGGGAAGGAGCGCAGCACCTCGATCACCCGCTGCACCGCCGAGTCCACCAGGCCGCCGTAGTAGCCGGCGAGCCCGCCGATGACGATGCCGAGCACGAAGCTGAGGGAAACCCCGACCAGGCCGACGGTGAGCGAGATCCGGGCGCCGTAGATCATCCGCGAGAAGACGTCCCGGCCGAGCCGGTCGGCGCCCAGCCAGAAGAAGGCGCCGCCCTCCGGCGGACAGACGAAGTGGAAGTCCATCGGGATCAGGCCGAGCCAGTTGTAGGAATCGCCGCTGCAGAACCAGCGCAGCGGCTGCGGCCGGCTCCGGTCCTCGATCCACTCGGTCTGAAAGGTGGCGACGTCGAGCTGCTTTTCCACCGGGTAGACGAAGGGACCGATGAACTCGCCCTCGTGGAACCAATGCACCGGCATCGGCGGTGCGAAGATGTAGGCGTTGCTGCGCGACTCCAGCGCATAGGGCGCGATCATCTCGCTGACCAGGCAGGACAGGTAGAACAGGCCGAGCAGGATCGCCGCGGCCACGGCGAGCCGGTGACGGCGCAGCTTCCACCACATCATCGTCCATTGCGACGCCATGTAGTAGCGCTGCAGCTCGGGCGTCATCGCCGAATCGGTATCGGGCTCGAACGGGGCGTCGGAGACGTAGTGCGGCAGCGGCTCGGCATCGCCCAACGGATGGCGCCGGTCTGTGGGGTCGCTCATCGCCCGGTCCCTCCGCCCAGCCGGATCCGCGGGTCGAGCCAGGCCAGCAGCAGGTCCGAGACCAGGGTGCCGAAGACGGTCAGGACCGCCAGGAACATCAGGAAGGTGCCGGCGAGGTACATGTCCTGCACCTGCAGCGCGCGCACCAGCATCTCGCCCGAGGTGTCGAGCCCGAGCACCACCGAGACGATGGCCGCCCCGCTGATCACCTGCGGCAGCAGGTTGCCGATATCGGCGATGAAGGGGTTCAGCGCCATCCGCAGCGGATATTTGATCAGCAGCCGGCCCGGCGGCACGCCCTTGGCGCGCGCGGTGATCACATACTGCTTCTGCAGTTCGTCGAGCACGTTGGCACGCAGCCGGCGGATCATGCCGGCGGTACCGGCGGTGCCGATGATCACCACCGGCACCCACAGGTGCTCGAGCACCGAGCCGACCTTGCCCCAGGACCAGGGCTGGTCGCGGTAATGGTCGTCCATCAGCCCGCCGATGTCGGTGCCGAACCAGACATTCGCGAAGTAGAGCATGATGATCGCCAGCAGGAAGTTCGGCACCGCCAGGCCGAGATAGCCGATGAACGTCGCCAGGTAGTCGCCGACGCTGTACTGGTAGACTGCCGAATAGACGCCGATCGGGAACGCGGCCACCCAGATGAACAGAATTGTGAAGAAGTTGAGGATGAAGGTGAACAGGAAGCGCTCCCCGACCACCTGCGACACCGGCCGCTGCAGGTCGAAGGAATAGCCGAAATTGCCGTTGAGCAGGCCCCATAGCCAGCTCAGGTACTGCTCGACGAACGGCCGGTCGAAGCCGTAGGTCTGGCGCAGATATTCCAGCTGGGCCTGGCCCCGTTCGCCCTGCGCGCGCAGCTCGTTGACCATGTTGGAGAACACGTCGCCGGGCGGCAGCTGGATGATGACGAACACCAGGAAGCTGATCACCAGCAGCGTGGGCACCATGACCAGCAGCCGGTGCGCGACGTAGCGGATCATCGCGCCCGGCCCACGGCTGAGCGCGCGCCCGATGCTGCGGCGGAGGGCACGTCTGTCCGCACTGCGCTCATCGCTGGCCCCGGGAAAGCCCGGGTTCAGTCCTGCTCGAGCCAGAACGTGTCCGGCCGGTAGATACCGAAATGGGCGCCGGGATCCCAGTTGTAGATGCCGTCCCGCGGGACGTTGTGCAGGCGGTTGGAGATCACCACCGGCTGCGGCACCTGGGCGACGGTGCCGATCGTGAACACGCTGTCGGTGTAGAGCGTCACCATTTCGCTCCAGACCGCGTGCCGGGCCTCCATGTCTGCCGCGCCGCGCCATTCCCGGTAGAGTTCCATCAGCCGCTCCGGCTCCGGCATGTCGATCGGCTCGCCGGCCGCGCCCTTGGTCTCGTGGAACTGGCCCCATCTCGGCCACTGCAGCTGGTCCTGGGCGGTCGGCGCGAACTCCCATGGCGCCATGTCCGCGGTCGGGATGCCGTTGTCGATGCCGTTATAGGCGGACATCACCGTTTCTCCGGCGAACACGCGCTCGTACATCGCCTCGCGCTGCTGCGGGCGGATGAAGATGGCGACCCCGATGTTGCGCCAGCTCTCCCCGATCAGCTCGAGCAGGTCGGCCACTTCGCTGTCCTCGCCGGTGGTTTCGACGATGATTTCCAGCGGCCGCCCGTCCGGCAGCAGCCGGATTCCGCGGGCATTGCGCTGGTCTAGCCCCATCTCGTCGAGCAGCGCGTTGGCCTGGTCGTAGTCCAGCGTCGCCCACATCGTGGTCAGCGCCTCGTCGTAGAGCGGGCTCTGTGGCAGGATCGTGTTGCCGCCCGGGACCGCGAGGTTGAAATAGAGGGCGGCGTTGAGGTCCTCGCGGTCGACCGCCAGCGACAGCGCCCGCCGGAAGCGGACGTCGCGCAGCACCTCCCGCCATACCGGGTCGGCCACGTGCAGGTTGGGGAACAGCGCCATCCGCGAGCCCTGGCCGTTGCCCCACAGCGCCATCGTGTAGCCGTGCGCCGCCTCGTTCTGCTTCAGCAGCGGCGCGTCGGCCAGCGACAGGTTGCGGGCCTGCAGGTCGCTGTCGCCGGTCGCCGTCTTGGCCGCGATAAGGTCGCCGGCGGCGATGTTGACGATGACCCGGTCGATATAGGGTAGCTGGCGGCCCTCGGGGTCGACCCGGTGATAGAATGGATTGCGTTCGAACATGAGCCGGTCCGACGGCCCCTCGGTCATCAGGCGCCAGGGTTCGAGCGTCGGCAGCGCCGGGTTGTCCTCGCGCCCCAGATTGTCCATCGAATTGTGCAGCGCCGCCCAGTTGCGATGCTCGCCGCGGGCGACCAGATCGGCGATCTCCTCGGGATGGCCGTAGTCCTCGTGGAACTGACGCACATAGTGGGCCGGCATGAAGATGTAGAGCGGCGTTGCGGCGGCGAGCGCCGGCAGGAAGCTCGGGTTTGGCTTTGACCAGCCGTAACGGACGGTCACCTGGTCCGGGAACTCGACCGTCGGCAGTTCGCCGTCGACGAGCAGCTCGATCGGCGGGCCGACCGGCGACAGCGCCTCGTTCAGCGCCACGTCCTCCCACCAGTAGCGGAAGTCCTCGCTGGTGAAGGGCGCGCCGTCGGACCAGCGATGGCCCTGGCGCAGCGTCATGGTGAAGATGCGGCCCTCCTCGACCTCCAGGCCAGCCAGGATGTCGGGCACGATCTCGAGTTCGGGGGTGAAACCGACCAGGCGGGCATAGCCGTAGACCGACATCAGCCGGCTGTCGCGGGCGCGGCCGAACAGCAGCCGCAAGTCGCCGCCATACTGGCCGACCGTCTTGCCATGGGCCTCGAACTCGGCCTGCGCCGGCTCGGCCGGCAGCCGCTCGGCCATCGGCGGCAGGCTGCCGTCGGCGACCAGGGGCGCCAGCAGCGGCGGCTCCTCCGACTGCGCCTGAGCACATGCCAGCCCGGCGAGCCAGCAGGCCGCCGCGATCAACCCCAGGCGCCCAACCGCCACTGTCCCCCGCATCGTCGCCCTCCCTCTTCCCGCCGCTCCCGCGGGTCATTTTGCCGTCATGCCGCCAGTCGCGCATCCTGCCGCGCGCGCACGAAATGCCCGTCGCCCACCGCTATCAGGGCAGCCGGGCGGTCGGCGGTCAACCGAAACGGCTCCGGCCACGCCGCCGGGTCGGAGGCGCGGCCGTCCATCAGCGCCCCCAGGTCCAGCCGCCGGTCCGGGTTCGGCTCCGGCACCGCCGCCAGCAGCGCCCGGGTGTAGGGGTGGATCGGATCCTGGAACAGCCGGCGCGCCGGCGCCAGCTCGACCAGCCGTCCGGCGCACATCACCGCGATCCGGTCGGCGATATAGTCGACCACCGCCAGGTTGTGCGAGACGAACAGGTAGGTCAGGCCGAGCTGCTCCTGCAGGTCCTTGAGCAGGTTGAGGATCTGGGCCTGGATCGAGACGTCGAGCGCCGACACCGGCTCGTCGCAGATCAGGATGTCGGGCCGCAGCGCGAGCGCGCGTGCGATGCCGATCCGCTGGCGCTGGCCGCCGGAGAAGCTGTGGGGATAGCGGGCGAGCCAGCGCGGATCGAGCCCGACCAGCTCCATCAGCTCGCGCGCCATCTCCCGGCGAAAGTCGCCGTCGCCGACGCGGTGGATCACCAGCGGCTCGGTGACGATGTCGAACACGGTCATCCGCGGGTTGAGTGCGCTGAACGGATCCTGGAACACGAACTGGATGCGGCGGCGGAACCCGATCAGATCCTGTCCCGCCAGCGCCAGCACGTCCACCGGCCGGTCGCCGTCGTGGAAAGTCACCCGGCCGGCATCGGGCTTCAGGGCGCGCATGATCATCTTGCTGAGCGTAGTCTTGCCGCAGCCGCTCTCGCCGACCAGGCCGAGGCATTCGCGGCCGTAAAGGGTGAAGCTCACGTCGTCGACCGCGCGGACACTCACCTGGTCGGCGGCGGTCGGTCCGGCCCTGCGGATGGTGAAGCTCTTGGCCAGGCCCTCGACCTCCAGCAGTGGCTGCCCGCGCCGGCCGGCCGGCGCGCCGGCCTCGTCGTCCGGCTTCAGCAGGTGCCCGGTGGTCGGCTTGATCTCGCGCAGCGGCGTCAGCCGCTCGCCCGGCTTCATGCCGAACCGCGGCACCGCGTGCATCAGCGCCTTCAGGTACGGGTGCTGCGGATCGTTGAAGATCGCCTCCAGCGGCCCGGCTTCCACGATCCGCCCGCGGTACATCACCGCCACCTCGTCGGCCACGTTGGCGACCACGCCCAGGTCGTGGGTGATCATCAGCACCGCCATGCCGAGTTCGGCCTGCAGGTCCCCGACCAGTTTCAGGATCTGGGCCTGAATGGTGACGTCCAGCGCGGTGGTGGGCTCGTCGGCGATCAGCAGCGCCGGCCGGCAGACCAGCGCCATCGCGATCATCGCCCGCTGGCGCAATCCACCGGACAGCTCGAACGGATAGGTTCTCAGCGCCCGCGTCGGTTCGGGAAAGCCGACCATGGCCAGCATGTCGACGACCATCTGGCGGGCGGCGCGCCCGCTGACCGAGCGGTGCAGCGTGACCGCCTCCTCGATCTGGTTGCCGACCGTGTGCAGGGGCGACAGCGAGGTCATCGGCTCCTGGAAGATCATCGAGATCCGATCGCCGCGGATGCTGCGCATCTGCTTCGAGCCGGGGTTCAGCGCCGCCATGTCGACCGGCGCCGCATCGCCGTCGCGGAACAGGATCTGGCCGCTGGTGATGCTCGCCGACCGCGGCAGCAGCCGCATGATCGCCTGGGCGGTCACTGACTTGCCCGACCCGGATTCGCCGACCAGCGCGACGGTGGAGCCCGGCCGGATCCGGAACGAGATGCCGTCGACCGCCATCAGCATCCCGGCCCGGCGCAGCGAGAAGCTGATCGCCAGGTCCCGGACCTCCAGCAGATTGGCCGCATCCATCGGTGCGGTCATTCCGGCCCGGCTCCCGATTCCGCATCCTCGCCCAGCAGACCGGCTACCGGGACCGTCAGCCCGTAGGCGGCGAAATTGGCGGCCGTGGTGTCGGCGACCCGGAGCCCGCGTGCGTTGATCGCCGCCGCCGCACGGTCGACCACCGCCTCGAAGCCCTCGAGCTGCGAATCCACCCGGATCGTCCCTGTGTCGCCGCGCAGCATCAGCTGCATCCACCCTCTCTGCCGATCGCGCCGGGTCGAAAAATAGGAAAGCTTGACCGTCCGCAAGCTGTCCCAGCGCACAGTAACCCGGCGCACCCCCCTCGTCGATATGCCCTCCGCATCCGCCACCACCTCGGTGTGCTGCCGCTGGACCGTGCGCAGGCCGAACAGGGCGAACACCGCGGCCAGCCCGACCAGCACATAGGCGCCGATGCCGGTGGCGCCGGTCGCGGCGAGCGGCCCGAGCGTCAGCAGCAGGCCGGCGCCCGCCCGCACATAGTCTCCATAGAGGCTCGGCGTTGCGTATCGATGTCGGCTCTGTCCGGTCTCGATCATGCGGACTCCGGCGGGCATGCGGACTCCGTCGGGCCGGCGAACAGGGCGTCAGGGGAGGCCCAGCGGGCTGCGGGATGGTCGGAGACCGCCTCCAGCAGGCCGGCGACGAAGGCCCAGGTCGCCGGGTCGTGCACGGCGTGGTGGGTCATCAGCCCGGTCGGCTCGGCCGGGTCGGCCTGCCCACCCCGCCTGGCCCGCAGGTGCCCGACCACCTGGTCCAGCGCCGCCGCCTCGCCGACGAACCCGCCCGAGCCGTGCCAGTCGATGACATCCACATGCACGTTGACCGCCGGCAGCACCGCCCTGTCCATCGCCGCCCTGGCGCCGAAGCCGGACCAGCCGGCATAGCCCAGCCCCGGCAGCCGATCGACCGCCCAGGGCGCAATCCGGTTCCACGGCGGCACCAGCACCGGCAGCAGCCGGTCCGGCAGGATCCGGCGCAGGCGGTCCCAGCCCCGGCGCAGGTCGGCGACCAGCGCCGCTTCGCCATAGTCGCCGCCGAGCTCGATCTTGCGGCGGCGCTGCCCGGGCGGCGGTGCGGTGCTGTGGTCGGCATGCGCCCAGCCGTGCTGGCAGAACCGGAGCCTGCTGCCTGCGAGGCCGGCGATCGCCGGGTCCGCCGGTTCGGGGATCACCGCCAGCAGCAGCGGCGCCGCGAACCGGTCCGACAGGGCCACCAGCCGTTCGATCCGCGGCCCCGGCCGGACCAGGTCGTCGTCGCGCCACCAGAAGACGGCCCCGCCGGGCATGGCGGACCAGGCGTCGAGCTCGGCCGCGAGCAGGTCCCAGCCGCTCATCGCGGGCCTTCGGCGGCCAGCGCGCCCAGCAGGCGGGCGCTGGCCGCCGCGCCGTCCAGGTCCAGCGCCGGCCAGCGGCTCGGCCGCCCGGCTGCGGTGTCGATGGCGCGCGCAAGGGTCTGCGGCGCAAGGTCGGCCTCGGCGACCACCGTGACTGCGCCCATCGCCGCCAGCCGAGCGGCCCGGGTCGGCTGCTCGGTCTCCCCCTGGCCGGCAAAGGGGACGATGACGGCAGGGGTAGCGCTGACGGCGATGTCCATCAGGGTGTTATAGCCGCCCTGGCTGACCGAGACGACCGCCCCGGCCAGCGCCGCCGCCAGGTCGGGGACCGAGCGTTCGATGCTGACGGCGCCGGGCGCTGCCGCCTCGAGTGCGGCAAGGTCGGGCTCCGGCAGGTTCGGGCCGGCCAGCAGCGTCCACGGCCGGTTGGCGAGCCGCGTCAGCGGGCGTGCCGCCAGCGCCGCCCGCAGCAGCGCGGCACCGACGGCGCCGCCGCCGGCCGAGACCACCACCCGGTCGCGCGGACGTGGACTGGGCGCGGCGGGCGCGACGTAGCCCGTGTAGCGGAGCTTGGCCTCGATCTCCGCTGCCGGGCCGAAGCTTTCCTCCAGCGCGACCAGCGCCGGGTCGCCATGCACCAGCACCCGGTCGACATGGGCGCGGACCACCGCGACGGTCTCCCGTTCGCGCTCCGGCTTGCGCCGCTGCAGCAGGTCGCGGATCGAGACGGCGACCCGCGGCCGCGGCGCCGTCCGCGCGACGCGGTCGAGCAGCGGCATCAGCTCGAACCGCATCTGGCGGCGGCCGAAGGGGAAGCTCTCCAACAGCACCAGATCCGGCCGGACCCGCTGGTAGAGGGCGAGCAGGGCGTCGCGGCGCGCGGCCTCGCCGGCGGCGTCCAGCGGCCGGCCGGCGGCGTCGGCCAAGCCGGTGAAGCCCGCATCGGCGCTGCGCAGCGGCGGCAGCTGCTCGATCGTGGCCGCGCCGAAGTCGAATGTGGCGTCGGGCATGCCGCCCTGGGCGACGGTGACCGCGAAGCCTGCGTCGGCCAGGGCGGCGGAGACCAGCGCCGCCCGCCGCAGATGGCCGATGCCCAGCAGGTGCTGGACGTGGAACAGCAGTCGGAGCGGCCTGCCCGTCTCAGCCGCCATGCTGCCCCCGATCAGTCCGAGTGAGCCCGGTCGCCGAGCGGGATGTTCAGCCGCACGATGACGGGCGGACCCCCGGCGACGACCTCGAATTCATGAGCCACCGCCCGGATCCGCAGGCCGGCGAAGGGCTCCGGCAACTCGCCGATGTAATCCCAGCCCAGCGCCATCGCGGTCAGCCCGCGGATCACGCCCTGGTGGGCGAAGGCGAGCACAGGCACGCCGACCGCGGCCACCTCGGCCAGCCAGGCCGCGAGCCGGTCGTGCAGGTCGGCCCGGCTCTCCCCGCCCGGCGCAGCATAGGCGAGACCCGTCGCCTGCATGTCGAGCAGCCGCGCCTCGCCGATCTCGGCCTCGATGTCGGCATAGGTGCGGCCTTCCCAGGCGCCGTAGTTGATCTCCTTCAGCCGCGGCTCCAGCGCAACCTCCGCCGGTGCGCCCAGCAGGCGCGCGGTCTCCATCGCCCGGGACAGCGGGCTCGACACCCAGCGACGGTCGCCCAGCCCGTCGGGCAGCCGCCAGGTCGAGATCATCGCCCGTCCTTCCGGGCTCAGCGGGATGTCGGTGTAGCCCTGAAGCCGCTTCTCGGCATTCCAGCGGGTCGGTCCATGGCGGATGATGGCAAGGCGGGTCATCTGGCAGCGTCACCTCTTGGCTCGGGGTCATGGCTCGGAACGGGTCGACGGCGATGGGCCGCCGCGAAGCGCAGGGCTGAGTCCAGCGTCCGAGCGGCAGCGTCGAGGCCATGTTTAGCGCCGGTCGTGGTCCGGGCAAAGTCCGCCATGCGGGCGCGTGCCGCCGGGTCGACGATCAGCGCGCGCATGGCGGCCGCAAATGAGTCGACCGAGAGCGGCGCGATCACCAGCCCGCTGCGGCCGTCGTCGACGATCGTCGCCACCGCGCCCTGGTCGCCGGCGACCACCGGCAGACCGGCGGCGCGCGCTTCGAGCAGCGCCATGCCGAACGCCTCGTTCACCGCCGGCCAGACCATCAGGTCGGCGGCGGCATAGAGCGCCTGCAGCAGCTCGGGCGGGCAGGCGCCGAGCAGGCGGGCCCGCGGGCCAAGCACGGCGGCCACCGCATCGCGCGCCGACCCGTCGCCGGCGACCAGCAGCTGCCAGTCCAGGTCGTCGATCCGGCCGAGCGCCTGACCGAGCAGCCGGTATGAAGCGAGCTTGTCGCCGTCGCGCATCATCGCCACCGCCAGCAGCCAGGGCGGGTCCGCCGGGATGTCGAACCGCGCCGCCAGCCCGGCGCGGTCCATCGCCGGCGCCGGCTCGGCGGTCAGGTCAAGGAAGGGCAGCAGGCGGTGGATGCGGTCCGGCCGATCCAGATGGACGGCGACGCCGGCGTCGTCGGCGGGATTGAGCGACAGCACCGCGTCGGCCCGGCCGAGCGCCCGCGCCACCGCCCGTTCGCCGGGCGCCCAGTCGCTCGCAAGGCGTTTGGCCGCCGACGACGCCTCGGCGACCAGATAGGGTATGTCCAGCGCCGTCGCCACTGCCGGCCCGATCCAGTCCGGCGCCTTGTAGTAGAGGTGGTAGGTCAGCCAGGCCTCGGGGACCTGCGCCCGCGGACGCGCCGGCAGCATCCGGCCCAGGCGCTGTGCCGCCACCTCGGCGGTGTGCTGCGCCGCCGCCAGGTCGTCAGGCCCGGCGCAATAGCTGCGGACCGAGGACATCAGCTCGACCGCGTGCCCGCCGGCGGCCAGCGCGCGCATGATCAGCCGCGCCATCCGGCGGTCGCCCGACGGCACCGGATGCTGCGGCGGCTTCAGCGG
>JBHJOG010000120.1:0-24471 GCA_050329975.1 Alphaproteobacteria bacterium | reverse complement strand
TTGGCCTGCTTCGGCGTTTCCTCCGGCCAGTTCGGCGCCCCGAACGGCTGGTCCGCCGGGTCGATCGCCGTCCATTCGTCGCGGTTGCGGCCGACCTCGACGATCCCGCCCATGAAGTTCGGATCCGGCGGGCGCAGGCTCGCCTTGCGGCCGTAGAGTTCCATCGGCCGGTGGCCGTGCGCCGGGATGTCCCAGCTGGCGCCGAGGAAGATCCGCGCCCCGCCCGCCATCTCCAGCAGGCACATCGCGGTGGTCGGCACCTCGACCGTGATCCGTTCGCCCAGGTGCGGGCCTTCGGCGGCGACCACCCGCTCCGGCGATCCGATCGCGTCCAGCGCGGCGACGCCGGTGACCGGGCCGAGCAGGTTGACCAGGGCGGCGATGTAGTAGGGGCCGACGTCGAGCACCGGACCGCCGCCATGCTGGAAGAAGAAGGCCGGGTTGGGATGCCAGCCCTCCATGCCGGCCGAGAAGATGAAGCAGGTGCCGGCGACGATGTCGCCGATCTCGCCGCGGTCGATCAGCTGGCGGCAGATCTGATGGGCGCCGCCGAGGAACGTGTCCGGCGCGCCACCGATCCGCAGGCCGCCGCGCTCGGCGGCGGCGACCAGGTCTTCGCCTTCGGCCACCGTCACCCCGAGCGGCTTTTCGGAATAGACGTGCTTGCCCGCGGCGAGTGCAGCCGCCGAGACGGCGGCATGGGCCACAGGCACCGTCAGGTTGAGCACGATGTCGATATCGGGATCGGCGATCAGCGCGTCGACGCTCAGCGCCCTGATGCCGGCCGGACCGGCCAAGGCGTCGGCCGCCTGCGGCCGCAGGTCGGCGCAGGCGGTGAGCTCGATGTCGCGGAAACGGGCGATGTTGCGGACATAGATGCCGGAGATGACCCCGCATCCGATCATACCGACCCGCATGCGCTCGCTCATATCCGGTCCTGCCATTGAGCCACGGTTGCGTAGGAACGGCGGGCGCAGCGTTCGAAGTCGCTGGGCGCGTCGTGCTCGACCACCAGCAACTGCGCGCCGGCCCCGACACTGGCGGGCGCCAGCACCGACCAGTCGAGCCGGCCGTGGCCGACGTCGGCCCAGCCGTCCTCCTCCTCGGTGTCCTCGGTCGCGATGTCCTTGATATGGCAGGCGACGATCCGGCCGGCGTAGCGCTCCAGCCAGGCGACGGGATCGGCGCCACCCCTGATTGCCCAGGCCAGGTCGAGCTCCAGGCTGAGCTCCGGCGCGCTGTCCAGCATCAGGCTCATCGGCACGCCGCCATCTTCCAGCGGCGCGAACTCGAAGTCGTGGTTGTGCCAGGCGAGCACCAGCTCGCTGCCGCGATAGGCCCGGGCGAGCTCGTTGAGCTGCCTGCCGAGCGCGCGCCAGCCGGCGCTGTCGGTCGGACGCTCGTTCGCCGCCAGATGGGGCACGATGACGTAGCGCATGCCGAGCCGGCGCGCGATGTCGGCCACCCTCCCCGGCTCGTCGCGGACCGCCGCCAGGGCGACATGACCGCTCGGCGCGGTGAGGCCGGCATCGGCCAGCGCACGGGCGAGTCCGGCCGGATCGCCGTAGAGGCCACCATAAGGTTCGACCTGCCGGTAGCCGATCGCCGCCAGTGTTTCCAGCTGCGCCTCGAGCGGCGGGAAATTGCGGGAGGAGTAGAGCTGGAAGGAAAGTCTGTCGAGATAGCTCATGGACAAGGACCTACTGCGGGGGCTAGCGGGTGCCAGCCGGGCTGGCGGGGCGCGCGCCTAGAGGCGATTGCCGGACTGGGGATCGAACAGGTTGAGCCGGTCGCCCGGGAACAGGACGCTCAGACGCTCCTGCGGCTCGACCGCGACGTCGCCGTCGAGCCTGAGCGTCAGCGGACTCGCGCCCAGGCTGCTCCAGACCACGGTCTCCGCCCCCATCGGCTCGACCAGGTCCACGACTGCGCTGTGGACGCCATTGGCCGGATCGATGCGGACATGCTCCGGGCGGATACCGAGCTCGACCGGCGCGCCGATCAGGACCGGTCCGGCGAAGTCGTAGCCGTCGAGCGGCTGGCTGAAGGAGTCGCCGACGAACACCGGCGCGCCGCCAGCGCCCTCGATCCGGCCGGTGAAGAAGTTCATCCGCGGCGAGCCGACGAAGCCGGCAACGAACTTGTTGGCCGGCCGGTGGTAGATGGTGCGCGGGGCGGCGAGCTGCTGGACGACGCCGCGGTGCATCACCGCGATGCGATCGGCGAGTGTGAGCGCCTCGACCTGGTCGTGGGTGACGTAGATCATGGTCGAGCCGCCGAGCTCGCGGTGCAGCCGCTTCAGTTCGACCCTGAGCTCGGTCCGAAGCGCGGCGTCCAGGTTGGACAGGGGCTCGTCGAACAGGAAGACGTGGACGTCGCGAACCAGCGCCCGGCCGATCGCCACCCGCTGGCGCTGGCCGCCGGACAGATGGGCCGGACGGCGGTGCAGCAGCTCCTCGATATGCAGCAGGGCGGCCGCGCTCTTCACCCGGCGCTGGATCTCGGCCCTCGGCACCCGCGCCATCCTCAGGCCGAAGGACATGTTGCCTTCGACCGTCATCCGCGGATAGAGCGCGTAGGACTGGAACACCATGCCGATACCGCGGTCCTTCGGCTGCTCCCAGGTGACGTTCTTGCCGTCGATCCAGATCTCGCCGTCCTTGATGTCGAGCAGGCCGGCGATCGCGTTGAGCAGGGTGGACTTCCCGCAGCCCGACGGCCCGAGCAGCACGATGAACTCGCCGGGCTCGATCTCCAGGTTCAGCTTGCTGATGACGGTGAGCGCGCCGAAGGCGACGTCGAGCTCACGGATCGCGACGGCAGCCATGGCTCAGCCCTTCACGGCGCCGGCGGCGATGCCGCGGACGAACCAGCGGCCGGAGACGAAGTAGACGGCCAGCGGCACGGCCGCGGTCAGGATAGTCGCCGCCATGTTGACGTTGTACTCCCGGGTCCCGGTCGTCGAGTTGACGATGTTGTTGAGCTGGACGGTCATCGGCATGTTCTCGCGGCCGGCGAAGACCGCGCCGAACAGAAAGTCGTTCCAGATACCGGTGGTCTGCAGGATCACCGCGACGATGGTGATCGGCACCGACATCGGCATGATGATGCGGAAGAAGGCCGACCAGAAGCCGGCGCCGTCGACCCGCGCCGCCCGGAACAGCTCCTCGGGCAGCGCCGCGAAGTAATTGCGGAACAGCAGGGTGGTGATCGGCAGGCCGAAGATGGTGTGGATGATGATGATCCCGGGCAAGGTGGCGAACAGGCCCACCTCGCGCAGGAAGATGATCAGCGGCGAGATCACCGCCTGGTACGGCACGAAGGCACCGAAGATCAGCAGTCCGAAGAAGAGATTGGCGCCGCGGAAGCGCCAGAACGACAGCGCGTAGCCGTTCAGCGCGGCGAGCACCACCGAGATGATCACGCTCGGCACCGTGATCCGGACCGAATTCCAGAACCCGGGGCTGATGCCGCTGCAGTCGAGCCCGGTGCAGGCGGTGGCCCAGGCCTTCGTCCAGGCCTCGAAATCGACCTCCATCGGCAGGCCGAACAGGTAGCCGAGCCGGATCTCGGGCATCGTCTTCAGGGACGTCACCACCATCACCCAGAGCGGCGCGAGGAAGAACAGGGCCGAGACGAGCAGGAAGGCGTAGACACCGATCCGGGCCGGGGTCAGCTGCTTCGGCCGGGCGCCGCGGGGCCCGGCGGCGACGCGTGCGGTGGCGGCAACGGCGGCCGGGGCGGTCATCGGGTCAGCAGCCCGGCGCGGCGCTTCGCGCGGTAGTCGGCCGCCGCCTTGATGAACAGCAGGATCACGATCGGGATCAGCATCATGGTCGCCGCGGCCATGCCCAGCGCCAGGTTCTGCCGGTTCTGGATGTGCTCGATCACGAACACCGCCGGCATCTGGGAGGCGATGCCCGGGCCGCCCTGGGTCATCGCCACCACCAGGTCGTAGACGCGGACGATCTGGGTGCATTGCAGGACGAAGGCGGTCAGCACCGCGCCGCGGATCATCGGCAGCACGATGAACAGGTAGGTCCGCCACGCCGGGATGCCGTCGACCCGGGTCGCCTTCCAGATGTCCTCGTCGATGGCGCGCAGGCCGGCCAGCATGATCGCCATGGTCACGCCGACCCCGTTCCAGACATTGCCCAGCACCAGCCCGTAGACCGCCTGGTCCTGTCTGACCAGCGGCGCGAAGCGGAAGTCCTCCCAACCGAGCCGCTGCACGGTGGCACTGATGCCCAGGTTGGGGTCCAGCATCCACTGCCAGACCAGCCCGGTGACCACAAGCGACATCGAGAACGGGTAGAGGAAGATGGTCCGGAAGGTATCCTCCTGTTTGATCCGCTGGTCGATGAACACCGCCAGCAGGTAGCCGAGCGTCATCTGGAAGAGGACGACCAGGACGCCGAACACCCAGATGTTCTCGACCGAAACCAGCCAGCGGGAGGTCCGCCACAGCCGATGGTAATGGTCGAGTCCGACGAAATCGAAGCTGGGGAACAGCGTGGAATCGGTGAACGACAGCAGGATCGAGAAGGCGATCCCGATCACGTAGACGCCGAGCCCGACCGCGATCATCGACGAGGCGCCGACAATCGGGTTCAGGTCGGTCAGGCGCCAGCGCCGATGAGCCATCGCCTCGCTTCTCGTCCGTGGATGCAGGGGACCGGCCGGTCGCGGACCGGCCGGTCAGGAGCCAACGGTCAGCCCGCGGTCTCGATGATCTCGGCCAGGCGCTCCTGCGCCTCCTCGATGCTGAGGTCGCGGTTGAACGAGAACTCGGCCCAGAGGTCGTTGAACTGACCTGTCGTGTCCTCGGTGAAGAAGTTGTTCATCGCCGGCACCACGTTGTCGGCGTCGGCCAGGAGTTCCAGGCCTCGCATCATGCAGTCGTCGGCCAGCGACAGGTCGACGTCGCCGCGCACCGGCAGCGAGCCCTTGGCCAGGTTGAACAGGGTCTGCACCCGCGGGCTGATCATCAGCGACGCCAGCCGCAGCTGGGCGGCCTCGACCTCCGGGTCGTCCTGCTTCGGGAACAGGAAGATGTCGCCGCCGGTGTCCAGATAGGGATGCTCGGACGGGCCGCCGGGGAGGCAGGCATAGTCCTCGCCCGGGACCTCGCCGGCCAGGGCGAACTCGCCGCGGGCCCAGTCGCCCATGATCTGCAGGGCGGCCTGATCGGTGATGACGAGGTTGGTGGTGTCGTTCCAGTTGCGGTTGCCCGCGCCTTCGTCGACATAGGAGGTCAGGTCGCGCCAGACCTGGAGCGCGGCGGCCACCTCGGGCCCGCGGGCATAATCGGTGTCGCGGTCGCGGTAGAGGCGCATATATCCCTCGGAGCCGATCTGGCTGAGCAGCACAACCTGCAGGGCACCGGAGTGCTGCCAGGACTCGCCGCCGATGGCGAAGGGAATGAATCCGGCCTCCTGGATCTGGGGTGCGATCTCGAGGAACGCGTTGAGGGTCGTCGGAACGTCGACCCCCGACTGCTCGAACACGGGCAGCGACGCCCAGCCCCACTGCCAGGAATGCACGTTGACCGGCACGCACCAGACGCGGCCGTCCTTGACGCACGGGTCGAAGATCGCCGACGGCTGCACCACGTCCGCCCAGCCTTCAGCCTCGGCGAGCTCGGTCAGGTCGAGCAGCAGGCCTGCATCGATCAGCTCCTCGTATTGCCGGCCTGGATTGAACTGTGCGGCATCGGGCGGATCGCCACCGAGCGTGCGCTGCATGACCGCGGCGCGCGCCTGCGGCCCGCCGGCCACCGCCGTGTCGACCCAGGTGTCTTCGCCCGACGCATTGAACTCCTCGGCGAACACCGTCACCGCGGCCTGCTCGCCGCCGGAGGTCCACCAGTGCATCACTTCGACCTCGGCCGCCATCGCCGGGCTCGCCAGCAGCGCGATCGGCGCCGCACCCTGCATCAGCCGCAGAAAACCGGACTTTTTCACCGTCATTCCTCCCTTTGCTGCACGATTTTGTGATTGTTGTAATCGTTTACATGCTACAGTTTACACGGACCCATCCTGAATTCAAGCCAAACCGAAAGCGACCCCGTTCCCGATGCCGTCATCGAGAAAACCAGTGCCGCCAAAGCCGAGGGCCGTCGGGATCACCGATGTGGCTCGGCTGGCCGGCGTGTCGACGGCGACGGTCAGCCGGACGCTGATGACCCCGAGCCGGGTCAAGCCGGCAACGCGCGACGCGGTGATGGCTGCGGTCGCCGCCATCGGCTACACGCCCAACCAGGCGGCACGCTCGCTGCGCGCGCGCAAGTCGATGATGGCGATGGTGATCGTGCCGACTCTCGCCAACCTGTTCTTTTCGGAAGTGATACGCGGCATCGATGCCGCCCTGTCGCGTGCCGGCTACGGGCTGATCATCGGCAATCTCGACAACCAGCGGGCCCGCGAGCGACATTTCGTCGACCTCGCCTTCGCCGGCCAGGTGGACGGCGTGCTGCTGATGAACGGTTGGATGTTAACCAAGGATGACCGGTCGCTACGCGATTCCGGCCTGCCGATCGTCGCGCTCAGCAGCTCGGTCGAGGGCGCCGACATCCCCAAGGTCGTGGTCCAGGACCGCGAGGCGGCGGCCGCCGCGGCCGCCCACCTGATCGCACTCGGCCACCGCCGGCTCGGCTATGTGTCGGGACCCGCCGACAACTGGGTCGCCGACGAGCGCTGGCGGGGTTTCCGCGAGGGGGTGGCCGCCGCCGGGCTGGACCCATCCTCGGTCGTCTATTGGCAGGGAAGCTTCCATTTTCCGACCGGCACCACGGCGGCCGAGGCCTTCCTGCGGCTGAGCGAGCCACCGACCGGGATCTTCGCCTGCAGCGACGAGATGGCGATCGCCTTCATCAAGCGCATCCGCCAGGCAGGCCACGCCGTGCCCGAGGCGGTGTCGGTCGTCGGCTTCGACGGTATCGAGTTCTCGCTCTACAGCGAGCCGACGCTGACCACGATCCACCAGCCGCGGCACGAGATGGGCCGCATCGGCGCCTCGGTCCTGCTGTCGATGATCAACGAGCCGGGAATCCCCCAGCCGGAGTGGACTCGGATGCCGGTGCCGCTGGTGCCGCGCGACAGCACCGGACCGGCACCGACGCACGGCCGTGTGCGCAAGCCGGCGACCGTGGTGGGCTGAGCTCGTGCAGCCGCCGCGGCCTGGCCGCGCCTTGATCCCTGGTCGCCGCAGGGCAAGGGGCGCGCTGCCAGCCCATTCTGGACGCGATCGCAGGTTCCGTGTTTGTTCGATATCTTTGCCAGAATCAGGCGATTCGTCTGGGAGGAGTCATGGCCGGCGAACAGGTGTCGCTCGGTGCCCGCAGCGCAATTGTCCCGGGTGTGCAGTGGGAGGAGCTGGCGGCAGAAGGCGCCGGCTGGTCGTCGGCGCGCCTTGCCGCACTGGCTCGAGACCTGGCCGACGGGCGTTCAACCGCCCTGATGATCATCGAGGGTGGTCGCATCATCTTCCAATGGGGCGACGTCGCTGTCAAAAGCAGCGTGGCGTCGGTGCGGAAGAGCCTGATCAATGTTCTGTACGGCATCTACATCGCCGAGGGCAGGATCGACCCCAGCCTCACGCTGGCCGACCTCGAGATCGACGATGTCGATCCCTTGCTGCCGGTCGAGCAGACTGCGACGGTGACGGACCTGTTGCGGGCCCGATCGGGCGTCTACCTGCCTTCGGTCTATGACACGGCGAACGGACGCCCGCCCCGCGGCGGCCACGTGCCCGGCTCGCATTGGTTCTACAACAACTGGGATTTCAATGTCCTCGGCACGATCCTGGAGCGCCAGACAGGGCAAACAGTATTCGAGGCGTTTGCAACGCGGCTCGCGGTTCCGCTTGGCATGCAGGACTTTGTTCTTGGCGATGGCTATTTTCAGCGCGGCCCGGAATCCCGCCATCCCGTCTACAAGATCCGGATGACGGCGCGTGATCTCGCGCGCGTCGGCCTGCTCTACCTTCGCCGCGGCCGCTGGGGCCGAGAGCAGCTGGTGCCCGCGGCCTGGGTCGACGAAAGCACGCGACCGCACTCGGACATCGGGGGAGGACGAGGCTATGGCTATCTTTGGTGGACCGCGGCTGCGAACGCCTCGGGCGACAGCGTTAGCACGCACGTGCCCCTGTTTTACGCGAGCGGGGCGGGAGGGCAATACGTCGTTGTTCTGCCGGAGCTCGACCTCGTCATCGTGGTCCGCGCGCGTCGACCACGGCATAAGCCACTCTCGGATGGGTGAGATCCTGCGCCAAGCCCTGACGGCGGTGCCAGGCGTCTGACACATCGACGAAGCTGAATCGTGCTGAAGGTGCAGCGTCAGCCCGCGTCGACGCGCATGTCAGTTGCGCTTGGCGCCCCGGGCGAGCTGCCGAGGGCCCGGGTGACCGGCCATCGCGATGGCAGGAGGACATCGCTGAATCGTTTCGCGGGCCCCTTGACAGGCGCGGCGGCGTCGGGGCCAGCTTGGCAGAACGCCGGGGGAGGACCGATGCAGCAAGCGCCGAGCGCGGGCCAGCCGCGCCGCAACCTGAAGCTCGCGAATCACTGCGGTGCCCACGTCCTTGCCGCGGCGCTCAGGCGCCACGGCGTCGACACCGTGTTCGGGCAGAGCCTGCCGTCGCAGCTGCTTCTGCTGGCGCCGGACCATGGCATTCGCCAGTTCGCCTACCGCACCGAGAACGCCGGCGCTGCAATGGCCGACGGCTACGCCCGCATCTCCGGCCGGGTGGCGGCGGTGACGGCGCAGAACGGGCCGGCGGCAACGCTGCTGGTGCCGGGGCTGGGCGAGGCGCTGAAGGCGTCGATCCCGCTCGTCGCCATCGTGCAGGACGTGCAGCGCCACCAGGCCGACCGCAACGCCTTTCAGGAGCTCGATCACCTGGCGCTGTTCACCGGCGTCGCCAAATGGGTGCGCCGAGTCGGCCACGTCGAGCGCATCGGCGACTATGTCGACATGGCGTTCACCGCCGCGGCCAGCGGCCGGCCGGGGCCGGCGGTGCTGCTGGTCCCCGCCGACCTGCTGGAGGAGGTGGCGCCGCCGCGGCCGACCCGGGTACGGGCGCCGGAGCGGGTGGCGTCCCTCGGCCGCTATCCGCTCGACCGCCCCTGCGCCGATGCGGCCGCCGTCGCCGAGGTCGCGCGCCTGCTGGCCGAGGCCGCCCGCCCGCTGGTGATCGCCGGCGGCGGCGTCCACGGCTCCGGCGCCGCCGAGGCGCTCGCACGGCTGCAGGAGCAGGCGGCGCTTCCGGTGGCCACCACCACGATGGGCAAGGGCGCGGTCGACGAGGCGCATCCGCTGTCGGTGGGCGTTGTCGGTTATTTCATGGGCCGGCGCGGGATGGCGCGGCACCTGCGCCATCTGGTCGAGGAGGCGGACGTGGTGCTGCTGATCGGCAGCCGCACCAACCAGAACGGCACCGACAGCTGGCAGCTCTATCCGCCGTCTGCCCGCTACATCCAGATCGACATCGACGGCCAGGAAATCGGCCGCACCTATGAGGCGCTCAGGCTGGTTGGCGACGCCCGCGCGACACTGGAGGCGCTGACCGACGCGCTGGCCCGGGAGGACCTCGGCCGGCGCCGGGCGGCGCGCGCCGAGCTGGAGCGGGCGATCGCTGGCGGACGGGCCGCGCATGCCGCCGAGGCAGAGCCGATGACCGGTTCCGATGCGTCGCCGGTTCGGCCGGAACGGCTGATGGCGGAGCTGGACCGGCGGATCGACGCCGAGACCATCGTCGTCGCCGATGCGTCCTACGCCTCGATCTGGGTCGCCAACTACCTGCGCGCGCAGGGCGCCGGCATGCGCTTCCTCACCCCGCGCGGGCTGGCCGGGCTGGGCTGGGGGCTGCCGATGGCGATCGGCGCCAAGGCGGCAATGCCGGAGCGGCGGGTGGTCTGCCTCGCCGGTGATGGCGGTTTCGCGCATGTCTGGGCCGAGCTGGAGACCGCGCGCCGGATGGCCATCGGCATGGTGGTGATCGTGCTCAACAACCAGATCCTCGGCTACCAGCAGCACGCCGAAGACCTGCTGTTCGGCGACCACACCAGCGCCTGCGCGTTTTCGGCCGTTGACCACGCCGCCATCGCGCGCGCCTGCGGCTGCCACGGCGTCCGGATCGCCGAGCCGGCCGAGATCGGGCCCGCTCTCGACGCCGCCTTCGCGCGGCCCGGCCTGACCCTGCTCGACGTAGTCACCGACCCCGCCGCTTACCCGCCGATCACCCTGTTCGACGCGATCGAATGACAAGCAAGGACACCCGATGAGCCAACGCTGGAAGAACCGCCCGGAGCATTCGAACTGGGGCGACTTCGGGCCCGACGATGAGATCGGCCGGCTGAACCTGATCACGCCCGAGCGCAGGCTGGCGGCGTTCCGCGAGGTGACCGAGGGCCTGGCGTTCTGTCTCAGCCTGCCGCTCGACCTGCCCGGCGGCAACCTGCTGGTGCCGGACCGGCATCCGCCGCGTCGTGGGATCGAGACCCGGCCGCAGGGGGCGCCGTTCGTGCACTTCCCGATGGCGCTGGAGGACCCGCACTGGACCGACATATCCTGCGACGACCGGATCACCATGCATACCCAGTACTCGACCCAGTGGGACGCGCTGGCCCATGTCGGCCGCAGCTTCGACGCCGATGGCGACGGGGTCGACGAGCATGTCTACTACAACGGCTTCCGGGCCGGGACCGACGTGGTCGGGCCGCAGGACGACCATTGTGCGCCGGCGGCCGGCGCCCCCGAGCGCCTCGGCGCCGGGATCGGCGCCCGCCGGCTCGGGATCGAGAACATGGCGAAGACCTGCGTGCAGGGCCGTGGCGTGCTGGTCGACCTGCTCGCCCATTTCGGCCGCGCGCGCCGGCTGGTCGGCTATGACGACCTGATGCGGGTGATGGAGGCCGACGGCGTAACGGTGGAGTCCGCCGACATGCTGTGTCTGCACACCGGCTGGGCGCAGGCTATCCTGGACATGGCCGGCGATCCGGATCCGGAGGTGCTGCACGACTCCCACTGCGCGCTCGATGGCCGCGACGAGCGCCTGCTGCGCTGGATCGAGGACAGCGGCATCGCCGTGCTGATCGCGGACAATTTCGCAGTCGAAGGCTTCCCCTACCCCGAACGCAGCGAGACCGGCCGCTATCCCGGGCTGCCGATCCACCAGACCTGCCTGTTCCAGCTCGGCATTCACCTGGGCGAGCTCTGGTACCTCAGCGAGCTTGCCGAGTGGCTCCGGCCGCGCCGGCGATCCCGCTTCCTGCTGACCGCGCCACCGTTGCGGCTGCCCGGCTCGTTCGGCTCGCCGGCTACCCCGGTCGCCTCGGTGTAGCGCCACCGGCATGGCGCGCACGATCCTGACGCTGAACGCGGGCTCGTCCTCGATCAAGTTCGCCCTGTACCGGCTGGGGACGGAGCCGGTGGAGTGCGCGCGCGGCCAGGTCGACGGGTTGGGCGCGCAACCGAGGTTCGTCGCCACCATGGCCGGCGCACCGGCCGCAGCGCAGGAGCCGGAACAGGTCGCGGCAATCGACCATGCCGGCGCGGTGCAGGCGATCCTCGGCTTCGTCCTGCGTCACTTCCCCGACGATACGATCGATGCTGTCGGCCATCGCATTGTCCATGGCGGGACACGGTACGCCGCACCGGCCGTGCTCGACAAGCAGGCGATCGATTGGCTGGCGAGCCTCAACGGCTTCGCGCCGCTTCATCAGCCACACAACCTGGCGGGTGTGGCGGCGGCGCGGGCCGTCTTTCCGGCGGCGCTGCAGGTCGGCTGCTTCGATACGGCCTTCCACCGCAATCACCCGTGGGTGAACGACACCTTCGCGTTGCCGCGCACCTACTACGAGAAAGGCGTGCGCCGCTACGGCTTCCACGGGCTCTCCTACGAATATGTCAGCCAGACCCTTGCCGGTATCGCCCCGGAGCTGGCCGCGGGCCGTATCGTCATCGCTCATCTCGGCAACGGTGCCTCGATGTGTGCCCTCAGGCATGGGCGAAGCGTCGGCTCGACCATGGGTTTCTCCGCGCTCGACGGCCTGCCGATGGGCACCCGCTGCGGGCAGCTCGATCCCGGCGTGGTGCTCTACCTGCTGCAGCACGAGGGGATGACCGCCGAGGAGATCAGCCGCCTGCTCTACACGGAATCCGGCCTGAAGGGACTGTCGGGGTTGAGCCATGACATGCGTACGCTGGAACAGGCGGGCACGCCGGAGGCGGCGCAGGCGATCGACTATTTCGTGTTCCGCATCCGGCGTGAACTGGGGGCGATGGCGGCGGTGCTGGGCGGCCTCGACGCCCTGGTTTTCTGCGGCGGGATCGGCGAGCACGCCTGGCGGATCCGGGAGCGGATCTGCGCGGATTCGCACTGGCTCGGAATCGCCCTGGATCCGGCGCGGAACGAGGCGAGCTGCCAGCTGATCTCCGCCCCGGACGCCCGCGTCCGGGTGATGGTGATCCCGACCGACGAGGAGCTGACCATCGCCCGCGGCGCGGCGCGGCTGCTTGCGATGGGATGAGCCGGGGCTCCGCGCCGGTTTTCGGTGTTATTCGCCTGGAGCGCATGTATCGTGGGCCGCACGTCGATAGTTTGTCGACGGACTCCGTTGCGACCGTGGGTTTGGATCTCTGCGACTATCGAGGCACCGGACATGGCACTGTCCAATGCACGGATCTGAGCCGGTTCCCCCCGGTATCCGCGGCGACGCATGGCAGCGGGAACAGGTTCGGGTGCTCTATGCCGGCTATCCGTTCGCGGCCGGGGCCGCCCTGCTGATCGCGGGCATGCTCGCCGCAGTGCAGTGGTCAGCGGCCGGGGCGGCCAATTGCCTGATCTGGATCGCCGTCCTGGGCGCGGTGACAGCGGCACGCGCAGTGCCGGTCCTTGCTTTTCGACGCGCCGGCCCGGATGTGGCGGCCGACCGGTGGTTGACCTGGTACCGCGCCGGCGCACTGGCCGCGGGCTTGGCCTGGGCGCTCGGCGTCGGACTGCTGTTCCCCCCGGGTGATCTGCTGCACCAGCTGTTCCTCGCCTTGGCAATCGGCGCCCTCTGCGCCGGATCCGCGAGCGCGCCAGCGGTGGACCGGATCAGCACCCTCGGCTTCGCCGTCCCGCCACTGGTGCTGCTGATCGGCCAGCTCCTCGTGCAAGGCACCACGATCCACCTGGCAGCGAGCGCGATGGTCGCCTGCTGTCTTGCTTTCGTCGTGCTGAACGGTGGGCGCGCGCACCGATGGCTCAGGGAGCTGACCAACTTGCGGAGCGAAGCGGTTGCACGCGCCGAGACGCTGCGGATCAGCGATGCCCGTTACCAGGATCTGTTCGAGAACAGCTCCGACCTGATCCTCAGCGCAAGCGCCGACGGCCGGCTCAACTATGTGAACCGCGCCTGCCGCATCACCCTTGGCTACCCGGACCAGGACCTCGCCGGACATATGCTGGCAGAGATCGTCGCCGAAGATAGCCGCACCGCCTGTGCGGCCGCCCTGCAGCGCGTGCTTGCCGGCGAAGAGATCGGCCTTCTGGACCTGGAGCTCGTCGCCCGGGATGGCCGCCGGGTGGCGGTGGAGGGCCGGGTCAACGCCCGGGTCGAGGACGGGAAGGCGGTGAGCACGCGGGCAATCTTCCGCGACGTGACCGAGCGGCACAAGGCCGAGCAGCGGATGGAAGCCAACGAGCGCCTGCTCGATTCCATCATCGAGAACCTTCCGGCAATGGTCTTTCTCAAGCGGGCGGACGACCTGAGCTTCGAGCGGGTCAACCAGGTGGGCCTGCGCCTGCTGGGGCGGGAAAGCGCCGAGATGATCGGCAGGCGGGATCACGACCTCTGGCCCAAGGAGCAGGCCGATTTCTTCGTCGCCGTGGACCGGCAGGCGCTGGCGCAGACCGACGTGCTGGAAATCACCGAGGAACCGATCGCCACGGCCGAAAGCGGGCTGCGCTACCTGCGCACCTCCAAGATCGCGCTGCGCGACGAGGAGGGGCGTCCGACCCACCTGCTCGGCCTCTCGGTCGACATCACGGAGCAACGGCTGGCCGAGGAGGCGCTGCGCCGACTCAACGCGGAGCTTGAGGATCGGGTCCGGGAGCGGACGGCAGCGGCCGAAGCGGGGGAGCAGTTCATTCGCGCGACCATGGACGCGTTGATCGCGCGCGTCGCCGTGCTCGACGAGAGCGGCATCGTCGTCGCCATCAACGCGGCATGGCGCGAGTTCGGAAGCGAGCCGGGCATGGCGCCTTACGCGATCTTCGAGGGCGACAACTACCTGGACGCCTGCGACCGCTTCGCTGCCGAAGGCATTCTGGCGGAAGCCTCCGAGATCGCGGCCGCCATCCGCGACGTGATCGCGGGCCGGCGCGACGACTGCGCCGTCGAGCATGCAAGCCTGGTGGCCGACAAGCAGCAGTGGTACCTGTGCCGGGTATCGCGGTTCGCCGCAGACGGCCCCGGGCGCGTGGTGGTTACCCATGACGACGTGACCGACGTGCACGACGCGCGGGCGGCGGCGGCTGCGGGAGCGCGGATGATCGCATCCCTGGATGCCGTCGCCCCCGTCGGCATCTTCCGCCTCGATGCCCAGGGTAACACCCGGTCGGTGAACCGCCGGTACTGCGAGATCACCGGCCTCGATCCGGACGAACTGCTGGACGACGGCTGGCGCAAGGCCGTGCATCCCGAGGACGTGGACCGCGTCATCGGCGCCTGGAACAGCGCCGTACGCACCCACAGCCCGGTGCAGGTCGAGTACCGCTTCGTCCACCGCGACGGATCGGTGGTCTGGGTGATCGGGCAGACGGTCGAGATCCTCGACCCGTCCGGCGCCGTCACCGGCTATGTGGGCACGCTCACCGACGTCACCGAGCGGCGCGCGCTCGAATCGCAGTTGGCCCAGGCGGTCAAGATGGAGGCGATCGGCAACCTGACCGGAGGCATCGCCCACGATTTCAACAACTTCCTCGGCATCATCATGGGCAACCTGGACCTGCTGCGGGAACGGGCGGCCGGCGATCCGGGGGCGACCAAGCTGATCGACGCCGCTCTTCGCGGTGCGACCCGCAGTGCCGACCTGACCCAGAGCCTGCTGGCCTTCTCCCGCCGGCAGCCGCTCGATCCCCGGCTGACGAACATCAGCCAGCGGCTGGGCCTGGCGCTCGACCTGCTGAAACGCTCGCTCGGCGGCGAGATCTCGCTGCTGCCCGACCTGGCGCCGGAGCCCTGGCCGGTCCGCATCGACGGCGCCCAGTTCGACAGTTGCATCCTGAACCTGGCGAACAACGCGCGCGACGCCATGCCTCAGGGCGGCAGACTCCACGTCGTCACCCGCAACGTCCGGCTCGACGACGCCTATGCGGCCGCGAACCACGGTGCGTCGGCCGGCGACTACGTGATGATCGAGGTGACCGACACCGGCTCCGGCATGCCCGCCGAGGCTGCGGCGCGCGCGTTCGAGCCGTTCTTCACCACCAAGCCGATCGGCCACGGCACCGGCCTGGGGCTGAGCATGGTCTACGGGTTCGTCAAGCAGTCGGGCGGCCACATCAGCCTCTACAGCGAACCGGGACAGGGAACGACGGTGCGCATGTACCTGCCGCGGGACCGTCACGCGGGCCTGGCGCCGACGCTGGACACCCTGCCGGCGGCCAGGCCGATGCCGACCGGCTCCGAGTTCGTCCTGGTGGTCGAGGACAACGAGCAGCTACGCCAGACCGCCGTCGCCCAGCTCACCTCGCTCGGCTACCGAGTGGTCGAGGCCGAGAACGGCCCGGCGGCGCTGGCGATCCTGGACCATGCCGGCCAGCCCCTGGACCTGTTGTTCACCGACGTGGTCATGCCCGGCGAGCCGGACGGATACGGGCTGGCCAGGCTGGCCCGCGAGCGCCGGCCGGGCATCCGGGTGCTGATCACGTCCGGCTTCCCGGGCGATGCCCTCAACCGCAACGGTGGCGACATTGACCTGCCGATGCTTGGCAAACCCTACCGAAAGGAAGAACTGGCGCGGACGCTGCGCGCGGTGCTGGACGCGCCGGCGAGGGGCGACTGAGCCGCAATCGACGATGGCAGCGAGCGCCGCGGTGGAGACCTCGTCCACCGTCCAGGCGGTCGCGTCCGCCGCGCCAGCCAGGAGATCACCGCCAACATGAACAATGCGGCGACGGCGGTGGGCGACATCAGCGCCAGCCTGGAGCAGATCAACCTCTCGGTCGCCGCCGCCAAGGGCCACGCCGAGGAGGGGATCAGGCTCTACCGCAGCCTGCCGCAGGACGCCGCCTGACCGGTAGCCGGCTCAGCCCCCTCCCGCGCCGGCCCCGACCGCGCGCAGCGCCGCGTAGGCGTGGACATAGGCGGTGCGGAAGCGCTCCTCGTAGATGTCCGCCCACTCGGCCACCGGCGCGACGGTGCGCCAGCCCATGTCGGCGGCCACCGCCTTAGCGGCGTCGCCGGCCGTCGGGTAGACGCCGGCTGCGACTCCGCCGACCAGGGCGGCACCCAGCGCGGTGGCCTCGGCCATATCGGCGGCGAGGATCGGGCGGTTGTGGCAGCTGGCCTTGATCCGCAGCAGCAGGTCGTTGCGGGCGCCGCCGCCGATCGCCCGGATCTCCTCGAGCGCCGGCACCCCCGGGATATCGGCCAGGCCCTCGATCACGTTGCGGATCTCGAAGGCGACACCTTCGTAGACCGCGCGCGCCAGATCGCCCTCTGTGGTATCGGCGGACAGCCCGAGGAAGGCGCCGCGGGCGGCCGCATCCGGGTTCGGCATCGCGCTGTTGCGCAGGTGCGGCACGAACAGGACGCCGCCGGCGCCGGGCGCCGCCGCCTCTGCCCGCGCGATGACCGAGGCGTGCCCGGCATTGCCGAACACCGCCTTGCGGGCCCACTCCATCGCCCCGCCGGAGGTATAGGCCCCGCCGAGCACGTAGACCAGCGGCCGGCCCGGGTCGACCGCCCCCTGCGCATAGCCGCGGGCGAAGAAGCGCGGGTCGAACACCGGCGTATCGGTGGAGAGCAGCATGGTCTCCGCGGTGCCCATGGAATCGATCGCCCGGCCCGGCATGGCGCCGGCGGCGACCGAGCCGAGCACATGATCGTGGCCGCCGACGCCGACCGCAACGCCGGCAGGCAGGCCGAGTTCGGCCGCCACCTGCGGCCGTATCGTGCCGAGCCGGGTGCCGTTGGCCGCGATCGGCGCATAGAGGTCGTCGGGCAGGCCGACCAGGGACAGGATCTCCTGCGACCAGTCGCGCCGGCGGATATCGAGGGCAAGCGTGCGGGCGGCGAGCGAGGGGTCGGTGCGCATCTCCCCGCTGAGCCGCCAGGCTGCCCAGTCGGCGACGTGCAGCCAGCGGCGCGCGGCGGCGAACACCGCCGGCCGGTGGCGGCGCACCCACAGCACCTTGCAGAGGCCGAAGCTGAGGTCCGGGGTCAGCCCGGTGATGGCGGCGAGCCGGTCCGCGCCGACCTCGGCCTCCAGCCAGGCCAGCGTCTCGCCGGTGCGCTCGTCGTACCAGGCGATCGCCGCGTCCGACTCCCGGCCGCCGGCGTCGATGGGGAACGCGGATTCGCCGACGCTGCAGACCCCGACCCCGGCGATGCCGTCCCGCTCCGGCAGGTCGGCGAGACATGCCGCGACCGCGGCCTTCAGCGCCTGCCACAACGCATCGGCCGGGAACTCCGCCCAGCCGCGCTGCGGACGGATCGTCGGCGTCTCGGTGGCGCCCGAGGCCAGCAGGCGGCCGCGGGCATCGAAGGCGAGCGCGCGCACCGACCCGCTGCCGATGTCGAGGCCGAGCAGGATCGGCGGCTCGGCCTGTGGCGGGCGATCCGGCGCAACGGTCATTGGGCGTGCTCTCCTCGCTCAGCCTCGGGTGAAGGCGGCGGATGATGGCGGGACCGGCCGCCGGCGGCAACCCCGCACGGCCCGAGCGGCGTTGCGCTGGGGCCGGGCGATGATGTCTTATGCGGGCTGCACGCCGAGAAGCCCCAGCAGTACAGGACCATCATGATCAAGGACCCTCCGATCCTCACCATCCGCCGCGACTTTCCGCGGGCCACGCCGGACCAGGTGGCGGCACTCGCCGGCGTGCCGACCGGCTACCTGGTCGACGCCATGGGTGGCCGGGGCGCGTTGGCCGCCCCGATCGGACCGGCCGACCGGTCGAGCACGCTGCCGATGCGGTTCTGCGGGCCTGCGCTGACCTGCCATTGCGGCCCCAACGACGTGCTGGCCCTGATCGCCTCGCTGTCGTTCATCAAGCCCGGCGACGTCCTGATCGCAGCGGCCGACGGCTTCACCGGCACCGCAGTCTCCGGCGACCTGGTGATCGGCATGGCGAAAAACTCCGGGGCGGTCGGCTTCGTCACCGACGGCTTCATCCGCGACCTGGACGGCTGCATCGCCGTCGGGCTGCCGATCCACTGCGCCGGTGTCACGCCGAACTCGCCCGCCAAGGTCGGGCCGGGCACGGTGGGGCTGCCGGTGAACCTGGGCGGACGTACCATCGCGCCCGGCGACGTGATCGCCGGCGACCGCGACGGGGTGGTCGTCGTGCCGCGCAGCATGATCCCCGAGGTGATCGAGGCGCTGGCCGGGGTGAAGGCTGCGGAAGCCGACCTCGACGCCCGGGTCAAGGCCGGCCTGAAGCAGTTTCCGCCGGTGGAGGCGATGCTTGCGACCGACCGGGTCGCCTATCTGGACTGAGCGGAGGCGCTACTCGGCCTCGCGCCGCGCCGCCGCCATGTCGCGCAGCGACTCATATTCCGCCCAGACCGCGCCGTCCTGATGCAGGAACGCCTCGGCAATGGCGGCGAAATCGGCCTCCATCTGCGCCTGCTCCTCTGCGGGCAGGGTGAGGATCTGGCCGCCGTTGTCGAGCCAGAGCTGGTTGGCGGCCGCAACATTGTCGATGCCCCACTGCAGGACCTGCGCCTCGGCGGCGCGCCCGGCCTCGCGGATCGCGGTCCGGATCTCCTGGGGCTGGGACTGGAACCACGCCTCGTTCACCACATTGACCGAGATCACGGTCGCGAAGTTGAGGTCGGTCACGTATTCGGCGACGTCCCAGTACTTGAAGGCGGTCAGGATCGGCATGCCGGCCAGCATCCCGTCGATGCCGCCCGACTGCAGCGCAGGAATCACCTCGGTGAGCGCCAGCGGAGTCGGGCTGGCGCCGACCGACGTCATCGGCTCCATCTGCAGCGGGGTGGCGAAGGTCCGGATCTTCAGGCCGTCGAAATCCGCCAGCGTCTCGATCGGCGTCGTCGACAGCACCAGGATCGGGCTGTTGTAGATCACGCCGATGATGCGCAGGCCGCTGCCCTGGGCGAAGCCCTCCAGGTGGCGGCGATATTCCGGGTCGTGGATCACCCGGCCGACATGGGCGCCGTCGGCGAACAGGCCCGGCGTGTCGAAGGCGGCGAAGCGCGGGTCGGTGCCGACCAGGAACGAGGTGGGCGTGATGAAGGACTCGATGGTGCCGAACAGCACGCCCTCGACCATGCGGGGGATCGCGCCGAGCTGGCTCGCCGGGTAGATTTCGACCGTCACCGCATCGCCGACCCGGGCGGCCAGCTCCTCGGCGAACACCTTCTGGAACTCGTGCTGGACGTCGTTGACGGTGGCGCTGGCCATCTTCATCACCACCTGGGCATTGGCTGCCGGCATCCCGACAGCCAGGATGGCGGCTGCCCCGGCGAGTGCGGCAGTGGTCTTGCGCAGTGTCATGGTCTGTCTCCTTGTTGCGGTCACAGAATCGATGGCAGCGTCAGCGAAAGGGCCGGCACATAGGTGATGACGGCGAGCGCCACCACCTGCAGCGCCAGGAACGGCACGATACCGCGATAGATCGCGCCCAGGTCGTCGTCGACCGTCGACTGGGTGACGAAGATGTTGAGGCCGAATGGCGGGGTGAACATGCCGATCGACAGGTTCACCGTCATCACGATGCCGAAATGAATGGGATCGATCTCGAGATGGAGCAGGATCGGCACCAGCAGCGGGGTCAGCACCAGGATCGCCGAGGTCGGATCGAGCACGCAGCCGATCGCCAGCAGCAGCAGGTTGACCGCGATCAGGAATCCGGCGGGCGTGAGCTCCAGCCCCACGATCCAGGCCAGCAGCCCCTGGGGCACGCCCTGAACGGTCAGCACCCAGGAGAAGGTGGCGGCGGCCGCGACGATGATCAGGATCTGCGCGGTGAGATAGGCCGATTCGGTCGCCGCCCGCCACAGGCCGCGCAAGTCGAGCGTGCGGTAGACGACGAGGCCGACCAGCGCGGCATAGAGGCAGGCGACCCCGCCCGCCTCCGTCGGCGAGAACCAGCCGCTGTAGATCCCGGCGAGAACCAGCACCGGCATGGCCAGCGCAAAGCCTGCGCGCAGGGAGGCGCGGGCGAGGACGGACGCGGAGAAAGGCCGGCCTTCCGCCAGGCCCGTCCGGCGGGTACGGACCAGGATGTAGAGGATCATCAGGCCTGCTATCAGCAGCCCCGGCAGCAGGCCGGCCTGGAACAGCCGCGGGATCGACTGCTCGGCGCTGGCCCCGTAGAGGATCATTGCGATCGAGGGCGGAATGACGATGGCGATCGAGCCGCTGGACGCCAGCAGGCCGAGCGAGAACGGCTTCGGATATCCGGCCTCGGCCAGCCGGGGATGCAGCACCCGGCCCACCGCCGCCACCGTCGCCGGGCTGGAGCCCGACACCGCACCCATCACCGTGGAGGCGCCGACCGCCGCCATCGCCAGCGCCCCGCGGGTCCGCCCGGTCAGCGCCAGGACCCAGTCGACCAGCCGATCCGCGATCCCGGCCCGGCCCATCAGTTCGCCGGCGAAGATGAAGAACGGCACAGCCAGCAGCGGCAGCTTCTCCACCCCGCCGAACATCTCCTGGTGCATGGTGAGCCCCTGCAGCCCGCCGCCGGCGAGCAGGATGCTGAGGACGGCGGCGGCCAGCATCACGGCAAAGACCGGAGCGCCGATCGCAAACAGCGCGACCGGCAGGATGAGGACCAGCCAGCTCACGCGTCCGGTGCCCCGTCGCGCATCAGGGCCCCGATCCGCGCGACCGCGCGCCCCGCGGCCAGCAGGGCCGTCCCGGCCAACCCGACCAGCACCGCCAGATGCGGAATCGCCATCGGGATGCCGGCCGCCATGCTGCGCTGGTCGAAGCGGACCAGCCGGCCGACGACGTCAGCCGACTGGACGGCGACATAGCCGGCGAGCAGGGCGATCGCCACGTCGATCGCGATGCCATGCAGCGCCCGGGGCCGCCCGGAGAGCCTCCGGCTCACCAGGTCGAAGCCCAGGTGGCGCCCATCGGCGGTAACCAGGATGGCGCCGAGAAAGACCAGCCAGACCATGCTGAACACCATCAGCTCGTCGGCCTCCGGGATCGCCGCCCCGAACCCCCGCCGCGCCACCACATTGGTCACGTTGAGGCCGACCATGGCCAGCATCAGCCCGCCGAGGGCGAACGCCAGCCCGCGCCGCAAATGGCGGATCCAGCGCTGGAGAGCGTTCACGTGCACCTGGGCGTCACCTGGTCGTGGAACCGAAGCCGGCGCTCGCAGGACGCCGGCTTCGCCAGAGTTCGGGAGACGGCGCGCCGCGTCAATGCCAAACGGCCCAACCGCGTCTGGCCAACGCGTTCAGCCACCGCGCTCAGGCACCGCGCTCAGGCACCGCGCTCAGGTCAGCGGTCGATGGCCCGCCACCCTGGAGTCTTGCGCCGCGCCGGCCATCAGTACGGCATTGAGCCGGCGCACCGCCTCCTCGCGCGCCGCCCATGCGGCCTCGCTCATCGGCGCGTCCGGGCGCGGCGGGATGTCGAAATGTCCGAACCGGTCGACCCCGCGTGCGGGCACGGCGAAAGTCCGGCCACCGCGCTGCCGGCAGGAGGTCGGGATGTACCGGGCCGCGAAACCGACCCGCGGATGCGCCGCCCGGTTGGGCTTCGAGCCGTGGATGATCCGGACGTGGTGCAGGCTCATCTCGCCCGGGCTGAGCACGATGTCCACCGCCCGGTCCTCGTCGACCGCGACCTGGACCTCCTGGCCCCGGCTCAGCATGTTGGCCTCGGCAAAGCCGTCCCGGTGGTCGAGCTGACCCCAGCGATGGCTGCCGGGAACGACCCGCATGCAGCCGCTCTCCTCTGTGCTCGGCGTCAGCGCGATCCACGCAGTCACGATGTCGGGCGGCTCGAGGCCCCAGTAGGTGGAGTCCTGGTGCCATGAGACATAGCTGCCGCTTCCGGCCGGCTTGGCGAACATGCTGGCGGTCCACAGCAGGATGTCCGGACCGAGGATCGGCTCCACCGCCCGCAGCACCGTCGGGTCGAGCGCCAGGTCGTACAACGAAGGAAACAGCAGGTGGCAGTTGGTGCCGAACGCGGCCTCAGCCCGATCGGGCTGCAGCCCGCGGACCTGCTCCAGGGCGGCGTGCATGGCGAGCGCCGCCGCTTCGGGCATGACCCGGATCGGCGCCAGGTAGCCCTGTCCGGCATAGAGCGTGACGGCGGGATCGACGGCGGCTGCCATGGCGTCCTGCGACCTGTACCCTCGCGGGCGGATGGGGGCCAGCATAGGCCGGGCGGTCGCGGAAGCAATGACGGACAGGAGATTTCGGTCTTGTCCGACAAATCTGTTACCGATAACATCCGCGGATCGGAGCGGTCGGACGGCCGTTTTGCGGGGTTGTCCGCGATGCATGTGGCGGCCCAAGGTCGGCTTGGCCGACGTGCTTTAGGTATCGGCCGCTTCGATCGGGAGGCGAACGCCTCGGCATGGCTCGCTCGACACGGGAATAACTCGTGCACCACTGGGAGGACTCAATGACGATCAGGACCATCATCACTACCGGCGCGCTCGGCGCCATCGCCGCCGCGGGGCTCGCCGCCGCCGCTCAGGCACAGGAATACACCCTCAGGATCCAGACCCACTATGCGCCGGAGACACCCTCCGGGCAGCTTGCCCAGCAGTTCGTCGACGACGTCGAAACGATGTCCGGCGGCCGGCTCGACATCGAAATGTTCTTCTCTTCCTCGGTGGTCGGCTCGGTGGAGACCTTCGACGCCGCGGCAAGCGGCATCCTCGACGGCGACATGACCGGCGGCGCCTATCAGACCGGCAAGAATCCGGCGTTCCAGTTTGTCGGCGACATCATGGGCGGCTACGACACCCCCTGGCAGCAATATGCCTGGCTCTATTACGGCGACGGCTATGAAGCGGCCAACGCGCTGTACAATCAGTACAACATGCAGCTGATCGGCTGGTGGGTCTATGGCCAGGAGTCGCTCGCCTCCTCCAAGCCGCTGGCCGGACCGGAGGACCTGGTGGACTGGAAGTTCCGCTCGCCGCCGGGGCTCGAGACCGAGATCTTCGCCGAGCTCGGGGCAAGCCCGGTGGTGATGGACTTCACTGAGGTGTTCACCGCACTCGAGACCGGCATCATCGACGGTGCCGATGCCTCGGGGCTGGCCAACAACCGTGGGCTTGGCCTCCACGACCTGGTCAACCACGCCACCTTCCCCGGCTTCCATTCCATGCCGTCCGACCACTTGGCGATCCGCAAGGACGCATGGGATGCGCTGCCCGAAGACATCCAGGCGATCATCTCGGTCGCGATGCAGAAGCTCGCCTTCCAGACCGCACTCATGTTCGAAGTGAAGAACAATGAAGCGGCCGCGGCGCTGACCGCCGAGGGCGTCGTGCTGCACGACTGGTCGGCCGAGGACCGCGCCGTGTTCCGCAATGCGGCGCAGGCGATGTGGCAGGTCTGGGCCGACAGGACGCCGGAGGCGCGTGCGCTGGTCGACAGCCACGTCGCCTTCATGACGACCCTTGGCCTGATCGCCGAGTAGCCAGGGACCGCTGCCTGGGCGACGGACGGGCCCGGTCGGACCCGTCCGTCGATGCCCAAATCCCCTTGTGTGCGCCGTCATGGGCCCCAGTGACGGGAGGATTGCCGGGTGGTCGAGCACGAAATCACCAGCTTCTTCGACCGGATCACCATCGTCATCAGCCGGATCGCCATGTACATCACGGGCATCCTGGTGGCGATCATGTTCTACGAGGTCGTCGTCCGCTATCTGTTCGAGAAGCCGACCCTGTGGGCGAACGAGCTGTCGATGTGGCTCGCCGGGATCATCTACCTTTTTGCCGGGCTGTATGTGATGCAGCAGCGCGGGCACATCCGCATCTTCATTCTCTACGACGCGGTGTCGCGTCCGATGCAGCGGCTGTTCGACCTGATCTCGACCCTGCTGATCGTCGCCTTCGCCGGCGCCGTGATCTGGGGCAGCTTCGGCGACGCCTGGCAGAAGCTTGTCACCTGGGAGCGCGAAGGCACGGCCTGGAACCCGCCGATCCCGGCGACGATGAAGCCGCTGCTGCTGGTGGTGATCGTCCTGATCGCCCTGCAGGCGGTGTCCAACCTGATCGCCGACTGGCGCAAGGACAAGGTCGTCCACA
>JBHJOG010000119.1:0-3330 GCA_050329975.1 Alphaproteobacteria bacterium | reverse complement strand
TGGATCGGAGTCGGGGTGGTGTAGGCGCAGGCGAGGACGGCGCGTTGAATCGGCTCGATCAGGCCGAGCTCGGAGAAGGACGTCACGTTATGGGTACTTTCACCATTGCGCACTGCCGGCATGAAGGCCGCAGCCGCGTCATTCAGGCCAGCTCGCGCGCGGCCGAGGCAGCCTATCGGGTGGTCGGAATCTCGGGATGCAGCGAGTCGGAAGACGTCCTGGCCGCTTTGCGCGCTCACGAGCAATCGGGGTCTCGTTCGAGCCCCGCGTCTTAGATGCGCCGCCGGCCGGCGGAATTCAAGCCCCTTCGGGCCATCTCAGACGAGCGGGCGGGCCGGGGGCAGCTCGTCCAGGCGCGAGGCGATGGCGTGGGCGTCCGGCTGGCTGGTCTGTGCGCCGAGCGCAGTGCAGGCGAGCGCGGCAGCGACGCTCGCATGGCGCAGCGCGTCGGGGAGCGGCAGGCCGTGGTCGAGCGCGGCGGCGAGGACGCCGGCAAAGGCGTCGCCGGCGCCGGTGGTGTCGACCGGCGTGATCTTCAGCGCGTCGACCGCCCAGGCGCCCTCCGCGGTGTAGGCAGCTGCCCCGGCGCCGCCGAGGGTGACGATCACTGTGATCCCGAAGCGGTCGGCGAGCGCGCGCGCGCTCTCCTGCGGCGTGCCTGCGGCGAGCCCGACCTCCTTCGCCACCATCGCCGCCTCGATCTCGTTGACCACCAGCACGTCGATCGCCTTCAGCGCGGCTTCCGGCACCGGCGCGGCGGGCGCCACGTTCAGCACGATGCGCGCGCCGGCCGCCTTCGCCGTCTCGATCACCGCCCAGTTCTGCGCCGCCGGCACCTCCATCTGCAGCAGCAGCGTGGTCTGCGGACCGAGGAAGGCGGCCGGCACCTGGCCGGCATCGATGTGCAGGTTGGCGCCACTGGCGACCACGATCGAGTTCTCGCCCTGCGCGTCGACCCAGATCAGCGCGCATGCGGTCGGATGCGGCACCCGGGCCATCGCCGAGAGGTCGACACCGGCGTCGGCCAGCATCGCCGTCGCCTGCGGGCCGAAATCGTCGTCGCCGGTGGCGCCGACCATGGCAATGCGATCGCTGGCCAGCGCCGGATCGCCCTTCGCCGCCCGCGCCGCCGCGCAAGCCTGGTTGCTGCCTTTGCCGCCTGGCACCATCACGTAGCTGGGACACAGCACGGTTTCGCCCGGCACCGGCAGGTGCTCGACCTTGGTGATGATATCGACGTTGAGCGATCCGAAGACGACGATCATGCGGCGGACTCCCCCCAGGCGAACTGGTTTTCGGCCATACGGGCCAAGGGGCCGGCGGAAGTCAAGCCGAGCCAGGCGGCACCCGCCCGACGCTGGCTGTGACAGCCGTCGTTGACGACGGAAGCCGATCGGCACATCTTGGCGCGACGTGCAGGCGGGGCCCGGTCTCCGCTATCGGCGGAAATGGTCACGCGACCTCGTGGCACATGGGATTTTCGGCTTGCGCGCGGCAATTATTTGCGCGAGCGCAAATGCCCGGACGTCGCTCCATGCTATCGCGGCGTTCGGTATGGAAAGGGGATCGGGTCCCGGTGAATTACGAAGGCCGCTTCATCGAAGCGATCCACCGCCTGAAGGCGGAAGGGAACTACCGCGTCTTTGCGGATCTCGAGCGCCGCGCTGGCACGTTTCCGCGCGCCACCTACCACGGCAGCCAACAGAAACCGGAAGCGGACGCGATCGGCGACGAGGTCACCGTCTGGTGCTCCAACGACTATCTCGGCATGGGCCAGCACCCGAAGGTGATCGCCGCCATGGTCGAGGCGGTGCAGCGCTGCGGCGCCGGGGCCGGCGGCACCCGCAACATCTCCGGCAGCCACCGCTATCACACCCTGCTCGAACAGGAGCTGGCCGACCTGCACGCCAAGCCGGCGGCGCTGCTGTTCACCTCGGGCTATGTGTCCAACCAGGCGACGCTCAGCACGCTCGGCAAGCTGATGCCCGACGCGGTCTTCCTCTCCGACGCGCTCAACCATGCCTCGATGATCCATGGGATCCGCGAGAGCCGCTGCGAGAAGCACGTCTTTCGCCACAACGACCTCGCCCATCTCGACTCGCTGCTGCGGGCAATCCCGGCCGACCGGCCGAAGATCATCGCCTTCGAATCGGTCTATTCGATGGACGGCGACATTGCGCCGATCGGCGCGATCTGCGACCTGGCAGAACGCTACGGGGCCATGACCTACCTGGACGAGGTGCACGCAGTCGGCATGTACGGGCCGCGCGGCGGCGGCGTGGCCGAGCGCGACGGCGTGCTCGACCGGGTGACCATCATCGAGGGGACGCTCGCCAAGGCGTTCGGCACCGTCGGCGGCTACATCGCCGGCAGCCGCGCGCTGGTCGACGCGGTGCGTTCCTATGCGCCAGGCTTCATCTTCACCACCTCGCTGCCGCCGGTGATGACCGCTGGGGCGCTGGCCAGCGTGCGCCACCTGAAGCAGAGCCAGGTCGAACGCATCGTGCACCAGGAACGGGCGGCGACCCTGAAACGGAAGCTCGCCGCCGCCGGCCTGCCGGTAATGCCGTCGGAGAGCCACATTGTCCCGGTGCTGGTCGGCAACCCGGTGCTGTGCAAGCAGGCGACCGACGACCTGATGCGCCGGCACCGCATCTACGTACAGCCGATCAACCATCCCACCGTGCCCAAGGGCACCGAGCGGCTGCGGCTGACCCCGAGCCCGGTGCATGACGATCGGCTGATGGACGCCCTGGTCGGCGCCCTCGGCGACGTCTGGACCCGGCTTGCGATCCGGATGGCTGCCTGACACCCGACCCCGCCTGATACCGGCGCCCTCACCCTTGCGTGATCGCCGCTCTATTGCGTTTGCTTGAGAGTAAGCAATCACTTACATAGATGCCATGGATGCAGCGCTCAAGGCGATCGCCGATCCGCATCGGCGGGAAATCCTGCGGCTGGTGCGCCACGACGAGCGAACGGCGGGCGACATCGCGGCGCAGTTCGCCGTCAGCCGGCCGGCGATCTCGCAGCACTTGCGGGTGCTCGCCGATGCAGAACTGGTTGCTGTCCGCAAGGACGGAAACCGGCGTTTCTACCGGGCTCAGCCGGAGACCATCAACGGCGTGATCCACTTTCTCGACAGGTTCTGGGAGGACCGGCTCGACAAGCTGAAGCTGTCGGCAGAGGCCGCTGAGCAGGCGCAACGCCGGGGCCGGCCAGTCGGGACCGCCCCGTCCGGACCGCCCTCCGACGATCCGCAAGAGTAGGAACAGCACGATGCTTCAGCACGCAGCGCAAGGCGTGACGTCCGACGGTGTGGTCCGCGAG
>JBHJOG010000118.1:0-22280 GCA_050329975.1 Alphaproteobacteria bacterium | reverse complement strand
GACGGCCGCGACATCGGCACCGTGATCTGCCCGCAGGCCGAGGTGAAGGTCTACGTCGACGCCGATGTGGCGATTCGCGCCCGCCGGCGCTGGAACGAGTTGCGGGATCGCGGCGAGAAGGCTATATACGCGGCCGTCCTGCAAGAGATGAAGGAGCGGGACGCACGCGATGCGACGCGTGACGTTTCGCCGATGGCGCCGGCGCAAGACGCCTGCCGGGTGGATACGACCGACCTGGATGCAGACGCCGCCTTCGCGGTGGTGCTGCGCATTGCCCTATCCAGACTCGGCCGCGGAGACCCTGGTCCCGAGCCGGCACAGGCCTGAGACCTGGCCTGAGCCTAGCCTGAGCCCCTGGCGGCGTACCGGTTGGCGGTGCGCCGGCGGAGGTGACGAACGCAACCATCGCGCCAACGGCCCCCACGGGCGCCCGTCCCCGGGCGAGCACCCGGCGGGGCAGACCGCCGGAACCAACCGGCTGGCCGGAATATGCATTTGAACCGTTCAAGGACCCGTACATGACCGCCGAAACCCAGACTGCAAACCGAGAGTTCGAAGATTTCGCCGCGTTGCTCGACGAGACGATGGGCGAAGACACCGTCTTCGAGGGCGCCGTGATCCGCGGCACCATCGTCGCCATCGATTCCGACGCCGTGACCATCGACGTGGGCCTCAAGTCCGAGGGCCGGATCGACTTGAAGGAGTTCGCCGAGGACGGCCGGATGCCCGAGCTGAAGGTCGGCGACCAGGTCGAGGTGTTCGTCGAGCGCATGGAAGACCGCATGGGCGAAGCCATGCTGTCGCGCGAGAAGGCGAAGCGCGAGGAGACCTGGGACGCGCTCGAGGAGCAGTTCAACAAGGGCGACCGGGTCACCGGCATCATCTTCGGCCGGGTCAAGGGCGGCTTCACCGTCGACCTGAACGGCGCCGTCGCCTTTCTGCCCGGCAGCCAGGTCGACATCCGCCCGGTCCGCGACGTCACCCCGCTGATGGGCACCAAGCAGCCGTTCCAGATCCTGAAGATGGACCGCCCGCGCGGCAACATCGTGGTTTCCCGCCGCGCCGTGCTGGAAGAGACCCGGGCCGAGCAGCGTTCCGAGCTGGTCGCCAACCTGAAGGAAGGCCAGATCCTGAACGGCGTGGTCAAGAACATCACCGACTACGGCGCCTTCGTCGACCTGGGCGGCGTCGACGGGCTGCTGCACGTGACCGACATCGCTTGGCGCCGGATCAACCACCCGAGCGAGGCCCTCCAGATCGGCCAGAGCGTGAAGGTGCAGGTGATCCGCTTCAACCCGGAGAACCAGCGCATCAGCCTGGGCATGAAGCAGCTCGAGGCCGACCCCTGGGAGGGTGTCGAGGCGAAATACCCGGTGGGCACCAAGTTCGTCGGCCGGGTCACCAACATCACCGACTACGGCGCGTTCGTCGAACTGGAGCCGGGCATCGAAGGCCTGGTCCACGTCTCGGAAATGAGCTGGACCAAGAAGAACGTCGACCCCGGCAAGATCGTCTCGACCAGCCAGGAGGTCGAGGTGATGGTGCTCGACGTCGACAGCCAGAAGCGCCGTATCAGCCTGGGGCTGAAGCAGTGCCTGTCCAACCCGTGGGAGGACATCGCGCGCAGCCACCCGGTGGGCTCGATCGTCGAGGGCGCGATCAAGAACATCACCGAGTTCGGCCTGTTCGTCGGCCTGCCGGGCGACATCGACGGCATGGTCCACCTGTCCGACCTGTCCTGGGAAAAGCCCGGCGACGAGGCGGTGCAGGACTTTTCCAAGGGCGACGTCGTCAAGTGCAAGGTGCTCGACATCGACGCCGACAAGGAGCGGATCAGCTTGGGCATCAAGCAGCTGGCCGAGGACCCGTTCGAGTCCAGCCTCGGCGCCCTGAAGAAGGGCCAGGTCGTCACCGGCACCGTCAGCGCGATCCTGGAGAGCGCGGTCGAGGTGGCGCTGGCCGACGGCGCGGTCGGCGTGATCCGCAAGTCGGACCTGGCCCGCGACCGTTCGGAGCAGCGGCCGGACCGGTTCGCGGTCGGCGAGAAGCTGGATGCCAAGGTGATCCAGATCGACCGCGGCGGCCGCCGGATCATGCTGTCGATCAAGGCGCGCGAGGTCGAGGAGGACAAGGCGGCGATGGAGCAGTACGGCTCCTCTGACAGCGGCGCCACCCTCGGCGACATCCTCGGCGCCGCCCTCAAGGGCCAGGAAGACAAGAAGGACTGACGGCGGGCGTTTTTCCCGACCCGTCTGCCGGGCCGGAGCGCAGCTGCGCTCCGGCCCATACGCACCGAGCCCGATCCGACCAGGCCCAATCCTACCAAGCGCGAGGCATCAGATGACGGCAGCGGCCGAGGCTACCCATGCGGAGATGGCCAACGCCATCCGTGCGCTGGCGATGGACGCGGTGGAACAGGCCAATTCCGGCCATCCCGGCATGCCGATGGGCATGGCCGACATCGCCACCGTCCTGTTCCGCGATTTCCTCAGCTTCGACCCCGCCGACCCGCACTGGCCGGACCGCGACCGCTTCGTGCTCTCCAACGGCCACGGCTCGATGCTGCTCTATGCCGTGCTGCACCTCACCGGCTATGCCGACATGACCATCGACGAGCTCAGGCGCTTCCGCCAGCTCGGCTCGAAGACCGCCGGGCATCCGGAATACGGCCACGCGACCGGCATCGAGACCACCACCGGCCCGCTGGGCCAGGGTCTGGCCAACGCGGTCGGCATGGCGCTCGCCGAACGCCGGCTGAATGCCGAGTTCGGCGACGACCTGGTCGACCACTACACCTACGTCTTCGCCGGCGACGGCTGCCTGATGGAGGGGATCAGCCACGAGGCGGTGTCGCTCGCCGGCCACCTGAAGCTCGGACGCCTGATCGTGCTGTTCGACGACAACGGGATCTCGATCGACGGCGCCACCGACCTGTCGGTGTCGGACGACCAGCTGCAGCGTTTCTCGGCCAGCGGCTGGCACGTCCAGTCCTGCGACGGCCATGACGAGGCCGCGATCCGCAAGGCGATCGAAGCCGCGCGGAAAACCGACCGGCCGAGCCTGATCGCCTGCCGCACCGTGATCGGCTTCGGCGCTCCGGAGGGCATCGCCGGCACCGCCGACGTCCACGGCAAGGCGCTGGGCGGCAAGGCCATCGCCGCCGCCCGCGAGGCCCTGGGCTGGAGCTGGCCGCCGTTCGAGCTGCCGAACCACATCGTCGCCGCCTGGCGCGGCACGGCCGCCCGCGGCGCCGCCGCCCGCGGGGACTGGACCCGGCGGCTGCAGGCGGCAGACAGCCGGACCCGGCACGAGTTCGAGCGCCGCTTCGCCGGCACGTTGCCGGAGGCCCTGGGCCATGCGGTGCAGGCGGCCAAGCAGCAGCTCGCCGCCGACATGCCCAAACTGGCCACCCGGGTCGCCTCGCAACAGGCGCTGGAGGCGCTGGCGCCGGTGATCCCCGAGCTGCTCGGCGGTTCGGCCGACCTGACCGGATCCAACAACACCCGCACCAAGGCCTTCGCGATGGACCCGGTGAAGGCCGGCGACTATCGCGGCGGCTACGTCTATTACGGCGTCCGCGAACACGGCATGGCGGCTGCGATCAACGGCATCGCGCTGCACGGCGGTCTGATCCCCTATGGCGGCACCTTCCTGGTGTTCAGCGACTACATGCGCCCGGCGCTCAGGCTCGCCGCCCTGATGGGCATCCGCGTCATCCAGGTGCTGACTCACGATTCGATCGGGCTCGGCGAGGACGGGCCGACCCACCAGCCGGTGGAGCATCTGGCGGCCCTGCGCGCGATCCCCAACATGGCGGTGTTCCGCCCGGCCGACGCGATGGAGACGCTGGAGTGCTGGGCGCTGGCGCTCGCACGCCAGGACGGTCCGTCGGTCCTCGCGCTCACCCGCCAGAACCTGCCGGCGCTGCGCGACGACGGCGACAGCACCAACCGCTGCGCGCGCGGCGCCTACCTGCTGCGCGACCCGGGCGGCGCCCGCGACGTCACCCTGATCGCCACCGGCTCGGAGGTGATGCTGGCCGTAGAGGCGGCCGAGGCGCTGGCCGCCGACGGCCTGCGCGTCGCCGTCGTCTCCGCCCCTTGCCTCGAGCTGTTCGCACGCCAGGATGAACGCTACCGGGCGCAGGTGCTCGGGCCGGACGGCGGCGTCCGGGTGGCGGTCGAAGCGGCGCTGATGCAGGGTTGGGACCGGACCGTCGGCGTCAACGGCGCTACGGTCGGCATGACCGGCTTCGGCGCCTCCGGGCCGATCGAGGATCTGTTCCCCCATTTCGGCATCACCGCGGCGGCGGTGGCCGAGGCGGCGCGGGAGCGGCTGGCGGCGATCGGCAAGCTCTAGATCAAACTGCTGCAAACCGGAATCGGTTTGGAGCAGATGATCTGATCGCGTTGAAAGCGCTGGAGCAACTGATCCGCGTCCATGCGGACGCGGGTTGCTCGAGGCAAACAGGTTCCCGGGCCGGGGGCGCGCGCGTCCAGGCCCGCAGCACAGGAGGAATGACATGTCGGTTCGGGTAGGCATCAACGGCTTCGGCCGGATCGGGCGGCTGGTCCTGCGATCGGCGATCGAGTACGGGCGCGAGGGCATCGAGTTCGTCGGCATCAACGACCTCGGCAGCGTCGAGACCAACGCCCATCTGCTGAAATACGACAGCGTGCACGGCCGTTTCCCCGGCGAGGTGACCCACGGCACCGACTGGATGGACCTGGGCGCCGGGCAGATCAAGGTCACCGCCGAGCGCGACCCGACCAAGCTGCCCTGGGGCGAGCTCGGCGTCGACGTGGTGATGGAATGCACCGGCATCTTCACCGCCCGCGAAAAGGCGGCGCTGCACATCGACGCCGGCGCCAAACGGGTGCTGGTCTCGGCGCCGGCGACCGGCGCCGACCTGACGGTCGTCTACGGCGTCAACGACGACCAGCTCGAGGCCGGCCATCAGGTGGTCTCCAACGCCTCGTGCACCACCAACTGCCTGGCGCCGGTGGCCTATGTGCTGCACCAGGCGATCGGGATCGAGCGCGGCTATATGACCACGATCCACAGCTATACCGGCGACCAGCCGGTGCTCGACACGCTGCACAAGGACCTGCGCCGGGCGCGCGCCGCCGCGCTCTCGATGATCCCGACCTCGACCGGCGCGGCCAAGGCGGTCGGCCTGGTGCTGCCGGAGCTGAAGGGCAAGCTCGACGGCAGCTCGATCCGGGTTCCGACCCCCAACGTCTCGATGATCGACTTCACCTTCGATGCAAAGCGCGCCACCAGCGTCGAGGAGATCAACGGTGCGATCCGGCAGGCCAGCGGCGGCAGGCTCAAGGGCATCCTCGACACCACCGAGGAGGAGCTGGTCTCCACCGACTTCAACCACAACCCGGCCAGCTCGACCTTCGACCTGACCCAGACCGTGGTCATGGAGGGCAGCTTCGTGCGCGTGCTCGCCTGGTACGACAACGAGTGGGGCTTCTCCACCCGCATGGCCGACACCGCGCTCGCCATGGGCAAGCTCGCCAACTGACCGCGCTCAGCGGGGACGACCGGGCACCGGGCCGGCAACGGTCCGGCGCTTTGCTCTTGGGGGGCGAGGTTCCGCCGGCACGCTCATCGACATCACGGTCCGCGTATCCTAGACTCCTCGAATAGTTGGGAGGGTGATGCGATGGATGGCGGCACGCCGCGGCCCGATCTCAGCCTGGTCGGGGTCGGACTCTATACGGCCCGCGACGCCGAGCGCTTCACCGGTGCCCGGCAGACCGCGGTCCGCCGCTGGCTTCGGGGCTACCGCGCGCGGGGCCGGGACCATTCCGCCCTCTGGTCGTCGCAGATTGATCTTGGCGACGACAGTCTCTACCTGGGCTTTCGCGATCTGACCGAGATCCGCGTCGTCGCGGCGCTGGTCAGGGAGCGGCTGTCGCTGCGAATGGTCCGCCGCGCCATCGAGATCGCGCGCGACCGGTTCGGCATGGACCGGCCGTTGTCGACCGATCGGTTCCGCACTGACGGCAAGAGCATCTTCCTCGTCCTGTCGAAGGAGAACGAGGAGATGATCGACGTGTTCAGGGACCAGTATGCGATGCAGCGGATCATCGAGCCTTCCTTCAAGAAGCTGGACTTCGACGATGCGGGCGAGCCGGTCCGCTGGCATGTGGCCCCGGGCATCGTCCTCGATCCGCACCGCAGTTTCGGTCAGCCGATCGAGGCAGAAACCGGCGTCCCGGCCGACATCCTGGCCGATGCGGTTGCGGCCGAGGGCTCCGTAAAGGCCGCCGCCCGGGTCTATTCGGTCCCGGAGCGCGCCGTCAGGCGGGCACTGGCCTTCATGGACCCGGATGGCGTCGCCCGCGCGGCGTGAACGTCCTGTTCGACAATTGCACGTCGCCAACCCTTGCCGCGACGATCGCCGGTTTCGTCGGCCACCTCCAGCAGCACGCCGTCCACATCCGGAATGCGGCCGGTGCCGGCTTGGCCTTGGGTCCCGACGCGGCAGATCTCGATTGGATCAGGGCCCTCGGCGAAGACCATCGCGCGTGGATCGTGGTGACTGGGGACAGGCGACTCACGCGCAACAAAGCGGAGAAGGAGGCTTTTCGCCGGGCCCGACTGTCCGGGCTGTGGCTCAGCGCACCGTTCACCAAGTTGCCGGTCAACCGGCAGGCGGCGCTGCTGATCAACCGCTGGCCCGAGCTGGTCGACATTTTAGCGCGCTTTCATCCTCCGTTGCTGATCGGGGTTCCGACCTCGTTCGGCGGACGGCTCGACATGATCCGCTGGTAGCTGTCTGGAGCTTAACGTGCCGTCCAGACCGGTATGGGCGACAGTTTGTCGGGACTGAGGAACGACGCCGGTGGGAGTCGCATAGCCAAGCAAAGCCCGACAACAACAATCCGGTCACCATCCAATGCGCACCATCGTCCTGGGCGCCGGCATCGCCGGGCTCACCGCCGCACTCGAGGAGAGCGGGGCGGGGCATGATGTGACGGTGGTCGACGAATACGACCACCTCGGCGGCAACCACATCTCGCACGAGATCGGGCCGTACAGCTTCGACATCGGCAGCTTCGTCTTCTTTCCCGGCTTTCCGCTGTTCACCCAGTTCCCGGAGGTGGAGGCGCGCTGCGTGCCGCTGCACATCGCCTACCAGCGCATTGCCCCCGACGGCCGCATCCGCCGCTACCCGTTCGACGAGCGCGAGATCCTGGGACTGCCGCCGCACCGGCTGGCGGCCGCGCTCGCTAGCCTCGCCGCCGGCCGGCTGCGCCGCGGCCCTCCGCGCGACGTCGCCGACGTGACCGCGCGGATGATCGGCCGCCGGCTCTATCGCCAGCTCGGGCTGGAGAACTACCTGACCCGGTTCTACGGGCTGCCGCCGGACCGGATCGACCCGCTGTTCGCCGACAAGCGGATGCAGCAGATCATGCGCGCGGCCCGCATCGGCAGCCTGCTGGCGCGCGCCGGCGGGCGGCTGCTGCCGGCACGGCTGCGCCCGCACCGTCCGCCGGCGCAGCAGGTGCTGGTCCGGCCGCGCGCCGGTTTCGCCGCCTTCTACGAGCCGGTGCGCACGGCGCTGGAGACTCGCGGGGCGACGTTCCGGCTCGGCGAGGCGGTCTGCCGCATCGCCAGGAGCGGTACGGAATTCCGCCTCGCCACCGACCGCGGCGAGCTGACGGCCGACCGCCTGATCTGCACCATCCCGGCGGCCCGGCTGCTGGCCCTGCTCGGCGCCGCGCCCGGCGGGCTGGTCTCCAGCCGGCTGACTTCGCTGTTCGTCAGCTTCGAGGGCCGGCGCGGCTTCGACGCCATGGTGCTGTTCAACTTTCAGGCCGCCGGCCTGTGGAAGCGGCTGACCATGCATTCCGACGCCTATGGGCTGGCCGACGGTCGCAGCTACGGCTCGGTCGAGGTCACCGATGCCGGCGACGCACCGGTGGGGGCCGCAGCCGCCTTCGCCGACTTCCGGGCTCATATGAGCGCCTGCGGCCTGTTCGACGGCACGTTGCGGCTGGAAGGCAGCATGGTGACCGACCACGCCTATCCGGTCTACGCGCTCGGCGTCGTCGAGGAAATCGCGCGAGCCCGCGCCGTGGCGGCGGAGGCCGGCGTGATCCTGGCTGGCCGGCAGGGGCTGCACGACTACCTGCCCACCTCCTGGCACGTCATGGACCAGGTGAAGGCCGAGTTGCGCCGCGCCCCGGCCGGCGTGACTGGTGCACTGCGAAAGGGCGCCACGGGTTAAATCTCGTTCATCGCGTCAACCCGTACCATTGACGGGCGTTCCATCACTCTCGCAGATGCGAAGGATGTGCGCGATGAAACCCGATCCGATGCTGATCCAGCAGGCAAGGCAGGGCCGTATGAACATGTGGGTCTACGAGTTCGGCGACGGACGGGCGGACGGCGACGCCGGCCTGCGCAACCTGCTCGGCGGCAAGGGCGCCAACCTGGCGGAGATGAGCCGGCTCGGCCTGCCGGTGCCGCCGGGCTTCACCATCACCACCGAGGTCTGCACCGCCGTCACAGCCGGCGGCAGTTATCCGGAGAGCCTGCGCGAGCAGGTTGCCGCCGCGCTGACGACGCTGGAGGCACGCATGCAGCGCCGGTTCGGCGATCCGGAGGCGCCGCTGCTGATCTCGGTCCGCTCCGGCGCCCGCGCCTCGATGCCGGGCATGATGGACACCGTGCTCAACCTGGGCCTGAACGACGAGACGGTGGCCGGGCTGGCAGCCGGCGGCGGCGAGCGCTTCGCCTGGGACAGCTACCGGCGCTTCATCCAGATGTACGGCAACGTCGTGCTCGGCCTGCCCCACGACCTGTTCGAGGAGGCGCTGGAGATCCACAAGGAGTCGCGCGGCCTGATCCTCGACACCGAGCTCGGCGCCGACGACTGGCGCACCCTGGTCGGCATCTACAAGCAGCAGGTCGCCGAGGAAACCGGCCGGCCGTTCCCCGCCGATCCCGAGGCCCAGCTGTGGGGCGCGATCGATGCGGTGTTCGGCAGCTGGTGCAACCCGCGCGCGATCGCCTATCGCCGGCTGCACGACATCCCGGAAAGCTGGGGCACCGCGGTCAACGTGCAGGCGATGGTGTTCGGCAACATGGGCGAAGACTGCTGCACCGGCGTCGCCTTCACCCGCGACCCGTCCACCGGCGCCAACGCCGTGTTCGGCGAGTATCTGGTCAACGCACAAGGCGAGGACGTGGTCGCCGGCATCCGCACGCCCAACCCGATCACGCGCGCCGCCAGGCACGCGACGCGCGCCAGGGTCCCGGCGATGGAGGAGGCCGATCCGAGCCTGTTCGCCGAACTCTCCGCGACCCTGAAGCGCCTCGAGCTGCACTATCGCGACATGCAGGACGTCGAGTTCACCGTCGAGCGCGGGCGGCTGTTCATGCTGCAGACCCGCACCGGCAAGCGCTCCGCCGCGGCCGCGGTGAAGATCGCCGTCGACATGGTGGCGGAAGGGCTGATCGACCGCAGCGAGGCGATCCGCCGGGTTTCGCCGGACTCGCTGGACCAGCTGCTGCACCCGACGCTGGACCCGAAGGCGCCGCGCACCCTGCTCACCCGCGGCCTGCCGGCCTCGCCCGGGTCGGCCTCGGGCGCGGTGGTGTTCAACGCGGCGACCGCCGCCGACCGGGCCGCCGCCGGCCAGAAGGTGATCCTGGTCCGCACCGAGACCAGCCCCGAGGACATCCACGGCATGCACGCGGCACTCGCCATCCTGACCGCGCGTGGCGGCACCACCAGCCATGCCGCGCTGGTCGCCCGCGGCATGGGCCGGCCCTGCGTCGCCGGCGCCGGCGAGCTCAGGATCGACGAGAAGGCCGGGCAGATGCGGGTCGGCGACACCATGATCCGGGACGGCGAGGCGATCACCGTCGACGGCTCCACCGGCGAGGTGTTCGCCGGCGCGATCCCGACCGTGCTGCCGGAACTCAGCGGCGACTTCTCCACTCTGATGGGGTGGGCCGACGAGGTCCGCACCATGGCAGTGCGCGCCAATGCCGAAACCCCCGCCGACGCCCGCATCGCCCGCGAGTTCGGCGCCGAGGGGATCGGGCTCTGCCGCACCGAGCACATGTTCTTCGAGGCCGATCGGATCGTCGCGGTGCGCGAGATGATCCTCGCCGCCGACGAGACCGGCCGCCGGACCGCACTCGCCCGGATCGCTCCGGTGCAGAAGGCGGATTTCGTCGGCCTGTTCCGCGAGATGGACGGGCTGCCGGTGACCATCCGCCTGCTCGACCCGCCGCTGCACGAGTTCCTGCCCAATTCCGACGCCGAGATGGCGCAGATCGCCGAGGCGACCGGGCTGTCGCTGGATGCGGTCAAGCGCCGCGCCGCCGGCCTGGTCGAGATCAACCCGATGCTCGGCCATCGCGGCTGCCGGCTCGGCATCACCTATCCCGAGATCTACGAGATGCAGGCGCGCGCCATTTTCGAGGCGGCAGCCGAGGCGCGGGCCGGCGGCATCGTCGTGCTGCCGGAGATCATGATCCCGCTGGTCGCCACCCGCGTCGAGCTCGACCGGATGAAGGCGGTGGTCGACACGGCGGCCGCCGAGGTCGCGGCGGCGACCGGCGGAGCGATCCCTTATGCCGTCGGCACCATGATCGAGCTGCCCCGCGCCGCCCTGCGCGCCGGCGACATCGCCGGCAGCGCCGCCTTTTTCAGCTTCGGCACCAACGACCTGACCCAGACCGCACTCGGCATCAGCCGCGACGACGCTGCAGGCTTCATCGGCGCCTACGAAGCCCAGGGCATCTACCCGAAGAACCCGTTCGTCACCATCGACGTCCAGGGCGTCGGCGAGCTGGTGCAGATGGCGGCCGAACGCGGGCGGAAGGTCCGGCCGGACCTCAAGCTCGGCATCTGCGGCGAGCATGGCGGCGATCCGGCCTCGATCGCCTTCTGCCAGCAGGTCGGGCTCGACTACGTCTCCTGCTCCCCCTACCGGGTGCCGATCGCCCGCCTCGCCGCGGCGCATGCGGCGCTCGACCAGGGCGCTCGCACCCGGCCCGCCGAAGTCCTGGCAGAAGCCTCAGCCGCTTCCGCTTGACCGGCCGGCGACGGCCGCCAGATTGTGGCAACCACCACTCGGAGAGGAAGCCGCATGGGCGATCTGTCGACCTTCATGATCACGCAACGCTGGCCGGCGGTCCACCCGGACCGTCTCCAACTCTACACTCTGGGCACGCCCAACGGCCTGAAGGTCTCGATCGCCCTGGAGGAGCTGGGGCTGCCCTACGAGGCGCACAAGGTCGCCTTCGCCGACGACGACCAGATGACGCCCGAGTTCCTGTCGCTCAACCCGAACAACAAGATCCCCGCGATCATCGACCCGGACGGGCCCGGCGGCAAGCCGCTGCCGCTGTTCGAGAGCGGCGCGATCCTGCTCTACCTGGCCGAGAAAACCGGCCGGCTGATCCCGGCCGACCCGCACGCGCGCTGGCAGTGCATCCAGTGGCTGATGTTCCAGATGGGCGGCGTCGGACCCTTCTTCGGCCAGCTGGGCCACTTCTTCAAGTTCGCCGCCGACAAGGTCAAGGACCCCTATCCGGCCAACCGCTACGCGGGCGAGAGCCGGCGGCTGCTGGGCGTGCTCGACGGCCAGCTGACCGGCCGCCGCTGGATCATGGGCGACGACTACAGCATCGCCGACATCGCGACCTTTCCCTGGGTCCGGACGCTGGTGGGCTTCTACGGCGCCGGCGAGATCGTCGGCATCGCGGACTTCCCCGAGGTGACCGGCTGGCTGGAGCGCTGTCTCGCCCGGCCGGCGACCGAGCGCGGTCTGAAGATCCCGGCGTAGCCGGCGGCTACTGGCCGAAGATCCGCAGCAGGTTGCGCAGGTTCTCGGCGCCGGGGTTGCTGTACAGGCCCTGCTGGGTGATGGCGCGGGTGCCGGCGCCCGGCCCGTAGTAGTTCTCGTTCATGTCGCCGCGGCGCGCGATCACCGAGCCTTCGAACGAGCCGCCGGCGAACAGGCCGCTGCCGCGGGCGAAGGCGATGATGTCGCGGTTCATGTTGGTGGTGGTCGAGGCGGAGAAGCCGGCGCCGACCGGGCCGAATGCGCCGCTCAGGTCGACCCCGACCTTGGCCTGGTCGTTCAGCACCGCCTCGACCGCGCCGGCGTTCATGATCAGGTACAGCACTTCCTTGGATTCCACCCCGATCTGAAACCCGATGCTGCCGGCGCCGACGGTGTAGAACGCCGGGTAGCTCCAGGTGCCGTCCGGCTGGCGCAGCAGCAGCACGCCGTCGCCGGCTTCCGCGCCGACGATGAAGCCGCCCTTGATCAGGTCCGGCACGATCAGTACGCCCTGCGCCTGGCGCAGGTAGTTGGGGATCGCGGTGAACTGGTTGTCGTTGATCAGCTTGTTGAAGGTGATCGTCGCGCTGTCGATCAGCTCCTGCTCCTGGCTGTAGCCCTGGGCGGCGGCCGGATTGCCGGTTAGCGCGAATGCTGCGGGGATCGCGGCGAGTAGGGTCAGGCCAGCGACGGCCCTGCGTAGCGCGTGCATCATGTCGATTCCTCGCTGCCTGCTCCGCCCTGGGAGACGGCCCCCGGCGCTGGACCTGGGAGCGCCGGCCATCGCCAGTGGCTGTCGAGTCGAAATCGAGTATACCGGATCAATTGGGGCGACGGCAGGGCATCTGGGCGGCGACGGCCATTCGGGCCCGGCAACTCCTAGAGGGACAGGGGCAGGACGATCGCGCAGATGACCAGCACAGCGCAGCCGCCGAGCCGCGAGCAGGACGACGAGCGCGTCTCCTGGCCCGCGGGCCCGACGCCTGCGGGCGATGCGCCGGCGCCGGTCAGCCTGCGCACCCTGGTCCTGATCCGCTGGTTCGGAGTGATCGGCCAGGGCTCCGCCGTCCTGTTCGTCCATTTCGGCCTCGGCCATCCGCTGCCGCTGGTGGCGGCGTTGACCGTGATCGCCGCCTCCGCGGCGCTCAACCTCGCCGTCCAGGTGATCCGCCCGGCCCAGGCCCGGATCAGCGACCGCGACGCCGCCTTCATGCTCGGCTACGACATCGTCCAGCTGACCGCGCTGCTCTACCTCACCGGCGGGCTCGGCAACCCCTTCGCCTTCCTGATCGTGGCGCCGGTCGCCATCTCGGCCTCGATCCTGGCCCGCTGGATCACCATCATCCTGATCCTGCTCTCGCTCGGCTGCGCCTCCTTCATCGCCTTCTACTTCGAGCCGCTGCCGATGCCGGAGGCGCAGCCCTTCGACCTGCCGGCGATCTACCTGGCCGGCGTCTGGACCGCGCTCTGCCTCAGCACGATCTTCATCGCGGTCTATGTCGGCCGGGTCGCCGAGGAGAGCCGGCGGATCAGCAGCGCGCTCGCCGACACGCAGATCGCACTCGCCCGCGAGCAGCGGCGGTCGGCGATCGGCGCCCTGGCGGCAGCGGCGGCCCACGAACTCGGCTCGCCGTTGGCGACGATCACCGTCGTGGCGAAGGAGCTGCAGAACGACCTGCCCGAGGACGGGCCGCTGCGCGACGACATCATGCTGCTGCTGTCCCAGACCAACCGCTGCCGCGAAATCCTGACCCGGCTCTCCAACCAGTCGGACGAGAGCGGGCTGGGCCCCGACACCACCTTCCGCGTGCTGCCGGTGACCGCGCTGCTGGAGAGCGTCTGCGAGGCCTACAGGAGCACAAGCATCGCGGTGGCGGTCGAGGTCGGCGAGGCGGAGAGCGACGAGCCCCTGATCGACAACTCCCCGGAAATCCGCCGCGGGCTGGGCACGCTGATCGAGAATGCGGTGCAGTTCGCCCGTCATGAGGTGGTGCTGACCGTGGAATGGACCGCGGCCACGGTATCGGTAGAGATCCAGGACGACGGACCCGGCTTCGCCACGTCGATTTTGACGCGGCTCGGCGAACCCTATATGTCCAGTCGCAAATCCGTTTCCCGCTCGGGCAGCCGGGTCCGCACCGGACATATGGGGCTCGGCGTGTTCATCGCCGAGACGCTGCTCGGCCGCAGCGGAGCGCATGTCGCCTACCACAACGCCCCGCGCGAGAGCGGGGGCGGGGCGGTGGTGACGGTGACCTGGTCGCGCGCGGCGTTCGAGCGTGGAGCCGGCGGCCCGCCGCCGGCGAGATGACCCGATCGGCCTGCCGCCGGCGGCACAGCTGGGCTGCCGCCCCTCGATCGGGCAGCCTTGAGAGGAGAGGACGATGAGCAACGACGCCCTCCGGCCGACAGGCGCCGACACCAGCGCCGACATGTCGCTCCTGATCGTCGACGACGACCAGGCGCTGTGCCAGAGGCTGGGCCGGGCAATGGAGAAGCGCGGCTTCAGCTTCGTCGGCGCCCACGGCGTGGCCGAGGCACTGGAGGCGATCCACGCCCATGCCCCCGCCTATGCGGTGATCGACATGCGGCTGGAGGACGGCAGCGGGCTCTCCATCGTGCCGGTGCTGCGCGAGGCGCGGCCCGACTGCCGGATCGTGATGCTGACCAGCTACGGCAACATCGTCACCGCGGTGACTGCGGTGAAGGCCGGCGCGATCGACTACCTGCAGAAGCCGGCCGACGCCGATCAGGTGGCCTCGGCACTGCTGGAGCACGAGGGCAGCCTGCCGCCGCCGCCGGAGAACCCGATGTCAGCCGACCGGGTGCGCTGGGAGCATATCCAGCGGGTGTTCGAGCAGTGCGACCGCAACGTCTCGGAAACCGCCCGCCGCCTCAACATGCACCGCCGCACCCTACAGCGCATCCTGAACAAGCACGCACCGCGCGAGCGGTAGCGGTCCGCCCTCAGCCCGCCCGAAGCTGGTCGTCGGCGCGGCGGACGGCAAGGTCGCGCGGCGACAGGCGGCTGGCCGCCAGCTGGCCGTCGACGTGGCGGCCCTGGAACAGGTGCACCCCGTATTCCTGGCCCAGCGCGAGCGCGGCCGAGCTGTCGCAGCTGTTGAAGATGAACCGGCCGGGGTCGTTGCGCTTCAGGTGCTCGGCGAAGGTGCCGAGCCCGCCGCTGCGCACGGCGCGAATAACGCCGGAATCTGCGCTGAACTTGACGAAGTCGACGCCGAGCCGGCCGCGGTCCACATAAGGCAGCGACAGGTGATCGATGCCGTCGAGGCAGACCCGGTAGCCGCGCCCGGTCAGCATGTCGCGGGCGAAGGCGAAGGCGCGCAGGTCGGAAATCACGTCGGCGAAGTCGATTTCGATCAGCACCGAGCCGCGGCCGGTGCCCGGAAAGGCCTCGTCGAAGTCCAGGAAATCCTGGCTGAGCAGAGTGGAGATGTTGAGGTTCAGGGCGACGTGATGGCGCACGGTGGTGTCGTCGTGGCGCAGCACGGCGCTCAGTACCCGTGCGTCCAGGCTCTCGCACAACCGGCGGAACAGCCAGCGGCAGCTGCGCACGTCGGTCTTCGGCGCCATGATGGCCGCGAGGTCGTCGATCGCGAAGAAGAGCTCGTGGTAGATCGGCTTCAGCGCCCCGTCACGGGCGGCCGCGCAGATCGGCTGGCGGCGCAGCGCGCTGGAGACGTCGGCGCGGCGCAGCTGGCTTTCGAAGGCGGCCAGCGTCTCCGGGGTCATCGGCTGCTTGCGCGAGGGCGAGGGGCGCGCCGGTGCCTCGTCGTCGCCGCGGGCCCCGACCCGCCCGTGGGCGGCGCGGGCGAGCGTGCGCTCCGCCGACGCGCGCACCTGCTCGCAATGGTCGATGAACAGCGGCAGGTCCTCGGCGAGGTCGAAATAGGTGGCGAAGGCATAGTCGCCGGCACCGCCGCCAGCGCTGCCGCCGCGGATCTGGGCGATCGGGTCGTCGGGAAACAGGTAGCGGATCTTCAGCACCGCATGCTCGACGTCGCGCCGCTGGGCATCCTTCGCGATGAACACGATGTCGCGGTTGCCGAGCAGGAAGGTGCGGCCGTCGAATACCCGGGCGTGCGCGTTGAAGTTGGCGATGGCGACGTTGAGGTATTCCGGCCGGCGGCTGGCCGGCGACAGCCGCGACAGGTGGATGTGCACGGCGATCCGGCCCGGCGCCGGGTCAGGCAGCCGCAGCGCATGGTCGACAAGCTGGTCCTCCGCGCCGGGGCGCGGAGTCGACCGTTGCCCAGCCGCCGGTTCGGTCTGATAGGCCATTGGAATCCCGCTTCACTCGTCCAGGCGCGCCGAGGGCCGCCGCCCGGGATGATGCGGCAAACAGGATGAATCAAACGTGAAGGTGCGGTGCCGGTACCCGCGCGGCGCCTGCCCCGGCTTGGGGTGGCAGGGCGGGATCTGGAACCCGCCGGGCCGGGCCGTGTTGCCTGTCTGCCGCCTGCGTTGTCGGCGCGGCTTGTTGCGCCGCGGCGATTTGGTCAAACTGGCGGTGGTCCAGCGCAAAGAGTGCGCCAGTTGGCGCCGACCCGAGGGCAGAGGAGGCATCCGCATGGCCGGAAGCGGCAGTTTCGAACTTCACGAGGACGTGGCCAGGCTCAAGCCCGAGACCATCGACCAGCACCGGGCCATCGTCTCGGTGATGGAAGAACTGGAGGCTGTCGACTGGTACGGCCAGCGGGTGGAAGCGACCGACGACGACGAGCTGCGCGCAGTGCTCGCCCACAATCGCGACGAGGAGATCGAGCACGCGGCGATGGTCATCGAGTGGCTGCGCCGGCGTAATGCGGTGTTCGACGCGGAGCTGCGCACCTACCTCTGGAGCGAAGGCCCGATCACCGAGGTCGAGGCGAAGGCGGAAGCGGGCGAAGCCGGTGCCGCCGGCGCCCCAGCCCCGTCGGCCGACGGCTCGCTCGGCATCGGCAGCCTGAAGGGAGGGATCCGCTGATGGACGACCTGCACCGTCACCTTGCCCCGATCACCGCGACGGCCTGGGAGGAGATCGACGAGCAGGCGAAGAGCACGCTGAAGCGCACGCTCGCCGCCCGCCGGCTGGTGGATTTCGTGGGCCCGCTGGGCTGGTCCCACTCCGCGCTGAGCACCGGCCGGGTCGAGCGGCTGGCCGACCAGCCCCATGCCGGGGTCGCGGCGCAGCGCCGCGTCGTCCAGCCGCTGGTCGAGTTCCGCGCCGTCTTCGACCTCGAGCGCAGCGAGCTCGATGCCGTGGCGCGCGGCGCCCGCGACCCGGACCTGGACCCGGTCCGCGAGGCGGCGCTCGCCATCGCCAAGGCCGAGGACCGCACCGTTTTCCACGGCTATGCCTCGGCCGGCATCACCGGCATCGCCCAGGCCGCCGACGGCGGCCCGCTGACGCTGTCCGAGGATTACGAGCAGTACCCCGCCGTGGTCGCGCGGGCGACCGCCGTCCTGCGCGCGGCCGGCGTCGACGGCCCCTATGCGATCGCGCTCGGGCCCCGCTGCTACGCCGGCCTGACCCAGACCACCACCAGCGCCGGCTATCCGGTGATGAAGAACGTCGAGCGGCTGGTCGACGGGCCGGTGATCTGGGCCCCGGGGGTCGACGGCGCTGTGGTTGTCAGCCTGCGCGGCGGCGATTTCGAACTCGCCGTCGGCCGCGACCTGTCGATCGGCTACCTGGCCCACACCGGCACCACGGTGACGCTCTACATCGAGGAAAGCCTCACCTTCCGCGTGCTCGGCCCGGAGGCCGCGGTGCCCCTGGTCTATCCCGCCGCTGCCGCCCGCAAGGGCCGATAGCCGAGCTTCAGTCCGTCCGGCGGTTGGCGACCAGGTCGTCGACCACCGCCGGGTCGGCAAGCGTCGAGACATCCCCGAGCTGGTCGTGCTCCCCGGCGGCGATCTTGCGCAGGATCCGGCGCATGATCTTGCCGGAGCGGGTTTTCGGCAAGCCCGGCGCCCACTGAATATGATCGGGGCTGGCGATCGGTCCGATCTCGCGCCGCACCCAGCGCACCAGCTCGGCCCGCAGCTCGTCGCTCGGCGCCTCGCCGGCGATCAGCGTGACATAGGCGTAGATGCCCTGTCCCTTGATGTCGTGGGGGAAGCCGACCACCGCCGCCTCCGCCACCTTGTTGTGCGCGACCAGCGCCGACTCCACTTCGGCGGTGCCCATCCGGTGGCCGGAGACGTTGATCACGTCGTCGACCCGGCCGGTGATCCAGTAGTAGCCGTCCTCGTCCCGGCGGCAGCCGTCGCCGGTGAAGTACTTGCCGCGATAGGCGGTGAAATAGGTCTGGGCGAAGCGCTCGTGGTCGCCATAGACCGTGCGCATCTGGCCGGGCCAGCTGTCGGCGAGGCACAGGTTGCCTGAACAGGCGCCTTCCAGCACCTTGCCGTCCGCATCGACGATCTCCGGCTTGACGCCGAAGAACGGCAGCGTGGCCGAGCCCGGCTTCTGGGCGATGGCGCCGGGAAGCGGTGTGATCATGATCCCGCCGGTCTCGGTCTGCCACCAGGTGTCGACGATCGGGCAGCGGCCGTCGCCCACCACCTCGTGGTACCACATCCACGCCTCGGGATTGATCGGCTCGCCGACCGAGCCCAGCAGTCTCAGGCTTGCCCGCGAGGTCTTCTTCACCGGCTCGGCGCCCTCGCGCATCAGCGCCCTGATCGCGGTGGGCGCGGTGTAGTAGATATTGACCTTGTGCTTGTCGACCACCTGCCAGTGGCGGGAGGCGTCCGGATAGTTCGGGACGCCCTCGAACATCAGCGTCGTCGCGCCGTTGGCCAGCGGGCCGTAGAGGATGTAGCTGTGGCCGGTGACCCAGCCGACATCGGCGGTGCACCAGTAGATGTCGCCGTCGTGGTAGTCGAACACGTACTGGTGGGTCATCGAGGCATAGACCAGGTAGCCGCCGCCGGTGTGCAGCACCCCCTTCGGCTTGCCGGTGGAGCCCGAGGTGTAGAGGATGAACAGCGGATCCTCGGCCCCCATCGGCTCCGGCGGGCAGTCCGGCGACGCCTTGGCCACCAGCTCGTGGTACCAGTGCTCGATCGCGTCGATCCAGCCGATGTCGGTGGAACCGGTGCGCCGGACGACGATCACGGCGTCGACGTCGCAGTCCGGATGGGCCAGCGCCTCCAGCGCGTTGCGGTGCAGCGGGATCTTCCGCCCGCCGCGCAGGCCTTCGTCGGCGGTGATCAACAGCGAGGACTTGCAGTCGATGATGCGGCCGGCCAGCGCCTCTGGCGAGAAGCCGCCGAACACCACCGAGTGGACGGCACCGATCCGGGCGCAGGCGAGCATCGCCACCGCCGCTTCGACGATCATCGGCAGGTAGATGGTGACCCGGTCGCCCTTGCGGACGCCGAGTCCCTTCATCGCATTGGCGAGCCGGCACACCTGTTCGTGCAGCGCGCGGTAGGTGACGGTCTTCGAGTCCGCCGGATCGTCGCCTTCCCAGATGATCGCGACCTGATCACCCCGCGTCGCCAGGTGCCGGTCCAGGCAGTTGGCGGCGACGTTCAGGACCCCGTCCTCGAACCATTTGATCGAGACGAAGTCGGTGTCGAAGGAGGTCGCCTTGACCTTGCTGTAGGGCTGCATCCAGTCCAGCCGCTTGCCCTGCTCGCCCCAGAAGCCCTCGGGGTCGTCGATCGACTCCCGGTACATCCGCTTATAGGCTGCCTCGTCGGCGAAGGCGCGCCGCGCCCATGCATCCGGAACCTGGAAGATCTGATCGCTCATCGCCTGTTTCCGCCCTGGACCGCCATCGTTCGACGCCGGCCGCTGATTGTTGAACCGCTCTTGCGACGGATGTTGCCGCCTGCCGCCCGGGCTGGCAAGCCGCCCCGATCGGGTCCCTCAGCCGCTGTCGTCCTCCGCCGGGGTTGCCGGGACCACCAGGATCTTGTCGATCCGGCGGCCGTCCATGTCCACGACCTCGAACCGGCTGCCCTGGTGGACCAGGGTGTCGCCGGTCCGAGGCAGGCGGCCAAGCCGATCGAGCACGAATCCCGCGATCGTGTGGTAGCCGGCCTGGCCGCGGATGCCGCGCAGACCGGTAACGGTCTCGAACGCGTCGATCGGCATCGAGCCCTCGACCAGCCATGACCCGTCGTCGCGGCGCACTGCGTCCGGTTCGCTTTCCTCGCCGTGGTCGGGCAGGTCGCCGGCGACCGTCTCCATGATGTCGGTCATCGTCGCCAGGCCCTCGATGCTGCCGTACTCGTCGGCGACCATCGCCATGTGCATCTTCGACGCCTTCATCAGCTCCAGCAGCCGCAGGATCGAGATTCCGTCGTGGACCACCATCGGCCTGACCATGCCCGCCGCCAGGTCGAACGGCAGGCCGCGCAGCGCCCGGTCCAGCAGGTCGCGGCTGTGCACGATGCCGACCACCTCGTCGACGGTGCCGCGGCACACCGGGTAGCGGGAGTGCCCGCCGGCGACGATCCGCTCGAGCACGGCCTCCGGCGGGCCGTCGATGTCGAGCCAGACCACGTCGGGGCGCGGCGTCATGATCGCGCGGACCCTTTGGTCGCCGAGTCGCAGCACGCCGTCGATCATCTCCTTTTCGGCCGGCACGAAAATCCCGGCGAGCGTGCCTTCGGTGATCAGCGAGCGGATCTCCTCCTCGGTCACCGTGGCGTCGCGGGCGCCCTGCAGGCCGAGCAGCCGCAGCAGCAGGTCGGTCGAGGTGCCGAGCAGCCAGACGAAGGGCGCCGCCGCCCGCGACAGCAGCCGCATCGGCCGGGCGGCCGCGGCCGCGACCCGTTCCGGGCTCTTCAGCGCGATCCGCTTCGGGACCAGCTCGCCGAGCACGATCGACAGATAGGTGATGGCGACGATCACCACCCCGACCCCGATGGTGCCCCCGTAGCCACCCAGGACCGGCAGCCCCTCCAGGACGGCGCCGAACCGCTCGCCCAGCGTAGCGCCGCCATAGGCGCCGGCAACGACGCCGACCATGGTGATACCGATCTGGACCGTGCTGAGGAACCGGGTCGGGTCGTCGATCAGCCGCAGCGCCGCCCGGGCTCCGGGCGAGCCCTGCTCGGCCATCTGCCGCAGCCGGACCTTGCGCGAGGATACCAGCGCCAGCTCCGACATGGCGAACAGGCCGTTGAGCAGCGTCAAGGCCACCAGCACGGCAATTTCGACGGCGATCATGCATTTCCCGGGGATGCGCGGCGGCAGGGCTGCGAGTGCGCCGCCTGCAGGCCCGCCGCCTGGATATCATCTGGCCCCCACCGCTGTCACCCGGCAGCCGCGCGCCCGCCGAAGATCGCCGTGCCGACTCGGACGTGGGTGGCGCCCTGCTGGATCGCCGCCTCGAAGTCGCCGCTCATGCCCATGCTCAGCCAGGGCAGGCCGTGGCGGCGGGCGAGCTCGGCCAGGAAGGCGAAGTGCGGCGCGGGCGCCTCGGCCTGCGGCGGGATGCACATCAGGCCGCGCACCGGCAGCTGCAGCCGGTCGCGACACAGGTCGATGAACGCCGCCGCAGTCTCGGGCGCGATCCCGGCCTTCTGCGGCTCGCGGCCGGTGTTGACCTGGATCAGCAGCGCCGGCAGCGCCGTCCCCCGGGACTGCACCAGGGCCAGCGCCCGGGCCAGCTTCTCCCGGTCCAGGGTCTCGATCACGTCGAACAGGGCGCAGGCCTGGGCGACCTTGTTGCTCTGCAGCGGCCCGACCAGGTGCAGCTGCAGGCCCGGGCGCGACAGGCGCAGCGCCGGGTATTTGCCCGCGGCCTCCTGTACTCGATTCTCGCCGAACACCCGCTGGCCGGCATCCCAGGCCGCCTCGACCGCCACGGCAGGCATCGTTTTGGCGACGGCGACCAGGGTAACTGCGGCCGGGTCGCGGCCGGCATCCCTGGCCGCCCGGGCGATCCGCTCGCGCACGGCCGCCAGCCGCCCGATCGTCCCCTGGGCAGGGGTCGCGCTATCTGTCATGGTTCCCCTCTTCCGGTCCGGACTGTGTTCACCATAGCCGGTACCCAGCCTGTGGCAATTGCATCACGCGGCCGAGGCCGGCCCGGGAAAACGCCATGATATCAAGGCTTCAGAGGCCGGTTCTTCACTGTGTTGCACAAATGCCTCATAAACCGAAAAATGTTGCCATTCCGCCACTATGACCGTTGTGACGGTTAAGGTTTTTGGTGTTGTATGCTCGTGGATGACGCCGCGGACTGATGTGGCCGGAGCGCGTTGCCAAGGACTACTTGGGGGACCTCGGCGAGAGGTCCCAGTAATCGGAGGTTGGACAGTTATGAAGAAGACCCTGCTTTCCAGCTCGGCGATTGCTGGCGCGGCGTTGCTCGCCGCACCAGTGGCAACGCCAGCTTTCGCGGGCACAGCCGAAGTTGGCGACAACTTCACCGTCAGGATCTCGGGCGGCTACCGCTTCTCGATCCTGGCGTTCGACCAGGACGT
>JBHJOG010000117.1:0-6087 GCA_050329975.1 Alphaproteobacteria bacterium | reverse complement strand
GCCATCGGGGCCGGCTATCACCGCTATTTCTCACACCGCGCCTATTCGACCAGCCGGGCGTTCCAGTTCGTGCTCGCCTTCCTCTCCCAAACCACCGCGCAGAAAAGCGTGCTTTGGTGGGCCGGCAAGCACCGCCACCACCACCAGAACTCGGACACCGCCGAGGACGTGCATTCGCCGCGGCACAAGGGCTTCCTGTACAGCCATCTCGGCTGGATCTTCGCCCGCAAGCACGCGAAGGCAGACCTGGACAAGGTCGCCGACCTCGCGCGTTATCCGGAGTTGATGTGGCTGCACCGCCTCGAGTTGCTGCCGGCATTGGCGCTGGCCGCACTCTGCTTCGCCATCGATGGCTGGCCGGGGCTGGTGGTCGGCTTCTTCTGGAGCACTGTGCTGGTCTACCACGGCACGTTCAGCATCAACTCGCTGGCCCACGTCCGGGGCAGCAAGCGCTACGTCACCGGCGACGATTCCCGCAACAACTGGCTGCTGGCGATCTCGACAATGGGCGAGGGCTGGCACAACAACCACCATGCCTACCAGAGCAGCGCCCGCCAGGGCTTCCGCTGGTGGGAGTTCGATCCGACGTACTACATCCTGCGCGCGCTCTCCTGGATCGGCCTGGTCTGGGACCTGAAGACGCCGCCCGAGCAGGTGGTGCGCAACGAGCAGCGGCTCGGCGCCAAGGTGATCAACCGGGCGGCCGAGGATCTGGCGGCCCACCTCAACCCGGAGCGCATTGCCGCCGCCATCCGCGCGACGCTGCACGGCCCCGAGCTCGCCGCGTTGCAGGATCGGCTGGATCGGGCCCGCCACCGCACCACGGAAGTGCTGGGAGCCCTCCACCTGCCGCAGCTGCCGAGCCGCGACGAGTGCCTGGCCGAAGCGCGCGCGATGTTCGCGCGCACCCCTTCGCTCGACAGGATCGTCGACCGCGCCTACGACCTGCTGCTCGTGTCGATCGGAAGCCGCCTGGCCGCTCCAGACCAGCGGTCTTGAGCCTCGGACGGAGTCCTCACGGCCTCAAAGCGCCAGCCGCAGGCAATCGCGGTCGCGGACCAGGTCGGCGCCGGTGTGCCGACACAGCCCCAGCATGCGGGCGATGACGCCCTCCGCCGCGGGCCCCGCGGCCCGCCGCACCGACCCGGCGACCAGCGTCACCGGCAGCATCTCCAGGCCGACCGGCCGCGCGCCCTCGACCGTGACCCGGAAAAAGAACGACCACAGGTTCTGGTGGCCCGGGAAGCGCCAGTAGTCGCAGATGAAATCTCCGGTGTCGTACAGGATCAGCCGGTCGCGATAAGCCTCAACCGCCTGGGTGATATGGGCGGAATGGCCGTGGACGATGTCGACGCCGCGGTCGATCATGGCATGGGCGAAGGCGCGGAACCGGGCCGGGGGCTGCACCCGGAAGTTGGGACCCCAATGCAGGCTGAGCACGACCAGGTCGACGCCCTGGCTGCGCAGTGCCTCGATGCGCGCGGTGAGTTCGCCGACCAGCGGCCGGTCCGGCCCGATCTTGCGCATGTTGGTCCCCGGCCGGTTCGCCCCCGCGCCGAACTCCGGCACGTTGTCGGTGACGCCCAGCATCCCGATCCGCAACCCGCCGGCCGCGAACACCGCCGGCGCAGCCGCGCGCTCCGCGTCGAGGCCGGCGCCGCAATGAGCGATGCCGCCTCGGTCGAGGAAGTCGAGCGTGTCGGCCAAGCCCTGCCGGCCATGGTCCAGCATGTGGTTGTTGGCCAGGTTGACAGCCCGCAGGTTTCCCGCGCGCAGCACGTCCACCGCCCGCGGCCTGGCGCGAAAATGGAAGGCCTTGGTCACCCCCCAGCGCCAGCGCCGCGCGTGCTCCGTGATCGGGCATTCCAGGTTGCCGATCACCGCGTCGCAGGCGGCCATCTCCGGCAGCACGTCGCCCCACACCCAATCGGGCGGATGCTCGTCGAGCACGAAGTTGAACTCGCGCGCCAGCATCACGTCGCCGACGAAGCCGAGCCGGACGCTTCCCTCGCTCACCGGGCCTCGCTCACCAGGCCTCGCTCACCGGGGGCCCTCCCCCTCGCGGCTCAGCCGTCGATGGAGATGTCGCGCCGGGCGGTCGCCAGCGACACCGCGAACCCGGCCATCACGTCGACCAGCGCCATGATGGTGATCAACAGGAACCCGGTAGTCGCCGCCACGCCCCAGAGCAGGAAGCACAGCAGGCAGCCGACGAAGACCAGCATCGAGAGCATGTGGTCCACCGCCGAATGCCCGCCGATCCGCAGCGCCTTCAGCAGTTCGACCAGCAGTGCGATCAGCCCGAGGATGATGAACAGCTCGGACGTCGCCAGCGACCAGAGCGCCCCGGAGAACAGGGTGACCTCCAGGAGCGAGCCGCTCAGCGCCGACGAGGAGATGACGCCGACCACCAGATAGACCACGGCGACGACGCCGATGAAGGGAATATAGCTCAGCACCGTCGAGCGGTCGCGACGTCCGGTTCCCTCTCCGACGTGCATCGGCATGATCATGGCAGACCTCGACTCTGGTTGTGGCCATAGTGTTAGGGCGTTCCGCGCCGCGCCGCCAGCGTGGCATGCAGCCGACGCGGCTGGAAGGGATGATCGAGTTCCTTCACGCTACACCCGATTGGTGGCGAAAATGAGAGCGCGGCCCTGCTACGGGCCACGCTCTCGTGCCGGCTATTGCGGCGTCACGGCGTCCACCGAGATGAACAAGGTGGTCGGGCTGATCTGCATGACCGGGTCCAGCCTGCCATGCGGCTTGAGGCAGCCCTCCGTCCCCTCTTCCAGCGTGCCGCTGAGCAGGATCGCCTGGCCCGCGGTGAGTGACGAGACGGTTTCGGCGAGCGGCGTGTCGGCGGCGATCAGCGTCGTCGTCGCGTCCGCCGCAGGGTCGTTGAGGTCGGTGGTCAGGAACAGCCAGTGCGAGACCTCGACCTGCAGCCCGACGCCTGTAGTGGCGGTGGTCGCCACCTGCACCACCGTGGCCGGCCAGTTGAAGCTGCGGCCGTCGCTCTCGATCAGGGCGCAGGTGGCGGCATGGCGCGCTGCCAGGATCTCGGCCTGCCGTTCGCTCTCGGTGACACCGGCGAAGTCCGTCCGTGCCTGCTCGATGACCGCGACGAACGCCTCCAGCGACGGGCCGGACGCCACCGTTTCCGGCTCCTCGACGGTTTCGGTGGACTCGACGGTCTCGGGGGCCTCGACGGTTTCGGGGGCCTCGACGGTTTCGGGGGTCGGTTCCGCCTCGGCGCCGGTCCCGGCACTCTCCTCCTCGCAGCCGGCCAACAGCAGGGCCGCCACGGCGACGGCGAACAGCGGGCGCGTCCGGGTCATGTCAGCAGCCGTCATTGTTGGTCAGCCCGGTGTCCATCATGGTGTTGCAGAACACCGCGCCATCGAGGTTTGCCTGGCCGAGGTCGCTGGCGCCGAAGAAGGTGGCCCGGGAGAAATCGGCGCCGGAGAGATCCGCACCGGCCAGCTTGACACCCGACAGCTGCGCGTTGGTGAAGTTGCCGCCCGAGAGGTTGGCCCCGGTCATGTCGCCGCCGACGAAGGCTGCGTCCTCGGCGTTGACTCCTGACAGGTTGGCGCCGGCCAGGTTACCGACGTTGAGCGCCGCGCCGGTCAGGTCGGCACCCGACAGGTCGGCGCCGGACAGGTTCGCGCTCTTCAGGTCGGCTCCCGAAAGATCGGCGCCCGCCAGGTCGGCGCCGGACAGGTCGCAGCTCTGGCAGTTCTTGGTCGAGACTGCCTGCTCGACCTGAGCCGGATCGGCTGCCAGCAGGGGGGCGGCAAACAAGGCAAGCGTCGAAAGAAATGTTGCTGTCTTGATCATGGCTGGTTTCTCCTTAACCAATATCGCGCCGATCGGCGGCACAGACTTGTCGAGTTTCATCGGAACATCAACCAAAAATAGCCGGCACAGCGCTCCGACTACACCGTTGGACGCCGCCAACCGGGGCGCCAGTACTGGAGCAGGGCGCCGGAGACCTTGGCGGCCCAGGAACGATACCGCGAGGGAAGGCTCCATCCGGCGATTCCCACGCTTGCCGCGAGCACGGCTTGCCGGCAGGATCGACGGATGCCCAGCGACACCCCGCGCCCCGGCGAGATCGCGATCGACCTGCCGATCGCCTTCGATGCCGGCCTCTATTTCATCGGACGGATCCGCACGCCCTGGACCGGCCGCGCGGATTGTCCGAAGAACAGCGGCGAGACAGATGCCGTCTGCACGATCGAGGTCGACGACCGCTACGCGGCCGCCCTGCGCGACCTCGAGACGGCGTCGCACCTGATCGTGCTCTATTTCATGGACCGAGCGCCACGCGACATCGCCGTCCAGGCGCCGGGCCATTACCGCCGGCCGCACGGCGCCTTCGCGCTGCGCTCGCCGGCCCGGCCGAACCCGATCGCGGTCAGCGTGGTGCGGTTGCTGAAGGTGGAGGGCGCCCGGCTGCAGGTGGTCGGCCTCGACTGCTTCGACGGCACGCCGCTCATCGACATCAAGCCCTATTTCGCCTCGACCGACGCGGTACCGGATGCGACCGTCGGCTGGCACGCCGTGGAGACGCGCGAGCGCCCCGGACAGGGCGACTGAGCCTGCCTACGGCACCCGCCGCACCGCCCCGGTGGCGGCGCTGGTCGTCAGCGCGGCATAGGCCCTGAGCGCGGTCGTCACCTTGCGCTTGCGCGGCTGGTCGGGCTGCCAGCCCTTGCGGTCGCGCAGCCGCCGCCGCTCTGCCAGAGTCTCGTCGTCGACCGCCAGCCGGATCGAGCGGTTGGGGATGTCGATCTCGATCGTGTCGCCCTCCTCGACCAGCCCGATCGCCCCGCCCTCCGCCGCCTCTGGCGAGACATGGCCGATCGAGAGCCCGGACGAAGCGCCCGAGAAGCGGCCGTCGGTCACCAGCGCGCAGGCCTTGCCGAGGTTCTTGGATTTCAGGTAGCTGGTCGGATAGAGCATCTCCTGCATCCCCGGGCCGCCGCGAGGGCCTTCATAGCGGATCAGCACTACGTCGCCTGCCTTGATCCCGCCGTTGAGGATTCCGAGCACGGCGTCGTCCTGGCTCTCGAAGATGCGGGCGCGGCCGGAGAAGGTCAGGATCGACGCGTCGACGCCGGCGGTCTTCACGATGCAGCCGTCCTCGGCGAGGTTGCCATACAGCACCGCCAGCCCGCCGTCCCTGGAGAAGGCGTGCTCCGCGCTGCGGATGACGCCCTTCTCGCGGTCCAGGTCCAGGCTCTGGTAGCGGCGGGACTGGGAGAAGGCGGTCTGGGTCGGCACCCCGCCCGGCGCGGCGCGATAGAAGTCCTGCACCTCCGGGGAGTTGGTGCGCGCCACGTCCCACCGCGCCAGTGCGTGGCCGAGGCTCTCGGCGTGGACCGAGCCGACCGCGGTGTCGAGCAGCCCGGCGCGGTCGAGCTCGCCAAGGATCGCCATGATGCCGCCGGCCCGGTGGACGTCCTCCATGTGCACATCGGCTTTGGCGGGCGCCACCTTGCACAGCACCGGCACCAGGCGCGACAGCCGGTCGATGTCGGCCATGGTGAAGTCGACCTCGCCCTCATGGGCGGCCGCCAGCAGGTGCAGCACCGTATTCGTCGATCCGCCCATGGCGATATCGAGCGTCATCGCGTTCTCGAAGGCGCGCTTGTTGGCGACGTTGCGCGGCAGCACGGAGGCGTCGTCCTGCTCGTAGTAGCGGCGCGTCACGTCGACGACGAGATGGCCCGCCTCGACGAACAGGCGCTTGCGGTCCGCGTGCGTAGCCAGCACGGAGCCGTTGCCCGGCAACGCCAGACCCAGCGCCTCGGTGAGGCAGTTCATTGAGTTGGCCGTGAACATGCCCGAGCATGATCCGCAAGTTGGGCACGCCGAGCGCTCGATGACGGCAACCTCTTCGTCCGTATTGTTGCTGTCGGCGGCGGCTATCATGGCATCGATGAGGTCCACCGCCTGCTTCTTGCCCTTGTGAACGACTTTGCCGGCCTCCATCGGTCCACCCGAGACGAACACGACAGGAATGTTCAGTCGCATGGCGGCCATCAGCATCCCGGGGGTGATCTTGTCGCAATTGGA
>JBHJOG010000116.1:0-2753 GCA_050329975.1 Alphaproteobacteria bacterium | reverse complement strand
ACGGGCTGGCAGCGATCGTCGGCGACCGGCTGACGACGGCGCAGGCGATCTGCGAGGCCCACGGCCGCGACGAATCCTTCCACCCGGCGGTGGCGCCGGACGCGGTGGTGTTCGCGGAGACGACCGAGGAGGTGGCGGCGGTCGTGCGCCTGTGCGCGGACCGCAAGGTGCCGGTGATCCCGTTCGGCGTCGGCACCTCGCTGGAGGGGCATGTGGCGGCCCTGCACGGTGGGGTCTGCATCGACCTCTCGCGGATGAACGCGGTGCTGGAGGTCAACCAGGACGACCTCGACTGCCGGGTGCAGGCCGGCGTGACCCGCAAGCAGCTGAACGAATACCTGCGCGACACCGGCCTGTTCTTCCCGATCGACCCCGGTGCCGACGCCACCATCGGCGGCATGGCGGCGACGCGGGCCTCCGGCACCAATGCGGTGCGCTACGGTACCATGCGGGAGAACGTGCTCGGCCTGACCGCGGTCACCGCCCAGGGCGAGGTGATCCGCACCGGCGGCCGCGCCCGCAAGTCCTCGGCCGGCTACGACCTGACCCGGCTGCTGGTCGGGTCGGAGGGCACGCTGGCGGTGATCACCGAGATCCAGCTCCGGCTGTACGGCATCCCGGAGGCGATGTCGGCGGCGGTCTGCGCCTTCCCGTCGCTGGAGGCGGCGGTGGACACGGTGATCATGACGATCCAGGCCGGTATCCCGGTGGCGCGGGTGGAACTGCTGGACAAGGTGCAGATGGGCGCGGTGATCCGCTTCTCGAAGCTCGACCGCTACCGGCCTGCAGACACCCTGTTCTTCGAGTTCCACGGCAGCGCCGCCGGCGTGGCCGAGCAGGCCGAGGCGGTGGGCGCGATCGCCAGGGAGATGGGCGGCGAGGACTTCGCCTGGGCGACCCGGGCAGAGGACCGCTCGGCGATATGGCAGGCGCGGCACGACGCCTACTACGCCGCCCTGTCGCTGCGGCCGGGCTGCAAGGGCTGGCCGACCGACGTCTGCGTGCCGATCTCCCGGCTGGCCGACTGCATCCGCGAGACCAAGGCCGACATCGACGCTTCCGGCATCATGGCGCCGATCGTGGGTCATGTCGGCGACGGCAATTTCCACCTCGTGTTCCTGATCGACCCTGCGAGCGACGACGAACTGGCGCGCGCCGGCGCGGTCAACGACCGGATGATCGCACGGGCGCTGGCAATGGGCGGCACCTGCACCGGCGAGCACGGCATCGGCTATGGCAAGATCGGCTGCCTGGAGAAGGAGCACGGCTCGGCGGTGGCGATGATGCGCATGATCAAGCGGGCGCTCGATCCCGACAACCTGATGAACCCCGGCAAGGTGCTTGAGCTCTGAGGCAGCGATGAGCGACGCGGCACCGGCCCGGTCCTTCGCCGTCGGCGATCTCTTGCCCCGGCTGGTGCTGCTGGACCGGCACGGCGGCAAGATCGATCTCGGCCACCAGAGCCTGGCGGGGCGGATCGTCGTGCTCGGCCTCGGCCGGGCCGACGAGCTGGATGCGCTGGCGGCGGTCCTCGACCGGCTTGGCCCCGACGACGGCACGCTCCGCTTCTGCGTCGCCGCCGGCAGCCAGCCGGGCGAGCCTTCCCTCACCGACGACCGGATGCTTCCCGATCCGGCGGGCCTGATGAGCCAGGCCTTTGCGATCGATCCGCCGGGCTGGGTGGTGGTGGATGCGGGTCTGCGCCTCGCCATGAAACGCCCCCACGACGCCGGCGCGGCCGCCGCCGTCGACGCCACGGTCCGGCGGCTGCAGGAGCGCGCTCGCCCGGAGACAGTGCGTCTCCAGGCCCCCGTGCTGGCGCTGCCGGACCTGTTCGAGCCCGCCTTCTGCGACCGGCTGCTGACCCACTGGCAGCAGGGGCGCAAGGTGACCGACCTCGTCTCGGCGTCCAGCGGCGCGTCGTCCGGCAGCCGTGCCGACGCCGTGCTCAAGCGCCGCGCCGACGTGCCGGTCGACGACGAGGAACTGACCCGGGAGATCCGGCGTCGGCTGGCGCGCCGGGCGCTGCCCCAGATCGCGATGGCGTTCCAGCGCCAGGTGGATCACTTCGAGACCTTCCGCATCGGCTGCTATGAAAGCGGGAATGCGGGCTATTTCGGCCGGCATCGCGACAACACCACGCCGTACACGGCCCATCGCCTGTTCGCGCTGACCGCCAATCTCAACGGCGACTACGCGGGCGGCGAGCTCGTCTTTCCGGAGTTCGGCGCGGCCCGCTACCGGCCCGATCCGGGCGGCGGCGTGATCTTCTCGTGTTCGCTGCTGCACGAAGCGCTGCCGGTGACCGCGGGGCGACGGTTCGGCCTGTTCGGGTTCCTGTTCGACCGGGCGGGCGCGGAGCAGGTAGGCCGCGTGATCGCCCGGGAACAGGCCGCCGGCCGCGACCCGGAGGCTGCGTGGCGCTGAACCCTGCAAACTGGGCATTGCGCGGGAACGGGCGGAGCACCAAACCGTTACCAAGAGTTGAGGTGGGACCGGATTCGGCCCAGGGTCGTTCCTGGGATCGCAACACGACGGAGACATGAGTTGAGGAAGCTGCTCTACGGCCTGATCGGCCTGGTGATACTGCTTGTCGCCGCCGTGTTCATCGTGCCGGCGGTCATCGACTGGAATGGGTACAAGGCCGATATCGCGCAGGAGGTCAGGGCGGCGACCGGCCGCGACCTGGTCATCGATGGCGACATCTCCGTCCGACTGCTGCCGTCGCCGCACGCGAGCGTTTCCGGGATCCG
>JBHJOG010000115.1:0-4886 GCA_050329975.1 Alphaproteobacteria bacterium | reverse complement strand
AGCCCTTCCTCCTGCAGCAGTAGCAGCGCCTCGCGGATGGTGCCCTGGGAGCAGCCGAACCGCTCGGCGAGCTCCAGCTCGAGCAGCGGCGTGCCCGGCGGCAGTGTGCCGAGCACGATCTCCCGCTGCAGCCGGTCGCAGACCACCATGCTCCGCCGGGCGCCGCGCGGCGGATGACTGGACGAGCCAGCATTGTCAGCAGTGAAGCTCTCGACGGCCACGTAGCCCCCAGCTATCGTTATCGATAACGATAACCCCCACGCACCGGCCTCGGCAAGCTCCCCGTCCCAAAAAAATTGCTCGATCAGCACGGCTCCGGTTGGGAGCCGGTGCCTCCTATTGCCGAAACCTGGTCAGGTGGGGCAAGTTCGAGGCATGGTGGATAGACCAAGCCCCGACTTCGCGACGCTCATTCCTGAACTCCCGCTATGGAACAACGGCAAGGGAATCGACCCGCAGGGCTGGGTCGAGTGTCTGGGCAATTACGAGTTGGCAGCCGGATACAGCCTGATTTTCTGGCCGCGATTCGTGCGGTTCGAGGGCTACGTCTTAAGGGAGGGATTCTCCGAACGGGCGTTGCGGGGCTTCGAGGATCCAACGGCAGGGAACCGGGCGTCGGTGGAAGCCGTCATGAACCATGACCACATCGCCGACATTCACTGCAACGTCAGGCCGACCGAAGCTCAGCTTCGCTATCTCGGGGCGGTGCTGAAAGACATTCACGAGGTGAAGCTGAGGCGGGATTTCCCCGATCTACAGTTCACCGTGTCTTTCAACGACGAACCCGGCCTCGACCTCATCGACTACCAACTGACATTCTGGCAGACCGCCAGCTGACGTCGCCCGCGCGGCTTCCATCAGCCGTGGTCCCATCGTGACTCGAACGGCGCCGAATTCGACGAAACGATTAGAGGCTTCTTAGAGTTTCCCTGAGAGGGATGGCGGACGTCAGCACCGGGATTCCGCCATGTGGTTCTACCGCACGCTCGACCGCCTGCCCTTTCCGCGCAGCTACATCGGCAAGATCCTGGCCGTCAGCTTCGTCGGGGTGCATGTGCCCCTGATCTGCCTGATCGCCTACCTGGTCACTGCGGCAGGGCTCTCGACCGAGGCGGCGGTGCCGATCCTGGTCGTGTCGACCCTGGCGACGGTGGCCGGCACCGGGTTGACCTTCCTCGCCCTGTTCTGGCTGATGGCGCCGATGCGCGAGGCCTCGCGCTCGATCCACGACTATCTGGCCCACAAGCTGGTGCCGACCCTGCCAACATCGCATGGCGACCAGGCCGGACGCCTGCTGCGCGACGTGCAGGAAGGCATCACCAGGCTCGACCTCGCGCTCGACCAGGCGGAAGCGGCCAGGCAGACGGTCATGGTCGAGAGCCGGGGCAAGTTCCAGGTGCTCAGCAAACTCAGCCACGAATTCCGCACCCCACTCAACGCCATCATCGGGTTCTCCGAGGTGATGGAGGGCGAGATGCTCGGTCCGCTCGGCGCCGCCGCCTACAAGGGCTATGCCGGCGACATCCACGCCAGCGGCAATTCGCTTGCCCTCCAGCTGCAGAGCCTGCTCGACCTGAGCCAGCTCGAGGCGGGCGGCTTCGAGATGGATGTCCAGGACGTGCGAGTCGACGAGCACATCCGCCAGGCGATCGGACTCAAGCACCTGCATGCGCAAAGCCAGGGCCTGTCACTGGTCGCCACGCAGACCGACCTGCCGATCCCGTTCCGCTGCGACCCCAGCCTGCTGAAGCAGGCGCTGCTCAACCTGATGTCGGCGAGCATCCTGTCGACGGAAGCCGGCGGAGCGGTGTCGGTGACCTGCCGTCGCGACGGTGCGGCCGTCGAACTCGTCGTCAGCGATACCGGCCGGCCGCTCGACGGTGAGGACCTCTCTCCCGGGCTTGGATCTGGCCAGCGACAGCGTGCCGGCTGCGAACCGGCGCGACACGCCGGCGGGGATAGGCAGCATCAGCAACATCGCGCTGCCTCTGCTGACCACGCACACGCTGGCCCGGATCGCCGGCGGCCGGCTGGTGCTGGCCAACCGCCCCGAAGGCGGCAAGTCGTTCATGCTGCGGCTGGCGCCGAACGTTCACGCCGAATCGGCGTCGGCGAGCCCGGACAAGGCGGCGGCCTGAGCCGGCGACCGCGGCTCGGGGTCAGCGCGCCGGCGCGGGTCGTTCCGTGACCCGGGCCACCGCATGGCCGGCTTCACCGGCCAGCACCTGCTCCAGTGCCGAGACCACACCGGTGGTGAATGCCGGATTCCGCGGCAGTTCGTCCCCGAACACCGGCTTCACCGCGATCAGCGCGCGCGCCAGCCGGTCGGGGTCGCGCCCGGCCGCGTCGGCGATCCGCTTCAGCTCGGCGGCCATCGGGTCGCGCACGTCGATCGGCTGGCCCGCCTCGTCGACGCCGGTGACGTAGCGCATCCAGCCGGCGACTCCGAGGGCCAGGTACGGGAACGGACGGCCGGCAGCGATCAGGTCGGCGATCGGGCCGAGCAGGCGCTGGGGCAGTTTCTGGCTGCCGTCCATGCAGATCTGCCAGGTCCGGTGCTTCAGCGCCGGGTTGTGGAACCGGGCGACCAGGGCCTGCTTGTAGCCGTCCAGGTCGGCGCCGGCGGGCATGTGCGGCTGGACGGTCGGGGTGACCTCTTCCATCAGGCCGGCGACGTAGCGCGCGAAGACCGGATCGGCCATGGTGTCGGCGACCGTCTCGTGGCCGGCCAGATAGCCGAGATAGGCGAGGCTGGAATGGGCGCCGTTCAGCAGCCTCAGCTTCATCAGCTCGTAGGGCGCGACGTCGGCGGCGAACTGGGCGCCGGCAAGCTCCCACATCGGGCGGCCGGTGGGGAAATGATCCTCGATCACCCACTGGGTGAAGGGCTCGGTGACGACAGGCCAGGCGTCCTCGACCCCGAGAGCGGCGGAGATCGCGGCGCGGTCGGCATCGGTGGTGGCGGGCGTGATGCGGTCGACCATGGTCGCGGGGCAGGCGAGCTCGCCGGCGACCCAGGCGCCGAGGTCACGGTCGCGCAAGGCGGCGAAGCGGTCGATCACCCGCTTGGCCACCGTGCCGTTGGCCGGCAGGTTGTCGCAGGTCAGCACGGTGAACGGACGGAAACCCTCGGCGCGGCGGCGGGCCAGCGCGGCGGCGATCAGGCCGGGCGCGGTCCGCGGCGCCGCCGGGTTCTCCAGGTCGTGGCGGATGTCGGGATGGTCCTCGTTCAGGGTCCCCGAGGCCGGGTCGTGGCAGTAGCCCTTCTCGGTGACGGTGAGGCTGACGATGTTCACTCGAGGGTCGGCCATCGCATCCAGCAGCAGCTGCGTCGCCAGCGCGGATTCGCCAGCGACCAGCACCTCGCGCACCGCGCCGACGACGCGCAACGTCTCGCCCGCGCCCGACCGGACGGCCAGGGTGTAGAGCCCGCCCTGCGGCTCGAGCGCGTCGCGGGTCGCCGGGCTGCGCAGGCTGGCCGCGACGATCCCCCAGGCCGGGTCGCGGATCAGCACCGCGTCGGTGTACCAGGCCTGGTGGGCGCGGTGGAAGGCGCCGATGCCGAGGTGGACGATGCCGGGGGTGATCGCGTTGCGGTCGTAACCGGGCCGCTCGATCTCCGGAGGCAGGCTGCCGAGGGTGTCGGGACTGAGACGCACAGGCTCTCCGCTTTCGCTGAGGGTTGGGTGACAATCTAGGCGCGCACCGGCGCCCGGCTAGGCGCGTGCGTCGTAGACCGCCTTCTCGAAGGCGAGGAACAACGGCAGCGCGTGCACGTCGGCGAAGGGCAGGATCTGGGTGGCGAAGGCGCCGCCGAGGCCGTTCTCCCGGTCGATCCAGAAATAGGTGTTGGCGAGCCCGGCCCAGGCGAGGCTGCCGGCGGGGCGGCCGGTCGGCGCCCGCTCGGTGTTGATCATGAACGACAGGCCCCAGGCCTTCGCCATGCCGGGAAAGAACTCGGCGTCGTTCGACACCGCGGGATTGCAGCTCTTCAGCATGGCGACCCGGGTGTCGCCCATCTGGTTTGCCGTCATCAGGGCGATCGTATCGGGCGAGAGCACCTGCCCATCCGCGGCCGCCCCGTCGTTGAGGATCATGCGGATGAACCGGGCGTAGTCCGGCATTGTGCCATAGAGCCCGCCGCCGCCCATCTCGAACTCGGGATCCTGCGGCACCTCCAGGTCGTGCAGGCCGAGGCTGCCGTCTGCGCCGCGCTGGTGGATCCGGGCGAGGCGGGCCCGCATTGGCGGCGTGATCCGGAAGCCGGTGTCGGCCATGCCGAGCGGCCCGAGCAGGTTCGCCTGCAGATAGGCACCGAGCCCCTGGCCGGTCACCGCCTCCAGCATCTTGCAGGCCCAGTCGATGCTGATGCCGTAGTTCCAGGCGTCGCCGGGGTCGAACAGCAGCGGGGTGGTCAGCGCGGCGTTGCGGCAGCTCAGGACGCCGGGCGTCCCGGTCGCATCGAGATAGCGGAGGATCTCCGCGTTCCAGTCGTGGTAGCCGAAGCCGGAGGTGTGGGTGAGCAGGTGACGCAGGGTGATCTCGCGCCGCGGCGGACGGGTCAGCGGCGCCCCGTCGTCGCCGAAGCCGGTCAGCACCCGGACCTGGCCGAGCTCGGGCAGGATCGCGCGCGCCGGGGTGTCGAGCGACAGGCGGCCCTGGTCGACCAGCTGCATCACCGCCGCGGCGGCGACCGGCTTGGTGATCGAGGCGTACCAGACGACGGTATCCGCGGTCATCGCCGCCGTCTCGCCAAGCGCACGGACACCGAAGCCGCCGGAATAGACGAGGCCGTCGCGATCGGTGACGACGGCAGCGACGCCCGGCACGTCGCCGGCATCGACCGCGGCCGACAGGATCGAATCGAGCGTGTTTGACAGCGGCAT
>JBHJOG010000114.1:0-2563 GCA_050329975.1 Alphaproteobacteria bacterium | reverse complement strand
ATGCAGGCGCGGCCCCCGAGCCTTCATCTCCGATGGGGCGATGTCGACCATGTCAGCGCCGGTACCAGAAGCGCGGCCGGCCGGTGTCCAGGTGCACAAAGCCCGAACGGTAGTAGATGCCGAGCCCGCCGGCGCCGATCCGCAGCGCCTGGTTGGCGAGGATGTTGATCCCCAGCCCCTGAACCGAGACGTCGACCGCCATGCCTTGCAGGTGGAAACTGTTCTGCGCAGCGCCCTCGGTGCGCAGCAACTGGTTGGTCTCCTCGGTGCGGAAGCCGGAATGGACCGTGATCGTGGGGCGGGCGCCGCGAGCGGCCGCATAGCGGCTGCCCAGCGTCCACAGCAGGTCGTACACGGCGGGATCCATGGCGGCGGCGACATTCTGGCGATGATCGCGGACCAGCCAGTCGAGTGTGCTCAGCGCGTCGTCGATATAGGATTCGCCATCGTGATAGACATCGTCGAACCGCTCGCCGGTGTGCGCATTGTAAAGGCGAACGCGGCGGCCAGATTGGGCTCGCGCCGAACCGGCCGCCGGACCGATCACGGTCGCAGCCGCAAGGCCCGCCAACACGGCGCGGCGCGAAAGGCGAGGATGGATGCGCGTCATCGTCCTCCGCCACCTTCGAACAAAAAAAGCGCCCGACTTGGGTGAAATCGGGCGCTGCAGGCATGTGACGCAGCCAACCGGCCGTCGGCGGCAAATGGGGGGAAACCGCCGGTGACCATCGATACGACCATCTGCGGTCGCTCGGGCCCGCCACAGCCCAAATCGGCGCTACGGTATCAGGACCGTATCAATGACATGGATCACGCCATTGCTCGCGTCAACATCCGGTGAGGTAACCGTAGCGTTGTCGACCTTGAAGCCGTTGCTGCCGTTCACCGAGACGTCGCGTCCTTCCAGCGTGGCCACCGACATCGTCTGGCCGGCGACCTGGGTCGCGGTCAGTTCGCTGCCGGCGATGACGTGATAGCTGAGGATCTGTCGCAGACGGGCCTGGTTCTGCGGCAAAAGCAGCGCGTCGACCGTGCCTGGCGGCAGCGCTGCGAACGCGGCGTCGGTCGGGGCGAACAATGTGTAGGTTCCATCGCCGCCCAACGTGGCGGCCAAGCCGGTCGCTTCCAGAGCTGTGAGCAGGACACTGAAACTGCCGGCAGTACCCAGCGTGTCGATGATGGATCCGTCCGCCGAGACAGTCGCAGACGCGGACTGGGCGGACACATCGTCGGCGCTGGCAGCGGCCATTTCGCCCCCGGACCCGGCTGCGCTGGCGCTGGTCTCGGTGGAGGACCTGCAGGCGGCAAGGGCGAAGGCACCCGCCAGGGCAATCGCGGTCAACGCGGTGGTACGTATTATACTTTCAGAAAACATCGGCTGATTGCCTCCACTCCGGTTCATCATTCGCTGCAAGCGGCCGATTCACGCCAATCGGCGGCCACACACTGGGACCAAGGGAGACCACTGTCAAACTGCACGGCTGGGCCGGGGCTAGGCGCTGCGAACCTCCGCGACCATCTCCTCCAGCCGCGGGATATCCTTCACCACCAGGGCATGGCCTTCCCGCACCACAAGATCATGGCGCGCGAGATCGGAGAAGACGCGAGCAACGGTCTCGCGGGTCGTGCTGACTCGCGCGGCAATATCGCTGTGGACGGGAATCGGTCGGACCCGCGCCTCGACTCCGTCGGTGCTGGCCTCGCGCGCCAGCCGCAGCACCTCGGCCTGGACCCGGTTATTGGCGCCGAGTACGCTCAGATCCATGATCCGCGACGTCGCCAGCCGCACGATCCGCGCCAAGCCGCGCATAACGTCCAGCGCCACGGTGGGATATTCGACCAGCAGGTCGATGAACACTTCCGGCGACATCTGGGCAACGGTCGTCGGCTCCAGCGCGATCGCGGAGGCTGACCGGGGCTCGCCGTCGATGGCCGCCAGTTCGCCGAAGTAATGGCCTTTAACGACGTCGTCGAACGAGATCTCGCGCCCGTTGGGCGCGTAGATCACAATCCGCGCCCGCCCCTCGGTAACGAAGCAGACGTCCCGGCTCGGACTGTTCTGGTCGATGATGAACTGGTCAGGCTCGAAGCGTCGCCAGAGGCATCGACTGGCCAGCGGGTCCAGATCCTCGCTCAGGAGGCCCGACAGGATTGTAATGCCACTCAGGTCCTTCTCGATTGCCGCCACCACCTTCCCCCTCCTGCTCAGCCCTCGACCACCGTTATTGCCCGCCCCGGCAACGGTGAGGCCATTTGCGTTCGGCTGAATCAGCCCAAATATCACAAAGCGGGTGCTTTGGTACAATTGTGGAGATATTTCGATGGCGGTTCGTGCATTGCTGCTGCCGACCCTCGCAGCCGTCCTGGTCGCATGCGCCACGGGAGAGAGATATCATACCGCGGCGCCGGTCCCGACCAACGGCCCCGCCGCCAGCTTCTCCAATGCCGCCTGGACGGCCCAGGAGCACCGGATCACGCATAGCCAGCGGGTGCAGATGATGCCGATGGGCGAATATGCAGCCTGCGATTTCGCCAAGCGCGAACTGGCCAACGATTCGGCCGG
>JBHJOG010000113.1:0-7858 GCA_050329975.1 Alphaproteobacteria bacterium | reverse complement strand
GCCAGCGCCTCCTGGACGCTCGCGTTCAGGCCGCCGAGCCCGGTTGCCGGCTGATAGGCCATCAGCAGGGCGGCAACGAAGCCGGCAAACTCGCCCAGCGACCCGTAGCCGGCGAGGATCATGGCGCTGCCGATGCCGAACACGCCGGCCACCGCGATCCCGCCCAGCAGCTCGAGCACCGGGTAAGTCCGCGCCCGCGCCTGGACCGCCTTCATCAGAAGGACGCGCACACTCTCGATCGCCCGGTCGGCCTTGCCCTGCGCATGCTCTTCGAGCCGGTAGGCCTTGACCAGCCGGATGCCGGAGAAGCTCTCGTCCATCACATGGGCCAGCTGGCCCATCTCGGTCTGAGTCGATTTGGAGACCTTGCGCAGCTTGCGCCCGATCCGGACGATCGGGATCGCGCTCAGCGGAAAGACGATGAACACCACCGCGGCCAGCATCCAGTTCAGGTAGAACATGGCGCCGACAAGGATCGCGACCGTCAGCAGATCGCGGACAAGGCCGGTCATCGCCTTCGACATGCCATCGCGCATGATGAACACGTCCACCGTGAACCGCGCGACCAGCTTGCCCGTCGCGGTCGCCTGGAACGACAGCGTATCGGCCCGCATGAGATGCCCGAACATCGCCCGCTGCAGCGCTGAGATCACCTTGAACGCGACAGACTGCACGATCACGCTCTGGCCGTAGCTCGCCAGCCCCTTGGCCAGCGTCACCAGGATGACCGCCACCGGGATGATCAGCAGCAGCCGGCGATCCGAGTCGTCGGCGACCCCGGTCTCGAAGTCGGTCATCGCGCTGATCGCCTGGTCGATGATCAGCGGATAGGCGCCGGACGTTGCGGCGATGACGGTCATCAGCGCGAACGCAAGCAGGATCTGCCGCAGATGGGGGCGCATCCAGTCACGCCACAGCCGGGCGATCAGCCGCCGGCTCGAATGGTCGGTTCCGCCCGCAGGCGCCAGCTGTCTGTTCACAGGGCCAATCGATCATCCATCACGAAGCGGCCCCGGTGATAGCATGGCAACGGGCCAGCCGCCAACGCAGCGTGCCCTGTCTCGCTGCCACCGGCGGTTCTTCAGTCGTTCAGCAGCCCTGCCAGCTGGCGCCGGGCGACCGTGAGCATCGCGAGGTCCACCAGCTCCGCCTGGCCGATGTCGTCGAGCAGGGCGTCCCAGCGGCCCACCGCGGCTTGCCGGCGCGCAAGCCAGGCATCGACCAGTTCCTCCGCATCCGCAGCCGGGTCGCCGGCGGTCAGGATGGCGCGGGTCAGCTCGGCCTGGGCGCGGTCGAGTTCGTCAGCGACGGCGCTCGCCGCGCGGCGCGTCCAGTCGGAATCGCCGGTGAGCCGGCCGGCGGCGATCCGCAGTCTGCCGACGGCGAATCGCTCGGCGACGCGAAAGAACACCTGGCCCACCAGCTCCACCGAGCGCTTCGGCAGCGCCCGCTGAATGCTGACGATGTCGATCGCCTGCTCCAGCCAGCGCAGGTTCGCAAAGCAGCGGGCCGTGGCTTCCGGCACGCCGCCCGCCGTGAGCTCTGCTGCCGCGCCATCGCGCGCCTCACGCTGGCCGGCGCTCAGCAGCTGATCGATGGCGGCCTCGAGCTTTTCGATGCCCGGGCGCAGGCGCCTGGTGTGGGCCGCGATTTCCAGCGGACGGGAGCCGTTCTCCAGGATCCAGCCGGTCGCGCGCTCGGTCAGCCGATTGATCGTTGCCAGCATGGCGAGCTGAAGGTCGGCGGAGACCAGGTTGTCGAGCTGCGTCACCGCCGCCCAGAGCGCTCGCAGGTCGTGCACCTCGCGCACAATGCTGTAGGCGCGGGTCACGTCAGCTGCAGTGCAGCCGAACCGCGCCTTGAGGTCGTGGACGAAGGTAGGCCCGCTGCGGTTGACGATCGAGTTGGTGACGAAGGTGGCGATCACCTCCCGGCACAGCGGGTGCGCCTTCAACTGTTCGGGGAACCGCTTGCGCAGCGGCCGCGGAAAATACCGGAACAGGTCATCGACCAGTCCCGGATCGTCCGGGAGATCCGAGGCGAGCAGCTCGTCGTAGAGCGCGATCTTGGCGTAAGCGAGCAGCACTGCCAGTTCCGGCCGGACCAGCCCGCGCCCGGCCGCGACCCGATGCTCGATCTGCTCGTCGTCGGGCAGGTATTCGATAGCTCGATCGAGGCGGCCGGCGCGCTCCATGGCGCGCATCAGCCGCTGATGGCCGAACATCGCCCGCGACGCCTGCGATTCGGCCACGCTCAGCGCCTGGGTCTGCAGGTAGTTGTCCTGCAGCACCAGTTCGGCCACCTCTTCGGTCATCTCGACCAGCAGGCCGTTGCGCTGCTTGCGCGTCATATCGCCGGCCGCCACGATCCGGTTGAGCAGGACCTTGATGTTGACCTCGTGGTCCGAGGTGTCGACGCCGGCCGAGTTGTCGATCGCGTCTGTGTTGATCCGCCCGCCGCGGAGCGCGAAAGCGATGCGCGCGCGCTGGGTGACCCCCAGATTGGCGCCTTCGCCGACCACGGCACAGCGCAGCTGGCTGGCATCCACCCTCAGCGCATCGTTCGCCTTGTCTCCCGTCTCGGCGTGGGTTTCGTCGGGCGCCTTGACGAACGTGCCGATGCCGCCGAACCACAGCAGGTCGGTCTGAGCGCACAGCAGCGCCCGGATCAGGTCATCCGGCGTCACCCGTTCGCTCTCGATACCGAGGCGCTGGCGGATCTCAGGTGTCAACGTGAGCGACTTCTTCGACCGCTCGTAGATCTCGCCGCCCTGGGACAGCAGGGACCGGTCGTAGTCGGTCCAGTTCGACCGCGGCAATTCGAACAGCCGCCGGCGCTCGGCTAGGCTGGAGGCCGGGTCAGGCTCGGGGTCGATGAAGATGTGCAGGTGGTTGAAGGCCCCGATCAACCGGATATGCGGCGAGAGCAGCATGCCATTGCCGAAGACGTCGCCGGCCATGTCGCCGACCCCGACCACCGTGAAGTCCTGGTGCTGGATGTCGACGCCGATCTCCCGGAAGTGACGCTTGACCGACTCCCAGGCACCGCGTGCGGTGATGCCCATCGCCTTGTGGTCGTAGCCCGCCGATCCACCGGAGGCGAAGGCGTCGTCCAGCCAGAAGCCGTATTCCTGGGATACGGCGTTGGCGATGTCCGAGAAGGTGGCGGTCCCCTTGTCGGCGGCAACGACAAGATAGGGGTCATCGTCGTCGTGGCGCACCACGCGCGCCGGCGGCGCAACGTCGCCGTCGACCAGATTGTCGGTGATGTCGAGCAGTCCGCGCATGAAGATCTGGTAGCAGGCGACACCTTCATCGCGCTGGGCCTGGCGATCGGCCGCGGCGTCGCCGGTCGGCGCCGGCGGCTGCTTGACCACGAAGCCGCCCTTGGAGCCGACTGGCACGATCACGGCGTTCTTCACCATCTGCGCCTTCATCAGGCCCAGCACCTCGGTGCGGAAATCCTCGCGCCGGTCCGACCAGCGGATGCCGCCGCGCGCCACCTTGCCGCCGCGCAGGTGGACGGCTTCGACCCGCGGGCTGTAGACGAACACCTCGAACATCGGCCGCGGCAGCGGCAGACCGTCGACCCTCGCCGATTCGAACTTGAACGAAAGATAAGGCTTTGCCGAACCGTCCGCCGTCGGCTGAAAGGCGTTGGTGCGCAAGATCGCCTGGATCAGGTTGAGGAACCGGCGGAGGATCCGGTCCTCGTCCAGGCTGGTCACGGACCCGAGCGCGTCCTCGATCTCCGCCGCGATCTGCGCTTCCGCCTGCGCCCGATCGGCGAGGAAATCCGGATCGAAACGGGCCCTGAACATGCGCAGAAGACAGTCGGCGACATAGGGATTGGTCGCCATGGCGTTCGCCATGTACTCCTGGCTGTACTGAATGCCGGCCTGGCGCAGGTATTTGGCGAGCCCGCGCAGGATCGAGATCTCCCGTGCGTCCAGTCCGCTGGTCACCACCAGCGCGTTGAAGCCATCGGTCTCGACCCGGCCGTCCCAGATCGACAGGAAGGCCGCCTCGAACCGTGCTTTCACGTGCTCCACGTCGACCTGGGTCCGGTCGCGGGTGCGTGCCTCGAAGTCGTGGACGTAGACAGCACTTTCGTCGCGCGTCTCGATGCGGTACGGGGCCTCGGTCAGGATCTGCAGGCCCATATGCTCCAGCATCGGCATCACGTCCGACAGCGGCACCGGCGCGTTCGGGTGGTAGAGCTTGAACCTGACCCCTTCGGCCGGGAGCTCGATCGGACGATAGAGGTTGACCTGCATGCTGCGGGCGGTGCGCGCGCGGTCGATCCGCTCCAGGTCGAATACCGCCACCGCCGGCGAGACCCGTTCCCGATAGCCGGCCGGAAGCCCTTCGGCGTAGGTCCGGTGCAGCGCGAGCCCCTTGTCCTCGCCGAGGCTGGACACCAGCGCGGTCCGCAGCTCGTCGGTCCAGGCCCGCGACGCCGCAACGATCTGCGCCTCCACCTCGCTCAGGTCGACGTCGGGGATCATCCCCGGCTCGGTGGCGATGATGAAATGCACGCGCGCGAGCGCCGCGTCGGTCCGCAGCTCCGGATAGAACGTGCTGACCCTGCCGTTGAGCGCCTGGGCCAGGATGTCGCCGAACTTGCGGCGCAGCGCGGTGTCGTAGCGGTCTCTCGGGACGTAGATGAAACAGGAGACAAAGCGCTCGAACGGGTCGCGCCGCACGAACAGGGCGGTGCGCTGGCGCTCCTGCAGGTTCAGGATCCCGCCGGCGATCCGTGCCAGATCGTCGACGCCGATCTGGTAGAGCTCGTCGCGCGGAAATGTCTCGAGCGCATGCTCCAGCGCCTTGGCGTCGTGGGATTTCTCCGGATAACCGGCGATCCGGAGCACCGCCTTCACTTTGGCGCGAAGCACCGGAATCGTCTGCGCCCGCTGCGCATAGGAGGCGGAGGTGAACAGGCCGACAAAGGTGTGCTCGCCCTTGACCGCGCCGCTGTCGTCGAACCGCTTGATGCTGATCGTGTCCAGATGGATGCCCCGATGCACCGTCGATCGGCGGTTCGCCTTGTGCACTTGCACCAGCAGGGGCGCGCGGATGAAGTGCCGAACCTCTTCGGGCAAGGTACCGATCTCGCGACGACCTCGGAACAGCCGGACATCGGGCTGGCGCAGCAGCCCCATCCCGCTGCCCTCATCCACGTCCATGACTTCCTGGTCGCCCTGGCCGTGGAACGAGTAGCAGCGGTAGCCGAGATAGGTGAAGTTGTCCGCCGCCAGCCAGCGCAGGAAGGCAACCGCCTCCGAGACATCCTCCGGGTCGAGCGCCGGCGGTCGATCCGCCAGCCGGTCGGCCAGCGCCAGCGACCGGTCGACCATCTGCCTCCAGTCGGCGACCGCGGCTGCCACATCGCCGAGCACCGCCATCAGGCCGGCGCGCACGTCTTCGAGGTCGGCAGCGGCGGTGACCTCGTCCACCTCGATGTGCATGTGGCTCTCGCCCCGGCCGCCCTCGACCTTCTCCGGCGATTCGATGAGCTGCTGCATCACGCCGCTGGCGTCGCGCATCACGGAGAGCACCGGGTGGACAACCAGGTGCACCGCCAGCCCCCGCCGGTTGAGCTCGGCGGTCATCGAGTCGACCAGGAACGGCATGTCGTGCTGCACGATCTCGATCACCGTATGCGGCGATCGCCAGCCGTGCTGTTCCATGTCCGGGTTGTAGACCCGAATCAACGGGGTTTCGCCGGTCCATTTGCGGCCCAGCCGGAACAGGGCGAGGGCCGCCCCGAACAGCGCCTCGTCGCTGCGCTCGACCACATCGTCTGGCGGCACCCGGCGATAAAGGAAGCCGACATAGGCCAGGAACACCGCGCGCTCGTCGGCCGGCATGCGCTGGGCATGCACCATCTGCCCAAGGCGCTCGATCGCTTCCGCCTTCCGGTCGGCAATTGACTTGCTCATGATCCGCTCCGCGAGCCTCCCTGTGTCCACCGACACTAGGCCATTCTTGTTAAGTGGTTCCAATGATTTGGAAGTTTTTAAGCCCGCTGGACTAGTGTCGGTCCATGGCGCCGGAAGGGGAGCGCCGGCCGGAAAGCGGCCGGCTCCGGCGCACGAACAGGGGCGTCCAGGAGGGACATGCGATGCCAACCGACTTGGCGATTGAGGGCGGGCGCTCCCAGGGAGCCGTCCCGCCGGCCGACGCCGGCGTTGTCGAATTTCTGCCACAAGCTCTGCGCCGCGACCTGAGTGCGGATCAGCTGGTCGCGATCGAGCGGGCGGCGCGTACCTGGGTGCAGGCCCGTGGCAGGGATCTGCCGGTCGACATCCGCTTCAGCCTTCCATTCTTGTCTCGCAGGATCTTCGTCAGCGTGCTGGCAGGCGGCGAGCGCCGCAGCCAGAGCCGGCGCGACGCCGAGCGCCGGCGGCGGCCGCTTGCCGGCGTAGCCAATGTGCTCTTCCTCGTCGGCCTGGTCGCCCTGCTCAACTGCGGTTTGCTGATTGCCGCTCTCGCGCTGAGCGGGATCCTGGAATAGCCGCGCCGTGACCGACCGCACCACCTCGCACCCGGCCGGCCGCACACTGCCCGGCGCGCTCCGGCTGCGGATCGTATCGCCCTATGCGACCCCATTCCACGAGCATCTCGCGCGGCTGGGCGAACGCGACCGGCGTATCCGTCTGGGCCGCACGGTCGCAGCAGAGGCGATCGAGGCGTACTGCTCCCGCGCCCGTCTCACCGAGCCGCTGATCCTCGGGGCATATTGCGACGGGATCCTCGTCGCCAGCGCCGAGCTCATAGTGCTGCCGGAAGAGCGGTTCGGGTTCGGCCGTACCGGCTCCATCGCCAATATGCTGATGGCGATCGAGCAGGGATATCGCCGCCGGGATCTGGCGTCCCGCCTGGCCAAGGAGACGATCCGCCACGCGGCCGTCCGGCGGATCGCCCTGATTCGGATGGACTACGAGCCGACGAACGTGCCCATGGCGCGCCTCACCGCCCGGCTGGGTGCGGTGCATGGCTGGGTGGGGGGGCTGGTCCGCGCCGAACTCTGCACCGGCTGGATCGGCGACGGCCTGGTCCCGCCGCTGACCGAGCGCAGGCCCGGCTTCCGGTCCCTGCCGGGATTCTGAGCCCCGCACCCGCGGTGCCCGGGCGCCTCGCTACAGACCCAACTCACCCCACATCGCGTCGACCCGGGCGATCACCTCAGGATCCATGGCGAGCTTTCGTCCCCATTCCCGCTTGGTCTCCGGCGGCCATTTGTTGGTGGCGTCGAGGCCGATCTTCGAGCCGAGCCCGCTTTCCGGGCTGGCGAAGTCGAGGTAGTCGATCGGGGTGTGCTCGACCAGCGTGATGTCGCGCGCAGGGTCCATCCGGGTGGAGATCGCCCACATCACGTCCTTCCAGTCGCGGGCGTCGATGTCGTTGTCCACGACGATCACCCACTTGGTGTACATGAACTGGCGGAGATAGGACCACACCCCCATCATCACCCGCTTGGCATGGCCGGGGTAGGCCTTCTTCATCGACACCACTGCGATGCGGTAGCTGCAGCCTTCCGGTGGCAGCCAGAAGTCGACGATCTCCGGGAACTGCTGCCGGATCAGCGGCACGAACACCTCGTTCAGCGCCTCGCCCAGCACCGACGGCTCGTCCGGCGGCCGGCCGGTGAAGGTCGAGAGGTAGATCGGATCCCGGCGCATGGTGATCGCGTTGACCGTGAACACCGGGAACGGCTCCACCGAATTGTAGTAGCCGGTGTGGTCGCCATAGGGGCCCTCGTCGCCGTAGGCGTCGAGGCTGACATGGCCTTCGAGCACGATCTCCGCCGTCGCCGGGACTTTGAGCGGCACGGTCTTGCAGTCGACCAGCTC
>JBHJOG010000112.1:0-16029 GCA_050329975.1 Alphaproteobacteria bacterium | reverse complement strand
GGCGTGCGAATCTCGTGGCTCATCGTCGCCAGGAACTCGGACTTCGCCCGGTTCGCCTCCTCGGCGGCGCCCAGGGCGGCGCGCAGTTGCACCGTGGCGCTTTCCAGCTCCAGCTTTGTTCGTTCCAGCTCGTCCACATGCACTCGCAGACGGGCGGCCTCGTCGATGGAGCGAAGCGCGAATCGCTGGTCGATAACCGACCCGGCGAGGCCGAACACCATGATGGCCAGGGTGACGAGGGCCACGAAGGTGACGAGCATCTCCGGGGCGACGATGCTCTCGGGCACAGTGACGGTCGGGTCCGGCGTCAGGGTCGCGGCCGCCATGGCGGTGAAGTGCAGGGCGCAGATCGCGAGCGTCAGCACGCCGGCGCCGAACAGCCGGCCGCCGAGACCCGGCCGACGCTGCGCGCCGGCCAGCGCCGCTGCGGAAAGCACGACGCCCATGACGATCGAGGCGACGACCAGCGCTGCATCCCACTCCAGGACCGCGGCCACCTCGTAGCCGGCCATGCCTATGAAGTGCATCGTGGCGATCGCCACGCCAACGATGGCGCCGCCGAGGATCGCCCGGCGTAGGCGGACGGCGACGAGTAAGCCCAGGCCGCTGATCAGGATGGCGATCAGAATCGATAGCGCCGTCAGCCCGAAGTGGAAGCCGCTCGGCAGGCTCGGCTTGAACGCCAGCATGGCGACGAAATGAGTGGACCACACCCCGCTGCCGGTCACGATGGCGGCTGCGGCCAGCCAGCCCAGGTCGCGTCGCCGGCTGCTGCCGTCGCTGCGCGACAGCAGGCTCATCGCCGTGTAGCAGGCCAGGCAGCAGATGACGCCCGCCAGCACCACGAAGCGCAGGTCATGATCGTCGGCGATGCAGGCGAGCACGCGAAGCATGCCTGCAGGATCGCATTCGATCCTTAAGGGAGGCTGAAACCGGCCTATGCGGCGGCCGCCGCCGTCTGATCCGCAGCCCGCATCGCTGCGGCATGCGCCGGGGAGAACGGCAGGTCCGGCGCCGCCGGGACGACCATGCCGCGGCCGGTGACCAGCCCGGTGAAGGCGCTGATCGGGGCCGGATCGGTCCAGTCGACCAGCAGGAACCGGCCGCTGCGCGGGTCCACCGGCAGTTCCTGGTCGCGGCCGTTGCGGCGGAACCGGATCGCGCTCACCCCGGGCTGGGCGCGGAACGCCACCACCTGCAGCCCGTGGCAGCAGACTCCCGGTACGTCGCAGCCGACGTGCTGCGCCTCGCCGAGGAAGGGATTGCGCCGGCCGATGCGCCCCGCGCGGTGGGTCAGCGCGATCGGCATGGCGTCATGCCGCATTAGTGCCGCATGATGGTCTGCCACCGCATCGGCGCCCAGCACCAGCAGCACCCGACCAGCGCGCGCCGCCCGGTGCACCACGTGCCAGCGGGCGCCATCGTGCCCGAGCATCTCCACCGCTCGGACTGCGGCGGTGGCGAGGGGATCGAGCGAAACGTCGGCAGTGGGAGCGGATGGCAAGCTGCGACCTTCCAGCAGTTGACCCGGCGCGACTCGCGCGGATGCATAGGTCGCACGGATCGCCGAGTCGGTTCAATCGGCCCTGCGCATCAGCATCGCCGGCAGCGACCGCTCGGGGCCGACCTCGACCGCGATCCGACGCACCGGCTCGAAGCCGAGCGCCCGGTAGAAGCCTTCGGCGTTCAGGTTGGCGTAGCACTCGAAGGCAGTGACTCCGGCTGCGCGCGCCTGGGCCAGGCAGCGCTCGAACAGCGCCCGCCCGATGCCGCGCCCGATCCAGTCAGGATGGGTGGCGAAATGCCGGACATGCCCGAGCCCCTCGGTCGGCTCGCCCTCACCGGGGCGTTCGGTGCTCCACCCGCCGCAGCCAACCGTCGTCCCGTCCGCTGCCTCGGCGATGAAATAGCGCCCGGAGCCAAGCAGCCGCGGATTGGCCACGGTGATCGCCGGTAGCAGCGCGGCCAGCGCGTCCGGCTCGTAGTGCCCGGCCATCAGCGGCGAGTAGGAGGCGGCGAGCAAGGCGGTGACGGCTTCGGCGTCGTCGGGCGTGGACAGGCGGATGGCGAAGCGCATGCCGCCATCCTAGCCGTCGCGCGCCGCGGGCCAAAGCCCCGGATCGCCTGCCTGGTCAGACTCCGAAGACCGCCGACGCCAGCAGCAGCACCGCCCCGATCGCGACCAGGGCGATGCCTGGCCAGTTCCAGCGGAACCCGAAGCCGCGGCTCGGCCTGCGCGGCTCCAACGTGTCGGCGGCGTTCCCCGGCGCCAGCCGCTCCCCGCTCAACTGTCCGCGCCGCAGCGGCTGCACCGCCATCACCACCACGCCGACCACGATCAGCACGGCACCGATCCATACCATGTCGCCCTCCTTGCCGCTCCGCGGCCCGAGGTTGCAGTGAATGCTGCCACTAACCTAATGCAGTCGGCCCGCCGGCCCAGTCCCGGAGGCATCCCAGGGGGACCCAGGGGGACTGGGAACATTGACAAAGGCTGGCCACGCTCCTATACCCCCTCGCGTCCCGCACAGATGTGCGAGTTGGCCCCCAGGGGTCCCGTCGGTCCGCGAGTTTCGCGCACCGGCGCGTTTGTGTTTGAGGCGGTTGTAAGGACCGGAGGGCCGATGTTCGAAGGCTTGGGCGGCAAGTTCGGCGAGATCTTCGACAAGCTGCGCAAGCGGGGCGCGCTGTCGGAGGCGGATGTCTCGACGGCAATGCGCGAGGTGCGGGTCGCGCTGCTCGAGGCCGATGTCGCGCTGCCGGTGGTCAAGGAGTTCGTCGACAAGGTGCGCGCGCGCGCGGTCGGGCAGGAGGTGATCCGCTCGGTCTCGCCCGGCCAGCAGGTCATCAAGATCGTCCACGACAACCTGGTCGAGATGCTCGGCTCGGAAGCGACCGCGATCAACACGGTGGCGGTGCCGCCGGTGCCGATCCTGATCGTCGGCCTGCAGGGCTCGGGCAAGACCACCTCGACGGCCAAGATCGGCAGGATGCTGCAGAGGGACCAGAAGAAGAAGGTCCTGATGGCCTCGCTGGACGTGCAGCGGCCGGCGGCGCAGGAACAACTGCGGATTCTCGGCGAACAGGCGGCGGTGGCGACCCTGCCGATCGTCCCGGGCCAGGGGCCGGTGGAGATCGCGCGCCGGGCGTTGTCCGCCGGGCGGCTGAACGGCTATGACGTGGTGCTGCTGGATACCGCCGGGCGCCTCTCGATCGACGAGGCGCTGATGGCCGAGGTCGCCGCGGTGCGCGACGCGGTGCAGCCGGTCGAGACGCTGCTGGTCGCCGACGCGATGACCGGCCAGGACGCGGTCGCCACCGCCACCAACTTCAAGCAGCGGATCGGGCTTACCGGCATCGTGCTCACCCGCGTCGACGGCGACGCCCGCGGCGGTGCCGCGCTCTCGATGCGCGCTGTCACCGGCTGCCCGATCAAGCTGATCGGCGTCGGCGAGAAACTCGATGCGATCGAGCCGTTCCATCCCGAGCGGATCGCCGGCCGTATCCTGGGCATGGGCGACGTGGTCAGCCTGGTCGAGAAGGCGAAGGAGGTCATCGACGAGGCCGAGGCCGAGAAGATGGCCCGCAAGATGCAGAAGGGCGACTTCGACCTCAACGACCTGCTGCAGCAGCTGCGCCAGCTGTCGAAGATGGGCGGGCTAGGCGGGCTGATGGGTCTGCTGCCCGGCATCGGCAAGATGAAGAAGCAGATGGCGGAGGCGAAGATCGACGACCGGGTCATCAAGCGGCAGGAGGCGATCATCCTGTCGATGACGCTGCAGGAGCGGACCAAACCGAACCTGATCCACGCCAGCCGCAAGCGCCGGATCGCCTCGGGTTCCGGCACCAGCGTGCAGGACGTCAACAAGCTGCTGAAGCAGCACGCCGACATGGCCAAGATGATGAAGCGCGTCGGCAAGCTCGGCCCCAAGGGCCTGATGCGCGGCGGGCTCGGCGGCCTGATGGGCGGCATGGGCGGTCCCGGCGGCGGGCTGCCCCCCGGCTTCCCCCGCGGGTGACAATATGGGTTGCCGTTCCCCGCAATATTCGACAACGCCGGGCCTGACCCGGCCATTGCTGGCCGCTCGCGCCTCCGCCCCGGGAGATGCCCGGGACGAGCACGGGCATGACGTTTCTAGGAAAGGAAGATCATGGCACTGAAGATCCGGCTCGCCCGCGGTGGCGCAAAGAAGCGTCCCTACTACCGCATCGTCGTCGCCGACGCCCGCGCCCCGCGCGACGGCGATTTCATCGAGAAAGTGGGCACCTACAACCCGATGGTCGAGCGCGACCACGCCGACCGGCTGAAGCTGGACGCCGATCGGATCAAGCATTGGCTCAGCGTCGGCGCCCAGCCGACCGACCGGGTCGCCCGTTTCATCGGCGACGCCGGGCTGGCGCCGAAATACGCGGTGCCGACGCAGACCAAGCAGCCGCAGCCGAAGGCGAAGGCGCAGGAGCGGGCGAAGCAGGCCGAGGAGGCGCGCAAGGCCGCCGAGGCGGCTGCTGCCGAGCCTGCAGCCGAACCGGCCGCCGAGCCGGCCGCGCCGGACGCCTGAGTCGTCGTGACCCCGGGCTACGGCCCGGGAGCGGGGATCACGCATGGCTGGTCGTGAGGAAGATCGGGACATGGTCTGCGTCGGGCAGATCGGAACCGCGCACGGTGTGCGCGGGCTGGTCCGGCTGCGCAGCTTCACCGCGGATCCGGCGGCGATCACCGGCTACGGTCCGCTGACCGACGCCACCGGCAAGCGGACGTTCGCGATCAGCCTGGTCGGCGAGGCCAGGGACCAGTTCGTGGCGGCCATCGACGGCGTCGAGGACCGCGATGCGGCGCTCGCCCTGCGTGGGCAGCGGCTCTACGTGCCGCGGGACCGGCTGCCGCCGCCCGATGACGACGAGTTCTACCACGTCGACCTGATCGGGCTGGCGGTCGTCACCGCCGAGGGCAAGCGATTCGGGACCGTGCTCGGTGTCGACGACCACGGCGCCGGCGACGTGGTGGAGATCGCGCGCGAAGACACCGGCTCGCCGGCAAAGACGGTGGCGGTCCCGTTCACCCGCGCCTGCTTCCCGGCCGTCGAGATCGCGGCTGGGCGCCTGGTCATCGACCCGCCGGCCGGCCTGCTCGAGGAGGCTGGCGACGAGCACCCGCACGAAGCGGCAACGGGCGACGATGCGGCGCCGGCCATCCGCAACGGGAGCCGCCACCATGGGTGATCCGACGGCTGAGCCCTCCGCCCCTGGTGCGCGTCCCTGGACGGCGGTGGTGCTGACTCTGTTCCCGGAGATGTTTCCCGGACCGCTCGGCCAGTCGCTGGCGGGCAAGGCGCTGGCGGAGGGGCGCTGGGCGCTGGAAAGGATGGACATCCGCGGCTTCGCGGGCGATAAGCACCGCTCCGTCGACGATGTCCCCTTCGGCGGCGGCGCCGGCATGGTGCTGCGTCCCGATGTGGTCGACGCGGCACTGGAGGCGGCGATGGCGGCGGCGCCCGCCGGTGCGCGCGCGCTCTACCTGTCGCCGCGCGGCCGCCGGTTCGACCAGGCGCAGGCCGATGCGCTGGCGGCCGGGCCCGGCGTGGTGATGCTGTGCGGCCGCTACGAGGGGCTGGACGAGCGCGTGATCGAGGCGCGCGCGCTTGAGGAGGTCAGCCTCGGCGATTTCGTGCTGTCCGGCGGCGAGCCGGCGGCGATCGCGATGCTCGACGCCTGCGTCCGGCTGCTGCCGGGTGTAATGGGCGCGCAGGCGTCGCGGGAGGAGGAGAGCTTTCGCGGCGGACTGCTCGAGTACCCGCACTACACCCGGCCGGCGGTGTGGCGGGGGCGGGCGGTCCCCGAGGTGCTCCTGACCGGCCACCACGCCAACATCGCGGCGTGGCGGCGGGCGCAGGCAGAAGATTTGACCCGGTCGCGCAGGCCGGATCTGTGGAACCGCCGGGTCTGTGGAGCCGGTTGACATGCACGCGGGCGTCCGACGGGACCATTCCTGCGTAGAGGAGAGAAGAGCCATGAACGTGATCGAGCAGATCGAGAAGGAAGAAATCGCCGCGCTCACCGCCGCCCGGCCGATCCCGGAGTTCAGTCCCGGCGATACGCTGCGGGTGAACGTGAAGGTCGTCGAGGGCACCCGCGAACGTATCCAGGCCTTCGAAGGCGTCTGCATCGCGCGCCGCAATGCCGGCATCGGCTCCTCGTTCACCGTGCGCAAGATCAGCTACGGCGAGGGCGTCGAGCGCGTGTTCCCGCTGTACAGCCCGCGACTGGACTCGATCGAGGTGGTGCGCCAGGGCAAGGTCCGACGGGCCAAGCTCTATTACCTGCGCGGCCGCCAGGGCAAGTCGGCCCGGATCGTCGAGCGCAAGACCGGCCGCGGCATGAAGGCTTGAGGATTCGGCTGGCCGGAGCGGTCCCGGACCGCCAAGCCTGCGTCCTTCGCAGGCCGCACCGCGCCGACGCGAGCGGCCCGCGCCTGAGCGGCGAGAGGAACTGAGAAGCTGTCTGCAATGACGAAGCCACGGACGCTGCCACGGACGCTGTTCGACAAGATCTGGGACGGCCATCTGGTCGACCGCAGCGGCGAAGGCACCTGCCTGATCTATATCGACCGCCATCTGGTGCACGAGGTGACCAGCCCGCAGGCTTTCGAGGGGCTGCGGGCGAACGGCCGTGCGGTCCGGCGGCCCGACGCGACGCTCGCCGTCGCCGACCACAATGTACCCACCGCCGACCGCGCCCACGGGATCAAGGACGACGCCAGCCGGATCCAGGTCGAGAAGCTGGCGAAGAACTGCGCCGAGTTCGGCGTCCCTTATTTCTCGATGGAGGACGTCCGCCAGGGCATCGTCCACATCATCGGCCCGGAACAGGGCTTCACCCAGCCCGGGATGACCATCGTCTGCGGCGACAGCCACACCGCCACCCATGGCGCGTTCGGCGCGCTGGCCTTCGGGATCGGCACCTCCGAGGTCGAGCACGTGCTCGCCACCCAGACCCTGATCCAGCAGCCGGCCAAGACGATGCGGATCACCGTCGATGGCGCGCTGCCGTTCGGCTGCACGGCCAAGGACCTGATTCTCGCCGTCATCGGCCGGATCGGCACGGCCGGCGGCACCGGACACGTCATCGAATATGCCGGCCAGGCGATCCGCGACCTGTCCATGGAAGGGCGGATGACCGTCTGCAACATGTCGATCGAAGCCGGCGCCCGCGCCGGCCTGATCGCACCGGACGAAACCACCTTCGACTACCTGAAGGGCCGGCCGATGGTGCCGAAGGCGGGCGTGTGGGAGCAGGCGGTCGCCTGGTGGCGGACCCTGCCGTCGGACCCTGGCGCGGTCTACGACCGCGAGGTCGTCCTCGACGTCTCGGCGATCGAGCCGCAGGTGACCTGGGGCACCAGCCCGCAGGATGTGGCCCCGATCACGGGCGTGGTGCCGGACCCCGCCGATGCGCCGGACGCGGCGCGCGCCGAGGCGATGCAGCGCATGCTCGACTACATGGCGCTGACCGCCGGCATGAAGATCGCCGACATCACCGTCGACCGCGTGTTCATCGGCTCCTGCACCAACGGCCGGATCGAGGACATCCGCGCCGTCGCCGCGGTCGCCAAGGGACGGCACGTTGCCGACGGCATCCAGGCGATGGTCGTTCCCGGTTCCGGACTGGTCAAGGAGCAGGCCGAGGAGGAGGGGCTGGACCGGATCCTGGTCGAGGCCGGCTTCGACTGGCGCGAGCCGGGCTGCTCGATGTGCCTGGCGATGAACGCCGACCGGCTCGAGCCCGGCGAGCGCTGCGCTTCGACCTCCAACCGCAATTTCGAGGGCCGTCAGGGCCGCGGCGGGCGCACCCACCTGCTCAGCCCGGCAATGGCCGCCGCTGCCGCCATCACCGGACGGCTTGCCGACGTGCGCGAGCTGATGGGATGAGCATCGGATCCCGCTGAGGAGACCACCCCATGCAGCCCTTCACCAAGCTCAGCGGCATCGCCGCGCCGCTGCCGATGGCCAATGTCGACACCGACATGATCATCCCGAAGCAGTTCCTGACCACGATCCAGCGTACCGGGTTGAAGGCAGGGCTGTTCTTCGAGCTGCGCACCGACGCCGGCGGCCGGCCCACCGGTACCTTCGTCCTGGACAACCCGCCCTATGACAAGGCCGAGATCCTGGTCGCGGGGGAGAATTTCGGCTGCGGCTCCTCGCGAGAGCACGCGCCCTGGGCGCTGCTCGACTTCGGCATCCGCTGCGTGATCGCGCCGAGCTTCGCCGACATCTTCTACAACAACTGCTTCAAGAACGGCATCCTGCCGATCACCCTGCCCGCCGACCAGGTCGCCCTGCTGATGGCCGACGCCAGGGACCGCGAGAACCCCGAGCTGACCATCGACCTGGTGGCGCAGACCATCCGCCGCCCGAACGGCCCGATCGTGCCGTTCGACATCGACCCGTTCCGCAAGCGATGCCTGCTCGATGGCCTGGACGACATCGGCCTCACCCTGGTGCACGGCCCGAAGATCGAAGATTTCGAGGCGCGCGACCGGCTGCAGCGCCCGTGGCTGTTCGCCGGCGCCTGAGCCCGGCTGCCGTCATTGCGAGGAGCGAAGCGACGTGGCAATCCAGAACGGGCGCACGAGCGCCGGCGGGGCGGCCCTGGATTGCCGCGCCGCCTGCCGGAGGCTCGCGATGACGGCTCGGAAGACGCCCAACTCCAACCCATGCTTCAGATGAAAGACGTCGAATGACCGCCAACAAGAAGCTGTTGATCCTCCCCGGGGACGGGATCGGGCCGGAGATCGTGCGCGAGACGACGCGCGTGATCGACTGGATGGCAAAGCGGCGGTCGGTGTCGTTCGACATCCAGACCGGGCTGGTCGGCGGCGCCTCGATCGACGCCCACGGCATCCCGCTGACCGACGAGGTCATGGCCGACGCGATGGCGGTGGATGCGGTGCTGTTCGGCGCCGTCGGCGGCCCGAAATGGGAAGGAATTCCGTTCGAGATCCAGCCCGAGCGCGGGCTGCTGCGGCTGCGCAAGGAGATGGGGCTGTTCGCCAACCTGCGGCCGGCACTGGTGTTCGACGCGCTGGCCGACGCCTCCAGCCTGAAGCCGGAGCTGGTCCGCGGGCTCGACATCATGATCCTGCGCGAGCTCACCGGCGGCGTCTATTTCGGCGAGCCGCGCGGCATCGAGACCCTGCCGGACGGCACCAGGCGCGGCGTCAACACGCAGGTCTACACCACGCCGGAGATCGAGCGCATCGCGCGGGTCGGTTTCGAACTCGCCCGCAAGCGCTCCAACCGGGTGACCTCGGTCGAGAAGGCCAACGTGATGGAAAGCGGCCTGCTTTGGCGGCAGACGGTGCAGGCGCTGCACGACGCCGAATATTCCGACGTCGAGCTCTCCCACATGTATGCCGACAATTGCGCCATGCAGCTGGTCCGCCAGCCGAAGCAGTTCGACGTCATCGTCACCGACAACCTGTTCGGCGACATCCTGTCGGACTGCGCGGCGATGCTGACCGGCTCGCTGGGCATGCTGCCGTCGGCCTCGCTGGGCGCGCCCGACGAGAGCGGCCGGCGCAAGGCGCTGTACGAGCCGGTGCACGGCTCGGCGCCGGACATCGCCGGCAAGGGTGCGGCCAACCCGATCGCCATGCTGCTCAGCTACGCGATGGCGCTGCGCTACTCGTTCGACATGGACGAGGATGCCGACCTGCTCGAGCTGGCGATCCGCAACGTGCTCTCAAGCGGCGTGCGCACCGCCGACATCATGCAGGAGGGCAAGGCCCGGGTCTCCACCGGGGTGATGGGCGACACCATCCTGCACGAACTCGACAAGCTGGCAGGCTGAACGGACAGCCTCAGGGGCGTCCGGCCGCCGGGGGATGCGTCGCCGGGAACAAGCACGAGCGGCGTGGAAGCACCGCCAGCCGGCCAGACAGGGTCCCGGCGTAGTCGGCCGGCAGGTCGAGCTCCAGGCGGGCGCCTTCCTGGCCGACAGCGAGCTCGACCCGCCGCATGCCGTTGTGCCGGCGTACCAGCGTGACCGTGCCAGCGATGGCCCCCGGGGTGTAGCCGGCAACGATGTCCAGGTCGTGCGGGCGCAGATAGAGACTGGCCGGCCCCTCGGCGATGTCCTCCGGCGGCATGGATAGCGGCACCCCGTCCAGGATCACGCAGCCTGCGGACACCGTGACCGGTAGGACGGTCGACTCGCCGATGAAGGAATAGACGAAGGGCGAGGCCGGTGCGTCGTAGATGTCGTCGGCGGTGCCGATCTGTTCGATCCGGCCCTGGCTCATCACCACCACCCGGTCGGCGAGCTCCAGCGCCTCCTCCTGGTCGTGGGTGACGAACACCGTGGTGTGCCCGGTCTTGTCGTGCAGCTCGCGCAGCCAGCGGCGCAGTTCGCGCCGGACCTTGGCATCGAGCGCGCCGAACGGCTCGTCAAGCAGCAGCACCCGCGGCTCGATCGCCAGCGCGCGCGCCAGCGCCACCCGCTGGCGCTGGCCGCCGGAGAGCTGGTGCGGGAACCGGTCCTCCAGCCCGGAGAGCTGGACCAGGTCGAGCAGCTCAGACGCGCGCCGCCGGATCTCCTGCCGGCTCGGCCGTCGCGCCGCCGGCCGCACCCTGAGCCCGAAGCCGATGTTGCCGGCCACGGACATGTGCCGGAACAGGGCGTAGTGCTGGAACACAAAGCCGACATTGCGCTCCTGCACGGTCTTGTGCGAGGCCTCCTCGTCGCCGAAATAGATCCGGCCTTCGGTCGGGAACTCAAGGCCGGCGATGAGGCGCAGCAAGGTCGTCTTGCCCGAGCCGGACGGGCCGAGCAGGGCGATCAGCTCGCCGGAGCGGACCTGCAGCGACACGCCGTGCAGCGCCGGGTAGCGGTCGAATTGCTTGCGGACGTTGTCGATTCTGATTTCCATCGCCGATCCTCAGTGATTGCGCGCGCCGGACTGGCCAGTGCCATAGTGCCATTCGAGCGCCGTCTTGAGCGCCAGGGTGGCCAGTGCCAGCAGGGCCAGCAGCGAGGCAACCGCGAAGGCGGCGGAAAAGGCATATTCGTTGTAGAGGATCTCCACCTGCAGCGGCATGGTGTTGGTCAGGCCCCGGATGTGACCGGAGACCACCGATACGGCGCCGAACTCGCCCATCGCGCGTGCGTTGCACAGCAGCACGCCATAGAGCAGCGCCCACTTTACGTTGGGCAGGGTGACGAACAGGAAGGTCTTCCAGCCGCTGGCCCCGAGCGAGATCGCCGCTTCCTCGTCGCCGGTGCCCTGCTCCTGCATCAGCGGGATCAGTTCGCGGGCGACGAAGGGGACGGTGACGAAGATCGTCGCCAGCACGATGCCCGGAACGGCGAAGATGATCTGGATGTCGTTCTCCTTCAGCCACGGCCCGAGATAGCCGTGGGCGCCGAACAGCAGCACGTAGATCATGCCGGAGATGATCGGCGACACCGAGAACGGCAGGTCGATCAGCGTGATCAGCACGCTCTTGCCCTTGAACTCGTACTTGGCGATGGACCATGCGGCGGCGATGCCGAACACGATGTTGCACGGCACCGAGATCGCGGCGACGATCAGGGTCAGCCTGATCGCGGCCAGCGCATCGGGCTCGACGATCGCAGCAAAGAAGGCATCGACCCCGTTTCGCAGCGCCTCGCTGAACACGGCGACCAGCGGCAGCACCAGGAACAGCCCGAGGAAGGCGAGCGCGACGATGATCAGGGTCAGCCGGACGCCGGGCGATTCCGTCGTCACCGGATGGGCGTCGGTGCGGGCGTCACGCGCCATAGCCGAACCTCCTGCGGCTCCAGGCCTGGATCAGGTTGATGACGAGCAGCATGAGGAAGGAGATGGCGAGCATCACCGTGGCGATCGCGGATGCCGCTGGATAGTTGAACTCCTCCAGCCTGATCCGGATCAGCAGCGGTGCGATCTCCGAGACATGGGGGATGTTGCCGGCAATAAAGATCACCGAGCCGTATTCCCCGATGGCGCGCGCGAGCGCCAGCGCATAGCCGGTCAACAGCGGCGGCAGCAGCATCGGCAGGATGACGCGGCAGATCGTCTGCAGACGGCGGGCGCCAAGCGTGGCGGCCGCTTCCTCCAGCTCCTTGTCGATTTCCTCCATGATCGGCTGCACGGTGCGGACCACGAACGGCAGGCTGATGAAGGTGAGCGCGATCACGATGCCGACCGGCGTATACGCGGCCTTGATGCCGAGCTCCGCCAGATGCCGCCCGATCCAGCCGTTCGGCGCATAGAGCGCGGTCAGCGCGATGCCGGCCACCGCCGTCGGCAGTGCGAAGGGCAAGTCGATGATGGCGTCGATCAGCCGCCGCCCCGGAAACCGGTAGCGAACCAGCACCCAGGCGAGCAGCAGCCCGAACACCGCGTTGATGGTGGCGGCGATCAGCGAGGCGACGAAGCTCAGCTTCAGGGCGGACACCGTTCGCCGGTCGGTGGCCAGCCGCCAGAACTCCTCCCAGCCCAGCCCGGTACTGCGCAGCACCAGTGCTGCCAGCGGGATCAGGACGATCAGGCTCAGATAGGTCAAGGTGAAACCGAGCGTCAGCCCGAAACCCGGGATGACGCTCGGAGCCTTGAGCCGGAAGCCGATGGCCTCTGCCAAGGTCGCTTCCCCGCTTACGGCGCGTAGATCTGGTCGAAGATGCCACCGTCGCCGAAGTGGGCCGGTTGCGCCGTGGCCCAGCCGCCGAACAGCGGGTCGTCGATCGAGATCAGCGTCACCTCCGGGAAGCGCTCCAGGTCAGCCGGGTCGACCGAGGCGGGCTCGGAGGGGCGGTAGTAGTGCTTGGCGGCGATCGCCTGTCCGACCGGCGAATAGAGGAACTCCAGATAGGCCTGAGCGACTTCCCGGGTGCCATGGGCGTCGGCGTTGCCGTCAACCAGGGTCACCGGCGGCTCGGCCAGGATCGTGATCGACGGAACGATGATTTCGAACTGGTCCGGACCGAGCTCCTCCAACGCCAGGAAAGCCTCGTTCTCCCAGGAGAGGAAAACGTCGCCGATGCCGCGCTGGACAAAGGTGGTGGTCGAGCCGCGTGCAGCGGTGTCGAGCACCGGCACATGCCGATAGATCTCGGCCACGAACTCCCTGACCTGCGCCTCGTCGCCGTCAAATGCGTTGCTCGCATAGGCCCAGGCAGCGAGGTAGTTCCATCGGGCGCCACCGGAGGTCTTCGGGTTGGGCGTGATCACCTCGACGCCGTCGGCGATCAGGTCGTGCCAGTCGGCGATCCCTTTCGGATTGCCGTCGCGGACCAGGAACACGATGGTCGAGGTGTAAGGCGCGCTCGCGTTGGGCAGCCGCTGCCGCCAATTCTCCGGGATCAGGCCGGTCGCCCCGACGATCGCATCGATGTCGGCTTCGAGCGCCAGGGTCACCACGTCGGCCGCGAGGCCGTCGATCACGGCGCGCGCCTGGCTGCCTGAGCCGCCGTGCGACTGCTGGATTGTGACCTGCTCGCCGGTCTCCTCCAGCCAATGCGCGGCAAAGGCCGCATTGAACTCCTGATACAGCTCCCGCGTCGGATCGTAGGAGACGTTCAGGATCGTTGTCTGCGCCAGCGCAGGGGTGGCGAAGACAAATGACACCGCGGCGATCGTTAGGCCGTACCTCATTCCCTAATCTCCTATGTAGTCGATAGAGATTATGTCGAATGAAGCGGACAGCCTTGTCAAGGGGCAGAGTGGTTCCCTCCTCGGGCGCTGCCCGCGGCTGTCGTCGTATGGGTTGTCGGTTCTGTTTGCGGTCAGCGGCTCCACATCGGGGCCGACCGCACCTATCCTGCGGCGGCTGCCCGCTCGAGCCGCCTGTCATCGGCTACTGCGTCGGCGATGGTGGTCTGATCCAGAACGGTGCGCGTCGATTGTGCGACCTGCGCGAATACGCGCCGGATCTCGCAGGCGCTTTCGTCCAGGCAATCCTCGCAGCGGCGGTACGCGATTCTGCTCAGGCAGGACAGCGGCGCAATCGGTCCGTCCATCAAACGCAGGACCTGGCCGAAGGTGATAGTGTCGGCCGGTCGCAACAGGGCGTATCCCCCGGCGCGACCGCGGCGGCTGTGGATGATGCCTTCGCGCTTCAGGTCCAGCAGGATCTGCTCGAGAAACTTCTTGGGGATTGCCTGCTGTGCGGCAATCTCGGCGGCGGTGAGGGAAACCTCCCGCGTCTGCGCGAGCGCGACCAGCGCACGCAGGGCGTATTTCGCTTTCTGGGAAATCATCGTTGACTCGTAGGGTAGCTCACAAACCCTATTTAGGCGATGGAATATAGAATATCCATCCCAAACGGTCGGCTGCCGCCATCTTGCGCGAGTGCTGGCCGGAGGGGCGGTCGTTTCCGCTGCCGTGTTCCGACGACCGTGGAGGGTGCGGGGTTGGGCGTCCTGCGCCGCTGCGTATCACGCCGCCGCGATCTGGCGGACGTAGGCGTCGATCTCGCTCTTCAGCACGCCGCCGGTTTCGGTCAGCTCGCCCGCTGCGCGCAGCACCTCGGTGGCCGCCTCGCTGGCGCTGTTGGCGGCGTCGACCAGGCTCGACATCTGCTCGGTCACGCCGCGGGTGTTGGTGGCAGCCTTGCTGGCATTGGCAGAGATATCGCGCGTGGTCGCGTTCTGCTCCTCCGCGCTGCTCGCCACCTGCATCGAGGTCTCGGCAAGGGTTTCGATGGTCCGGGCAACCGATTCGATCACCGGCACCGCCTCGGTGATCTGGCGCTGGATCTGGGCGATCTGGCTGGCGATCTCCTCGGTGGCGCGGGCGGTCTGCTGGGCCAGCGCCTTCACCTCGGAGGCGACGACCGCGAAGCCCTTGCCGGCGTCGCCGGCGCGCGCCGCCTCGATGGTGGCGTTGAGCGCCAGCAGGTTGGTCTGTTCGGCGATCTCGGAGATGATCTTCACCACCTCGCCGACCTTGCTGGCCCCGCTGTGCAGCGCGGTGATCGTGCCGCTTGCGCGGCTCGCCTCCAGCCGGGCGCCGTCGGCCTGGGTCGAGGTGTTGGTGATCTGGGACGAGACCTCCTGGATCGAGGCCGAGAGCTCCTCGGTGGCGGCGGCGACCATGTCGACATTGGCGGCTGTCTCGCCGGTCAGCTCGGAGGCTGCACCGGCCTGCTGCTTGGTCTCGCTCGCGATGTCGGTCATGGCGTCGGCGGTACCGCGCAGCGCGCTGCCGGCCGCCATCAGCTGATCCAGCACCTGGTGCACGCGCCGGGTGAAGGCGTCGCTGGTCTCGGCCATGTGCGCCGCGCGCTGGCGGGCAGCCTCCGCCGCCTCCTCGCGCGCCAGGTTGGCGGCCTCCGCCGCGACCGCTGTCTCCTTGAACACCTGCAGCGCCGACGCGATCTTGCCGATCTCGTCCCCGCGACCCGCGCCCTGGACCTCGATCGCGAGGTCGCCGGCCGACAGCCGGGCCATGTCGGCCACGATGCGGTTGATCGGCCTGCCGATCGCCCGGCCCAGGCCGATGGCGACACCGATCGCGAGCAGCACCGCCCCGGCGATCACGCCGGCGATGATTGTCAGCGACAGCGCCTTGTCGGCCTGCATCGCAGCCTGCTGCTGGTCGGCGAGCACGGCGACGTTGTGGTAGAGTCCGGCGCCGGCGCTCGCCATGGCGGCGGCGGCTTCGTCCTGCTGGCTCATGTTGGCGACCAGCGGGTCGAGGGCTGCGTTGAAGCCGGCGATGCCCTCGACCAGCGCGGTGATCTGCTTCTCGACCGGCTCCGTGTGACCCTGCGACAGCAGGTCGTTGGCGATGTTGCTGGCTGACCTGAGCTGGCTGCGGATCTCCTCGGCGCTGGCGGGATCGCGGGTGGCGGCGAGGTCGCGCTCGAAGGCGCGCGCGGTCGAGATGCGCGACAGGATCGCGCTGGCGTCGCGGGCGAGAGCCAGCATGGCATCGGCCTCGATGCGGTCCGCCGCGGTCTGGTCCTGCAGCTCGAGCAGGCGGCCGTTCTGCAGGTCGCGCAGCCCGCCGACCGCCTCGGTCAGGTC
>JBHJOG010000111.1:0-22251 GCA_050329975.1 Alphaproteobacteria bacterium | reverse complement strand
GACCTCCTTCAACAGGTTCGGGAGAACGGTGACTGGGAGGCGTGGCTCGCGTTCTTCCTCGAAGGAATCGCCGAGACCTCGCAGCAGGCAACCGAGGCGGCGCGGGAAATCCTGAACCTGTTCGATACCGACCGGCGCCGGATCGAGGGCCTCGGCCGTCCAGCGGCATCGGCGCTTCGCGTGCATCAGCTCCTGCAGCAGAAGCCGATCATCGGCATCCCCGATGCGGCGCAGAGGCTCGGCATTTCACCGCCAACTATCGCCAAGTCGATCGCGCACCTGGAAACGCTCGGGATGCTCCAGGAGATCACCGGGAGGAAGCGAGGCCGGAAGTTCGTCTACGGGGACTACATGCGCATTCTGAGCCGCGGGACGGAGCCCCTCGGGCGATAACCGCGCGGAGTGCGGGCGGGACGAATCTGTAGACTTGGCAAGCCAGGCCGCGCATATGGGCTCCTGCGGTGTCCCGCGACACCTCGCGACGCGCGCTCTCGCCGACTTCAATGCCTCGCTCTTTACATTGAGCCGCGCCATGCCATTGTCCGCGCCATGAACAGCAGCCGCAAGCCGACCGCGTCCGCCCCTGCCGCCAACGCCATGTGGGGCGGCCGCTTCGCGTCGGCGCCGGATGCGCTGATGACGGCGATCAATGCGTCGATCGGCTTCGACCGGCGGCTCTACGCCCAGGACATTGCCGGCAGCCAGGCGCATGCGGCGATGCTGGCGAAGCAGGGCATCATCTCCGACGCCGACGCGGTCGCGATCCGCGACGGTCTCGACGCCATCCGCGCCGAGATCGACTCGGGAAAGTTCGCCTTCTCCGAGGCGCTGGAAGACATCCACATGAACGTGGAGGCGCGGCTGAAGGCGCTGGTCGGCGAGCCGGCCGGCCGGCTCCACACCGCCCGCTCGCGCAACGACCAGGTGGCGACCGACTTCAAACTCTGGGTCCGCGACACGATCGACGCCGCCGACGCCGCGCTGCAGGGCCTGCAGGCGACGCTGATCGACCAGGCGGAGGCCCACGCAGCCACCGTCATGCCCGGCTACACCCACCTGCAGACCGCGCAGCCGGTGACGTTCGGCCATCACCTGCTCGCCTATGTCGAGATGCTGGGCCGCGACCGCGGCCGGTTCCGCGACGCGCGCGCGCGGCTGAACGAGTGCCCGCTGGGCGCGGCCGCGCTGGCCGGGACCGCCTTCCCGATCGACCGCGCCATGACCGCCGCCGCGCTCGGCTTCGACCGGCCGACCGCCAATTCGCTCGACAGCGTCTCCGACCGCGATTTCGCGCTGGAGTTCCTGGCCGCCGCCGCGATCTGCGCCGTCCACCTCTCCCGCTTCGCCGAGGAGCTGGTGATCTGGTGCAGCGCCGAGTTCGGCTTCGTGAAGCTTTCCGACGCCTGGACCACCGGCAGCTCGATCATGCCGCAGAAGCGGAACCCGGACGCGGCCGAGTTGGTCCGCGCCAAGTCCGGGCGGATCATCGGCGGGCTGACCACGCTGCTGGTGGTGATGAAGGGATTGCCGATGGCCTACGCCAAGGACATGCAGGAGGACAAGGAGGCGGTGTTCCTCGCCGCCGACGCGCTGGCGCTCTCGATCGCCGCGATGACCGGCATGGCCGCCGACCTCGAGCCCGATCCGGACCGGATGCGGGCGGCGCTGGAGAAGGGCTTCCCCACCGCCACCGACCTCGCCGACTGGCTGGTGCGGACGCACGGGCTGCCGTTCCGCGACGCCCACCACGTCACCGGGCGCATCGTCGGGCTCGCGGCGGAGCACGGCTGCCAGCTCGCCGAGCTGCCGCTCGCCGCGATGCAGGCGGTGGACCCGCGGATCGACGCCGCCGTCTATCCGGTGCTCGCCGTCGACAGCGCGATTGCCGGCCGCGTGAGCCACGGCGGCACCGCGCCGGCGCGCGTGCGCGAGGCCGCCGCCGCCGCCCGGGAGAGGTTCCTGTGACGGCGCCGCGCACACACTCTCCGTCGTCGAGCCGCGTTACACTTTGGCACCCGCGGCCGATGGTGCTCCCCCGCATTTTCGCCCTATTGTTGCTGGTGACTGCAGCCGGACTGGCGGCCTGCGGCAAGAAGGGCGACCCCATCGAGCCCGAGGACGTGACATTGACCTATCCGCGCGAGTATCCGACCACCCGATGAGCGAGAGCCCATTCACCTACCGCGAGGGCGCGCTGCACGCTGAGCGGGTGCCGCTGGCCCGGATCGCGGCCGCGGTCGGCACGCCCGCCTATGTCTATTGCGGCGACGCCATCGCCGGCCGCTACCGCCGGCTGGCCCGTGCCTTCGGGACGACGCCGGTGGCGATCTACTATGCGCTGAAGGCCAATTCCAACCAGGCGGTGATCGCGACGCTGGCTGCCGAGGGCGCCGGCGCCGACGTGGTCTCGGCCGGCGAGATTGCGCGTGCGGTCGCCGCCGGCGTGGCGCCGGAGAAGATCGTGTTTGCCGGCGTCGGCAAGACCGCCGACGAGATCGCCTATGGGCTCGCCGCCGGCATCCGCCAGTTCAACGTCGAGTCCCTGCCCGAGCTCGCGCTGCTCAACCGGGTGGCGCTGGAGCGGGGCGCGGTCGCCGAGGCCGCGCTGCGCATCAACCCGAATGTCGACGCCCGCACCCACGCCAAGATCACCACCGGCAAGGCCGAGAACAAGTTCGGCGTCGACCTCGGCCATGTCGGCGACGCCTTCGCCGCCGCGCGCGCGATGCCGGGCGTGCGCCTGACCGGCCTCTCCACCCATATCGGTTCCCAGCTCACCAGCCTGGAGCCCTATGAGCAGGCGTTCGGCCGGCTGGCGGCGCTGACCGGCGAGCTGCGCGGCGCCGGCTTCGCCGTCGACCATCTCGACCTGGGCGGCGGGCTCGGAGTCGATTATCACGGCGCCCGGTCGCCTGCGGTCGAGGACTATGCAGCGCTGATCCTGCGCAGTGTCGGCGGCCTCGACTGCAGCCTGGCTATCGAGCCCGGGCGCTGGCTGGTCGCCCCGGCCGGCGTGCTGCTGGCCCGCGTCGTGCAGGTCAAGGAGGGCGCGACCCGTCGCTTCCTGATCATCGATGCGGCGATGAACGATCTGATAAGGCCGACGCTCTACGATGCCCACCACGAGATCCTGCCGGTGCGCCAGCCGGCGGCCAACGCGCCCACGGCGCGCGCCGACGTGGTCGGGCCGATCTGCGAGAGCGGCGACACCTTCGCACGCGACCGTGACTTGCCGGCGCTGGCCGTGGACGATTTGATGGTGTTCCGCGACGCAGGCGCCTATGGCGCCGTCATGGCCTCGACCTACAACAGCCGGCCGCTGGTGCCGGAGGTGCTGGTCAAGGGCGACGACTTTGCCGTCGTCCGGCCGCGGCAGACGATCGAGGCGCTGATCGGGCTCGACCGGCTGCCGCCCTGGCTGGGCCGCGAGTCGCCGGCGGTCGCGGCCCAGATACGGAGTGGAGCGGCGGAATGACCGGACCACGGACCGAGCCGACGACCCTGCCCGGCGGCGTGCGCCGCCGCATCGCGCTGACCCGCTGGTCGCTGACCTGGGAGCGGCTGTGGCCGGCCGTGCTGCCGGCCGCGCTGGTGCTGGCAGCGTTCGCGGTCGTCGTCCTGCTCGACCTGCTGCCGACGCTCTCGGGCATCGCCCACATCGTCGTCCTCGGGCTGTTCGCACTCGCCTTCCTCGCCGCGGCCCTGTGGGGATTGCGACGGATGCGGTGGCCGTCGCGCGAAGTGGCCGCACGCCGTCTCGAAGCCAGCGGCGAAGCGGCTCATCGGCCGCTGACCACGTGGCTGGACCAGCCGGCGCTGACCGGCACCGACGTGGCCAGCCGGGCACTGTGGGCCGCCCATCGCCGGCGGGCCCAGGCGGCGATGGCGCGGCTGCGCGCGCCGCTGCCGCGGCCCGAGATCGCCCGCCGCGACCCCTATGCCGTCCGCGCGATCGCCGTGCTCGCCCTGGTCGTCGCCAGCGTCGTCGGACTCGGCAGCGCGGAGGAGCGGGTGGCTCGCGCCTTCGCTCCCAGCTTCGCCCCGGATCAGCCACGCCTGCCGGTGCGGGTCGATGTCTGGATCTCGCCGCCGTCCTACACCCGGCTTGCCCCGGTCGCGCTCGCCGCCGACGCGACCGGACCGGTCGAGGCGCCGGTGGGCAGCGAGGTGCTGGCCCAGGTGCACGGGGTCGGCGCCACCCCGACCATCCGCTTCGGCGGCGATGTCACCGCCCCCGAAAAAGTCGGCGAGATGAGCTATTCCGCGGCGCTCGGCCTGGCGGAGGATGGCACGCTGACCATCGATGCCGGCGGCGAGACGCTGGCGCGCTGGGACATCGTGGTTCTCGACGACACAGCCCCTGCCGTCACCTTTTCCCAGTCGCCGAGCGAGACTGAGCGCCACGCGCTGCGCGTCGACATCCATGCCCTCGACGACTACGGTCTGGCTGAGCTGAGTCTTCAGATCGTGCTCGACGAGGCCATGTTCGATGCCCCGTCGGGCCAGGAGCCCGGCGAGCCGCAGACCCGGATCGACCTGCCGGTGCCGCTGCCGTCGCGGGCGCCGGCCGAGATCGAGACCACGCGCTACCATGACCTGACGCCGCACATCTGGGCCGGGGTGCCGGTGCGGCTGCGGCTGCGCGCCGTCGACGCCCAGGGCCAGGTGGGCGTCTCCGAGATCGCGTCGATGATCCTGCCGGAGCGGCAGTTCACCCACCCGATCGCCCGCGCCATCATCGAACAGCGCAAGATCCTGGTGATCGCGCCCGAGGAGCGGGATCTGGTGGCCGACAACCTGGATGCGATCGCGAACCAGCCCGACGAGTTCAGCAACGACATCACCGTCTTCCTGGCGCTGATGACATCGCGGTCGCGGCTGCGACACGCCGAGGACGGCGAGATCGACTCCGTCCAGCAGATCCTTTGGGATACTGCGCTCTACCTGGAGGACGGCGGACTGGCCCTGGCGGAACAGGAGCTGCGCCGGCTGCAGGAGGAACTGGCGCAGGCGCTGCAGGACGGGGCCAGCGACGAGGAGATCGAGCGCCTGATCGAGGAGCTGCGTCAGGCGATGGAAGACTACATGCGCGAGCTGGCCGAGCAGATGCCGCTGATGTCGCCGGAGGATCTCGACCGGCTGCAGCTGATGATGCCCGACAACCCGGACCAGACCATCACCAACCAGGACCTGATGGACCTGCTGGACCAGCTGCGTGAGCTGAGCGAGAGCGGCGCCACCGAGGAGGCGCAACAGCTGCTGTCGGAACTGCAGAACCTGATGGAGAACATGCAGCCGATGCCGTTCCAGATGCCGCAGCAGCCCTCCGAGCAGCTGGAGATGCTGAACGACCTGAACGAGGTCGTGCGCGGGCAGCAGCGGCTGCTGGACGAAACCTATCGCAGCACCCAGAACATGCCCGGGATGGCGCCGATGCCGAACACCCCGGAGCAGAGGCAGGAGAACGGTGCGCCGGCCGAACCGCGGACGATGGAGGAACTGGGCGAAGCCCAGCAGGAACTGCGCCGGCAGCTGGGCGAGGTGATGCGCGAGTTCGGCGACATGGTCGGCGAGATCCCCGAGAACCTCGGCCTTGCCGAGCGCGAGATGCGCGGTGCCGAGCAGGCGCTGGAGGGCGAGCTGCCCGGCGAGGCGACCACGCGCCAGCAGCAGGCGCTCGAGTATCTGCAGCAGGGCCTGAACGACGCCGCCCAGATGATGGCGGAACAGGGGATGCTGCGCCTGATGCCGGGCCGACAGCGCGGCCCGCTCGGCCAGGACGGCCAGGAGCCGGCCCGGCGCGACCCGCTCGGCCGCGCCGCACCCGAGGACCGGGGCCTGGACACCGGCGACGTCGTGCTGCCGGACGAGGAAGAGCTGAAAAAGGCGCGCGAGATCCTCGAAGAGCTGCGCCGGCGGGCCGGCGAGGCCTTCCGGTCCCAGCAGGAGCTCGATTACATCGAGCGCCTGCTCCGGCGGTTCTGAGCCACGCAGGGGGCATTCACCCGCCTATCCCGCGAGGCTCGTAACCAGCTTGCACAAATCGTCCATGGTGAAGGGCTTGGCCAGCGTGGCCCGAACCAGCGCATCCAGGTTGCGGGCGCGCTCCAGTTCGGCCGGATAGCCGCTGACCAGCACCACCGCCGTCTGCGGCGAGTCCTTGGCGATCTTCAGCGCAAGAGCGATGCCGTCGGTTTCAGGCATGACGATGTCGGAGATCACCACGTCGAAGGGGTGTTCGGCACCGGCTATCTGTGCCAGTGCACCGGCCCCGTCCTCGGCGAACGCAACCTCGTGGCCGTCGCCGCGCAGGGCCCGGACCATGAATGCCCGCAGCGTGACTTCGTCGTCGACGACCAGCACGCGAAGCGGAGCGGTTGCGCCGGCCATTCAGTCCCCGCCGGTCCCCCCGGCGGCCTCGTTGTCCTCGCCGGCATCGCCGCCATCGCCGTCATCGCCCTGGGGCAGCACCGCTGCGCCGCCGTCGCGCAGCAGCATCACCTCCCAGCGTGGCTGGACGGCCCCTTCCCCGGACGAGATGCCGACGGCCGAGGTGAACGGCACCGTCTCGCCCGGTGACAGCACCGACACCGGCGGCGGCTCGCGCCACTGGTTCACCGGCTCGCCGCGCGCGTCGTAGAGCGTGAACACCAGCGGAGGCACCGGCAGCTCGCGCTCGCCGCGGTTGGTCAGCACGCCGCCGACGATCAGCCGCTGGGTGCCGCCTTCCTCGCTTTCCCGTTCGGTCCGCTCCACGATCTCGATCCGCGGCAGCGGGATGCCCAACCAGTCGTAGGCCCACTCCGACGGCGGCCAGGTCTCGACAACCCACCCGCGCGCGAAATAACCGCCGCCGGCCACGCCACCGACCAGCACCAGCAGCAGCAGCCACCAGACCCAGAGCCCGCCGCCACGCCGGCCCTCGGCGCGCGCCGCTGCCCGTGGCGCCGGCTGCGCGGGCGGAAGAGGCGTGCCGGACAGCGTCGACCGTGCGACGCTGGCAGACGGGATCGGCGCGGCCGCCTGGCGGGCGAGCTGACCTGTCGGCACCGGCACGGTGCGCGGCATCTCCGGGACGGCTGAAGGACCCATCGCGCGCCAGACATGACTGCAGCGGCCGCACTTCACCTTGCGCCCGCCGCCGGCAAGGCTGGCGTCGCTGATGTTGAAGCGCGCGGTGCAGGAAGGGCAGCTGACGATCATGGCGTAAGGTCTGATGATGCGGGACTACGGACCCTATGTCGGAACCGCATGCGAAGACAAGCCACCCACGCGGAGGCTGCTGGACGAGGCTTTCGCGGCCCGAACCGGACCGCGCGGGACACCCTACGGCGCAATGCGGGACCTATCGTCGGGCGCCGGCTGAGGGCAATGTTGTCGCCATGATTCGCTTCGAGAATGTGGGGCTGCGCTACGGAACGGGACCGGAGGTTCTGCGGGACCTGACCTTCTTCCTCGACCAGGGTTCGCTCCACTATCTGACCGGCGTCAGCGGCGCCGGCAAGTCCAGCCTGATGCGGCTGATGTACCTGGCGCTGCGGCCGACACGCGGGCTGGTCCACCTGTTCGGGCACGACGTGGCACGTACGCCGCGTCGCACCCTGCCGACGCTGCGGCAGCGGATCGGTGTCGTGTTCCAGGACTATCGCCTGCTCGATCACCTGACCGCCCTGGAGAACGTGCTGCTGCCGCTGGCGGTCACCCGCCGGCTGACCGACGCGAGCTGGATCCATGCCGAGGAGCTGATGCACTGGGTCGGTCTGCAGGACTACCTGCACGTGCGCCCGCCGATGCTGTCCGGCGGGCAGCAGCAGCGGCTGGCCATCGCCCGGGCGGTGATCGGCCGGCCGAGGCTGCTGCTGGCCGACGAGCCGACGGGCAACGTCGACGACCAGATCGCCGACCGGCTGATGCGACTCTTCGAGGAGCTGAACCGGCACGGCACCACCGTCGTCATCGCCACCCACAACGCGCGCCTGATTGCAGGCTTCCCGCATCCCGAGCTGCGCCTGGACGATGGCCTGCTCGCGGGCGGCGCCGGGGCCGCCGGCGGGCCGGGCGCGTGAGGACGACGCTGCCTCTGCTGCCGCGCCACGGCCCCGGACGCCAGCGCTTCCTGCTGTGGATCATCGCCCTGATGGCCTATCTGGCGGCTCTGACCATGATCGGCGTCTTCATGATCGACAACACGATCAGCGCCTGGCAGTCGACCGTCGGCGGCGTCGCCACGGCGGTGGTGCCGACAACGGCTACCGATGGGCCCGACGGCCAGACCGTGATCGGGCGTCTGCTGGCGGTGGACGGCATTGCCGCGGCGCGGGCGGTTCCGGACTGGGAGCTGAACGCCCTGCTCGCGCCGTGGCTGACCAATGCGGCACAGGCGGACCTTCCCCTGCCCCAGGTCTACGAGATCGTACTGGGACGCGCCGATCCGGACGCGATCCGCGCGACGCTGCGGTCCATCGCCCCGGCTGCCGAGCTGACGACCCACGATACGCCGATCGCCGGGCTGGTGCAGATGGGGCATTCGATTCGTGCAGTCGGCACCCTGATCGTGCTGCTGGTCCTGGCGGCGGCGACGGGAACCGTCGTCTTCACCACCCGGGCCTCGCTGGTCATCCACCAGCATGTGATCGACCTGGTGCACATGATGGGAGCGACCGACCATCGCCTCGCCCGGCCGTTCCGCGAACGGGCGCTGCAGATGGGGTTGATCGGGGGGCTGGTCGGTATTGCCGGGGCGATGATGACCCTGGTCCTGGTGGTCGCCCTGATCGACGCCGATGTGATCGGCCTGTCCCGGGCGGCGATGACCGGCTGGCAGTGGCTTGCCGTTGCTGCTATTGCGCCGGTGTTCGCCGCGATCCCGATGGCCACGGCCCACCTGACCGTGTTGCGCGCGCTCTCCCGCCTGCCCTGAGGCCAACCACGCGATGACCCAGCCACCGATCACGTCCTCCTCCCCGCTGGCGACCGTCCGGTCGGCTGCCTTCTACGGGCTGGCGATGCTGTGGACCCTGCTGCTGGCAGTGCCCTATCTCGGCCTCTTCCTGCTGCCGCGGCGCTATCTGCAGAATTGCGGGGCGTTCTATTGCAGCGGACTGCTCGCGATCCTGCGGCTTACCACCGGACTCGGCCACCAGGTGCGCGGCCGTGCGAACCTGCCGCCGCCCCCGTTCATGCTGGCCGCCAAGCACCAGTCGGCCTGGGAGACGCTGGCGCTGCCGACGATTGTCAGCCGGCCGAGCTTCGTGCTTAAGCGCTCACTCTACAAGATCCCGGTGTTCGGCTGGTACCTGAAGGCGGCCGGCATGATCGGAATCGACCGCCGGGCCGGCGCGAGCGCCCTGCGCAGGATGATCCGCGAGGGCCGGCAGGCGGCGGCCGAGGATCGGCCGATTGTGATCTTCCCCGAAGGCACCCGCACCGCGCCGGGCGAGAGCCGGCCGTTCCACGTGGGCATCACGGCGCTCTACGACGGCCTCGCGATCCCGGTGGTGCCTGTCGCCCTGAACTCCGGGGTCTACTGGCCGAAGGACGCGCTGGCCAAACGGCCGGGACGGATCGTCCTGGAGATCCTGCCGCCGATTCCCCCCGGACTGCCGCGGGCCGAATTCAATCGGCGCCTGCACGACGCCATCAACGACCAGAGCAATCGGCTGGTCGCAGAAGCCATGAACCCTGATCGCCGCGATATCTGATCCGCCGGCCTGTGGATAAGTTGGTGGAGGAATTCTCCGTCCGGTCGCCCGATGACCGGCAAAGGCGAGGGAAAGCGCGCTTCGAAACGATTTTGCCGAACGGCCGTTGGTTTGCGTGTCATCAGATTGTCAGATCGCATTATCCTAATCTTCTCAATTGGTTGGCAGTGACCTCTGAAGGCTGCCAATTGAGAAGGGCCAGCTATGTGACTGTAAATTGACAGTGGTTGCGACCCGTTTCGCAGGCATCCGCCACGCTCTTCCTGACCGGTGAACAACTTCAACCGGCCGACCCGGCGCGCGGCTCGGCCAGGATGCTGGCGAGCTGAGTCAGCGGCGGCGACGAGAGGCCAAGCTCGTGCAGGTGGCGGACGGTGTTCAGCAGGTAATCCCGGCAGCGGCCCCGGGTGCCCTCGCCGGCGGCGATCAGGCGCGCCACCTCGTCGGTCGGCAGCTTGCCGGCATATTGCCGGTGGGCCCGGTCGACGACGAAGGTCAGGGCGCGCACCGCGCCGGCTGCCCCGTCGCCGATCTGCACCGCGAGGTGCCGCGGGTGGTAGGTACGGGTGAACATCTCGCGCTCCCAAAGATAGGCGAGCACGTCCTCCCGGTCGGCAGCGGCGACCCGGTAGGCGATGCCGCGGCAGGATCCCCCGCGGTCGAGCCCCAGGACCAGCCCGGGCGCCTCGGGCGTGCCGCGATAGCGCAGCGAATAGACGCAGAACGCCCGGTGATAGCCGCGGAGCAGCGCCGTCCGGCTCTCGAGGTGCGGGAAGCCTGGATCCCACATCAGCGATCCGTAACCGAACACCCAGAATGCGCCGTCGGGGTCGGCCCCGGGCGCGTCGGCCATCTCCCTCCAGGCAGGTCCCGTCTTGGCGCGTCCAGTCATGGCGCGGTCGAATGATCCTTCATCGCGTGGCCGCTTGCCGATCCGCCGGCCAGTTGCTAAGCCACTGCGGTCAAGACCGCAAGGTCGCGCCACGGTCCGGGGTCGTTGCGGGTGCGCAAGTGGATATTCGGGCTCGGTGTGCCGGCCCTGCTGATCGCCGGCTATATCGGCTACTGGTTCTATCTCGAAAGCCAGCTGCGCAGCTTCGTGCTCGCCTGGATCGAGGACCAGCGCGCGGCCGGAGTCCAGGTCAGTCATGGCGCCATCACCACTGGCGGCTTTCCGTTCTCGGTCCATGCCGACATCCCTGCGCCGGGGCTTACCGCGGCGACCGGCCAGGAGATGCTGTCCTGGCAGGGCGAGACCCTGCGCATCTCCTTCCCGCCATGGGACTTCCTGACCTATCGCTTCGACAGTCCGGGCGAGCACCTGGTCGCGATGGTCGGTCATGACTCCTTCGCCAAATGGTCGATCGATGCGGAAGCGGCGACCGGAAGCTGGGCCATAGGCTCCGCCGGCGCAGCCGACCTGACGTTCGACCTGGCCGAGGTGAGGGTGGTTGACGCGCTCGACCAGCACTTCTCCCTCGCCGCGCTGGAAGCAACGATCGCCATCGGCCCGCGGGACGCGCCGCTCGACCAGCCGCGCATCGCTGCCACCGTCCGCCTGGAGGCGCTCGATCTGCCGGAACCGATCGCGGCACCGTTCCCGACGCGGATCGACACCATGGCCACCCGGGTCAGCCTGTACGCGCCGATCCTCCCGTCCAGCCTGCCGCTGCTCTACCTGGTGATGCGCGACTATGACGGCCGGGTCGCATTCGAAGACACCGCCCTGCGTTGGGGAGAGCTCAGCCTGGCGACGGCAGGGGAACTCCGGGTCGACGAGGCGAACTACCTCACCGGCCGCTTCCCGACACGGGTCGCCGGCTACGACGACACGATCGCGCGGCTTCAGCAGGCCGGGCTGGTCGGGGGCCTGGAGGCGATCGGTCTCGGCGCCCTGGCCGGCGCCATGGCGCAGACCGGCGAGGATGGCCGGCCGACAATGAGCCTGGACATCAGACTTGTCGACGGCTGGATCAGGGCAGAGGATTTCATGCTTATCCAGATGGACCCGGTGCCGGTTGCCGGGGCCCAGAGCTGAGGCCGGGCGCGTGTCGGGCGAAATCGGCTTCCTCGGCTGGATCCACCGCTGCAACCGCTACGATCTCTCGGGGTTCCGACCATTCTGCTGCGCCGGGACGCATCTCGGCTGGGTGCACGACGATCTGGTTCCCACGCTCGCGCGCGACCCCGGCATATTCCAGATCTCGCCCTCCCTCGTCCGGCTCGACCCGCGGCTGGCGACGCCGGATGCGCGGACGGCAGCACTTGTCGGGGTGACCGACCGCTGGTTCGCTGAAGGCATCCTGCCGACGTGGCGCGGCGAGCACTACCGGGCGGCGACCGACCTCGATGCGCCGGAACTGTTCTCGATCGAGCGGGCGGCAGCACCCAGCTTCGGACTGCGTGCCTGGGGCATCCACGTCAACGGCTTTGTGCGCAGGCCGGACGGCCTGCACATGTGGGTCGCCCGGCGGGCGATCGACCGGCCGGTGGCGCCGGGGAAGTGGGACCATCTGATCGCCGGAGGACTGCCGGCCGGCATGTCGCCGCGGACGAACCTGATCAAGGAAGCCAAGGAGGAGGCAGGGCTCCCGGTCGAGGTCGCGGAGCGCGCGGTGGCGGCGGGATATGTATCGTACTGCTTCGCGGACCCGGGCAACCGGCTCCGCCCGGACACCCTGCTCACCTACGACCTGGAACTGCCCGACGGCCTGATCCCGCAGAACACCGACGGCGAGGTCGAGAGCTTCGCGCTATGGCCCATCGCCAGGGTCGCCGAGACGGTGCGCGACACCAGGACGTTCAAATCCAACTGCAACCTGGTGATCATCGACTTCCTGATCCGGCACGGCATGATCGAGCCGCAACAAACGCCCGATTTTCAGGCGATCGTGGATGGACTGCGGCAGCCGTTTCCGCCGATGCTATCGACCGACGCGCCGCCGAAGGCGACCGCACCTGCCGGATGAACAACGCAGCCCCGGCTTCAGCCCTTAGGGGCGCGACGCGCGGTGCCGCGGGCGCGGGCCCGGTAGTAGCTCACGATGAACACCCGGATCGCGGCTGTCCGGCCGAGTTCTCCGCGCATATCGTCGACCTTGGCGCACAAGCCATGCACGGTCTCGCCCTCCAGCGCAGCTATCTCCGACAGGGCATCCCACATCGCCGGCTCCAGCCTGATGCTGGTCCGATGATCGTCGAGGCGAATGTTGCGGCTGACGAGCGCAGATCCAAGCGTCAGCCCGTTCCAGTCAAAAGCCACCTGTATCTCCCCCACTGCTGAGAGCAGCCGTGTCCGTCCAGGCACCACATTTCGTTGCCTGTGGCGCGTAGTCAAGCATGGGCGTCCACCGAAGACCCGCCCGCCGCCTCCTGCGGATCGAAAGCGCTGATCGACAGGGCATGCACGTGCTCGTTCAGTTCGTCGGCGAGCGCGCCATAGACCAGTCGCTGGCGGGAGACGCGGTTGAGGCCGGTAAACCGGTCGGAAACCACCAGGACGTGAAAATGCGTCTCGCCCTCCGGTCGTGCGCCGGCGTGGCCGGCATGCAGGTGCGACTGATCGGTGACGTCGAGCCGAACCGGCGCCAGCGCCTCCGTGAGCTTTCTGCGAATGCGCTCGCCATAGCTGGGATCGAACGGAACCATGAATTGCCCTTGCGCTCGACAGGCCGCGGATCCCATATCCCGGTACGGCACCTGGAGCGGTGTGGCCGCGATCGGATACACAGGTATTCAAAGTGCGCCGCAGACGGCATTTGGCAAGCCTTCCGGGAGGCTTCGCGAACTCTGTCGAGCACCGGGACCTGCCGCGCCCGTCGCGCTTGCAACAACGCCCTTCAAGCCGATATTCGTTTGAGCATGACCCGCAAACGTACATCGTCCCTCTGGGAGGAGGAGCAGATCCGCCTGGATCGGCGGCCTTGCGATATTCCAGGCTGTGACGGTTGCGGAGAGTTCCGTGCGCCAAAGGGTCGCGACCGGCTGAGCGACTATTTCTGGTTCTGCCTCGATCATGTCCGTGCCTACAACCAGACCTGGGACTATTTCAGCGGCATGTCGGAAAAGGAGATCGAGCGGCACATCCGTTTCGACACCACCTGGCAGCGGCCGACCTGGCCGTTCGCCGGCCCGAACGGCCGGATTGCGGGGCCTGCCGGCGACGCCCGGCTGCGATCGGCGATGAACGCCTTTCACGCCACGTTCGCCGAGCATGCGGCCGATCGCCAGGATGCCGGCCGGGCAGAAGAGGCGGCCGATCCAGTGCGTGCCCGCTGGCGTCGCATGTCGACCGAGGCGGAGAACGCGCTGGCGGTGATGGAACTGGAGCCGCCGGTAAGCTTGAGTACGCTGAAGGCCCGTTATAAAAAGCTCGTCAAACGTCATCATCCGGATGCGAATGGCGGCGACAAGCAGGCCGAAGAGCGTTTGAGAACGATCATCCAGGCCTACGTCACGCTGAAGACGATTGTCGCCGACCTGGGGGCGCGAGCCGACTAGCTGCGCCAGCCAGCCCCCGCGACCGCTCCGGCAACGCCCCTGCTTTCAGGGAAAAGGATTCGAATGGCTCCCTTGGACAATGCCGATCCGCTCGCCGAAATGCCGACCAGCGAACCGGACATCACCATCGACGTCCGTCAGACCTTCGGGCTCGACGTCGACATGGACGCACCGGCCTACAGCACCGCCACCGAGCACGTGCCGGTGCTGGACGAGGCCTACCGCTTCGACCACGACACCACCCTCGCCATCCTGGCCGGCTTCAAGCACAACCGCCGGGTCATGATCCAGGGCTACCACGGCACCGGCAAGTCGACTCACATCGAGCAGGTGGCCTCCCGGCTGAACTGGCCCTGCATCCGGATCAACCTGGACAGCCACATCAGCCGCATCGACCTGGTCGGCAAGGACGCGATCGTGCTGCGCGACGGCAAGCAGGTGACCGAGTTCCGCGAGGGTTTGCTGCCCTGGGCGCTGCAGCACGCCTGCGCGCTGGTGTTCGACGAATATGACGCCGGCCGCCCCGACGTGATGTTCGTCATCCAGCGGGTGCTGGAGTCCAGCGGCCGGTTCACCCTGCTCGACCAGAACCGGGTGCTGCTCCCGCACCCGGCGTTCCGGCTGTTCGCCACCGCCAACACCGTCGGGCTGGGCGACACCACCGGCCTCTATCACGGCACCCAGCAGATCAACCAGGGCCAGATGGACCGCTGGAGCCTGGTCGCAACCCTCAACTACCTGCCCCACGACGCCGAGGTCGAGATCGTGCTGTCGAAGGCGCAGAACTACGACACCGACAAGGGCCGCAAGATCGTCTCGGCGATGGTGTCGGTGGCCGACCTCACCCGCGGCGGCTTCGTCGCCGGCGACATGTCGACCGTGATGTCGCCGCGGACGGTGATCAACTGGGCGCTGAACGCCGAGATTTTCGGCGACGTCGGGCTCGCCTTCCGGATGACCTTCCTCAACAAGTGCGACGAGACCGAGCGGCCGACGGTGGCCGAATACTACCAGCGCTGCTTCGGCGAGGAACTGACCCCCGAGCGCCACTCGATGGCTCGGAAGGCCTGAGCGGCATGAGCGGCGCGCCCCCGAAGCAGGCCGGCGAGCCCGGCCGGGCGGCGACCCGCCACCGGACCGGCTCCGGCCGGGTCGCCACTTCGACCGCTGGCGGCGTACGCACCGGCGTCGCCCGCGAAGACGCCGCGCCCCCGGCGCGCGAATCCACCGCCGACCGCATCGCGCGCGACATGTCGGAGAAACTGCGCAACGGCAGCGGCCAGCAGTCCAGACGCGACGCCGACAGTCGGCTGGACGAGTTCCGCCGGGTCACCGGCGCAGCGATGCGGGCGATGTCGCGCGAGCCCGAGCTGCAGGTCCATTTCGGCGCCGAGGGCCCGCGCATCGCCGGCAACGACGTCCAGCTGCCGGCGCCCAACCGGGCGCTGCCGGCCGAGGACGTCGCCCAGATACGCGGCCACGGCGATGCGGTAGCGCTGAAGCTGCGCTACCACGACGGGAAGGTCCACAGCCGCGCCATGCCGGCGGGCGCCGTCTCCCGCGACGTCTACAACGCGCTGGAACAGGCCCGCTGCGAGGCGATGGGCGCCCGCCGGATGCTGGGCGTGCGCGGCAACCTGCGCGCCGCCCTTGCCGAGCAATGCCGGCTCCGCGGCTACGGCCGGATCACCGGGCGCGAGGAAAGCAAGCTGGCCGACGTGGTCGGCCTGCTGGCGCGCGAGGCGCTTTGGGGCGACAGCCCGCCGGACACGGCACGGGCCATGGTCGACGCCTGGCGGCCATGGATCGAGTCGCGGATCGGCCCGGATTTCCATCGGCTGGCCGAGGTGGTCGACGACCAGGAGGTGTTCGCCCGCCTCGCCCGCCGGATCATCAGCGAGCTGGAGCTGGGCGAGGACCTGCTCGAGGAGGACGAGGACGACGAGGGCGAGGGCGACCAGGACCAGGCCGGCGACCAGTCACGGCAGGATGCCGAGGACCAGTCCGACGACGACAGCGCCAACCCGGGCGCCATGGGCTCGCTCAGCGATCAGCAGCCGGACGCCTCGGACATGGACGACGCCGAGGCCGGCGAGCCGCAGGACATGGACATGCAGCTCAGCCCCGACGGCGGCGACGAGGAGGTCGAGCAATCGGGGACCCCGCAGCGGCGCGAGCCGGACTTCCGCAACATCCCGGGCGAGCCTCCCTACCACGCCTACACCACCGCATTCGACCAGCTGATCGAGGCGCACGACCTGTGCGACAGCGACGAACTGGCCCGCCTGCGCCTGCAGCTCGACCAGCAGCTGCAGCACCTGCAGAGCGTGATCGCCCGCCTCGCCAACCGGCTGCAGCGCAGGCTGATGGCCCGGCAGCAGCGCTCGTGGCACTTCGATCTCGACGAGGGGATGCTGGATGCGGCCCGGCTGGCGCGGGTGATCGCCAATCCGATGAACCCGCTGACCTACAAGATGGAGTCCGAAACCCCGTTCCGCGACACGGTGGTCAGCCTGTTGATCGACAACTCCGGCTCGATGCGCGGCCGGCCGATCACCGTGGCGGCGATGAGCGCCGACATCCTCGCCCGCACCCTGGAACGCTGCGGCGTGAAGGTCGAGATCCTCGGCTTCACCACCAAGGCCTGGAAGGGCGGCCAGGCGCGCGAGCGCTGGATCGCCGACGGCAAGTCCGGCCATCCCGGCCGGCTGAACGACCTCCGCCACATCATCTACAAGTCGGCCGACGCGCCCTGGCGCCGGGCCCGCCGCAATTTGGGCCTGATGCTGCGCGAAGGGTTGCTGAAGGAGAATATCGACGGCGAGGCGCTGCTCTGGGCCCACACCCGCCTGCTCGCCCGCCCCGAGCAGCGCCGCATCCTGATGGTGATCTCCGACGGCGCACCGGTCGACGACTCCACGCTCTCGGTCAACGCCGGCAACTACCTGGAGCGCCACCTGCGGGCGGTGATCGAGTGGATCGAGAAGTTCTCCACCGTCGAGCTGGTGGCGATCGGCATCGGCCACGACGTTACCCGCTACTACCAGCGCGCGGTGACCCTGGTCGACGCCGAGCAGCTCGGCGGCACCATGATGGACCAGCTCGCCGGCCTGTTCGACGAAGACCAGGCCCAGGGCAAGGCACAGGCCCGGCGGTAGCCGCCTCCCGACCGAGTCACGCCGCCAGCAGCACCCGCCCCGGGTCCGTCAGATAGGGTGGGACCCAGCCCAGGATGTCGCTGAGCGGCAGCACCTCCTCGGCCAGCCGGATGCCGATCACCTCGATCGCGAACTTGCGCCGCGCCTGCATCCGGTGCCACGCATCCGGGTAGTCGCGCGCCAGGGCCCCTCGCAGCCCCGCGTCCGCCAACACCACCCCGTCCTCCGCATTGGCGCCGAAGCGGCCGTCGCGGGTCACCGGGATGATGTCCATCTGCAGCGCCATGCCCGAGCGCAGCGCGATCGGGCTGCCGGCGGTGAACGGCGACGACAGCCACTCGTCGAGGTGGATCAGGTGGCCCGGGTTGAGCGCATAGCGCTCGATGCCGCCGGTCAGTTCCGCTTCCACCGCCGTCACCACGTCGCCGCCGCGGGCGCCGATGCGCAGGGCCTCGTACCAGGTCACCACCGCGGCAAAATACGGGGTCAGCACCGCCTCCAGCCAGTCGCGGTCGTGAGCCGGCAGCTCGGCCGGGCCGGAGGCGACATAGCCGGCGCGCACGCTGTTGGCGCCCCAGCCGCCCATGGTCATGAACAGCGGGTCGCCCGCCTCCAGCCGCCGGCCGCTGGCGCTGGCCAGGCCGAGCGCGGTGCGCGGCCCCGACGCGACCACCGGGTGGTAGTTCAGCGGCTGGCCCATCCAGCCCAGCGTGCGCGCCAACTCGTGCTCGGAGATCCCCGGTCGAACCGCCCGCACCCCGCGCAGCACCCCCTGCGAGGCATGAGTGGCGGCGAACTCGAAGCTGGCGACCTGCGCCGGCTCGCAGGCCGTGCGCAGGCCGTCGGCGGCGGCCATGAACAGCCCGCTGGCATTGAGCGTACGGTCGGCGCCGCCGACGATGTCGCGGATCGCCTCGACGATGAACGCCGGCAGCTCGCTGGCGGTGGCCGGCGCCGGGCATTCGCCGGCGGCGAAGGTCTTCCAGCCGGCCAGCCCGACCCGCATGCCGGACCTGAGGCCGCAGGCGGCGAGCACGCCGGCCAAGGGCGTGTCCAGGCTGCGGTCCTGGTCGATCAGGCTGAAGCTCTGGCACAGGTGGACCTGCAGCGGCAGCGGGCTCACCGCCGTATAGGCCAGGCCCTCGTTGCCGACCACCAGCGCCGGGTCGCCGCTGCCCGGCAGCAGCACCGCCAGCGCCTCCTCGAACCGCGGGTCGAAGCCGGTCAGCCAGGCGATGTTGCCGAGGTGCTCGCGGTCGCCGTAGACGACCAGCGCGTCCAGCCCCGCCGCCGCCATCCGCCGGCGCGCCGACGCCACCCGGTCCAGATAGACCGCGCGCGGAATCTCCGGAGCGACCTCCGGAGCGGCCAGCGCCGGCGGTTCGGCCGGCCCCAGCTTGAACGATCGTGCCATCCTGTCCTCCCCCGCGGCGCGCAGCCTTGTCCGATGCGGAAGGGCACCGGCGGTCGCGCCGTCCGGGTGCAGCGTAGCCGGATCGCCGGCTCAAGCGAAGCAGCCATCCCGTCCGTCGGCGTGGATCCGGCGCGTCGAGGGCGCTACCGCCCGAAGAACAGGCTTCGGACCACTGCCGGCGTGCGCTGCGGCCCCAGGCTGGCCAGGGCCTCCATGGTGGCGATCCCCATCCGGCAGACCATGACCGCCTCGGCCCGGCTCGCCGGCTGGCCGCCGTCGAGCAGCGCTGCCGCCGTGCCAAAGGTGGTGCGCAGATGGACCTCGATGCCGCGGGCGATCGCCTGGACCTCGGCGCGGGTCATCCGGCTGGCCGGCTCGTCCTCCCGCGCGCGCAGCAGCATCCGGTCGACATACATCTCCCGTTGCAGGTGCTGTGGGCTCAGCTGCTGGGGGCCTTCGTCGCCAGGGAGCCCGAGCGTCATCGCTGCGCAGAGGGCGGGATCGGTACTTTCCAGCTCGCGCAGCCGTTCGGTGGCGAGGTCGAGATAGGCGACCAGCACCCGGTCGGGCGCTTCGGGCATCGCCTCGGCCCGCCACCGGCTGAACGTCTCGCGCGCGGCGGCGACGACCCGCGCCTCCCCGAGGTCGAGCTCCACGTGGCGGACGACCGTGGCCACCACCCGCGCATGCACGTCGGGGGCGACGGTTTCGAGGCCGGCCAGCTGCGGCGAATCCGCGTAGACCGCGGCCAGCGCGCGCTCGATCCGGTCCGGGCCGGCGCTCGACCGCAGCCAGCCGCCGAAGCCCGCCACCCCCTGCACGGCGACATAACCGGCCGCGACCAGCGCCAGGCCGAGCAGGCCGGCAAGGACCAGGTCGCGCGGGCGCGGGCTGTTCAGGATCGCCTGCATGCGATGCGCCGTTCAGGAGCCGGCGAGCATGGCGCGGGCAACCGCGGCTGCCCGCTGCGGAGCCAGGCCCTCGATCGCTTCCAGGATCGCGACCTGCATGGCGCAGACCTTCGCGCTGTCCGCCTCCTCGACGACACCGGCCTCCATCAGCGCCAGGTCGGCGCCGAAACGGTTCTCCAGGTCGGGCGAGATCTGCCGATAGGCCGCCTGGAGCTCCTCTTCGGGCAGGACGACCACGGGCTCAGCGGGCGCAGACAGCAGCATCTCGTAGACCTGCTGCTCGCGGGCCCGCAGCTCGGCGCTGACATAGGGCGCGATGTCGCCGAACTCCTGGCCGGTGGCCATTGCGGCGCACATCTGCGGGTTGGTCTCCAGCAGCTCGGCGAACTGGCCCCGGGTCACCGCCAGCATCTCCAGCGCCACCGGGTCGGGCGCGGTCGCGATCGCCTCGACCAGCCATTCGGCCAGCACCCGCCGGCCGTCATTGGCCATGCGCATCACCGGATCGCCGTTGGCCGCCGCCGCGGTCAGCACCTGGCGCAGCTCGGCATAGACGTCCGGCCGACGCTCTTCCATCAGCGCCAGATAGGTGTTCTCCGCCTTGATGCCCGCCAGCACCTGGTCGGCCCGATCCTCGGGAGCGACCGGACCGAGCAGTCCGGAAAGTCCGCCCGGGGCCTGGACGACCACCACCGCGCCGACCGCCAGCACGAACGCAACAGCCGCGACGGCGAACGTCGCCCGCTTGCCCATCCGCGCCATCTCTTGCCCCCTCAGCTGCCTGACCGACCGCCATTCTGCCGGAAAAGGGTTAAGCCGACGGTAACCGTCCGTTCGATCCGGGCGAGTTCGGGCCTACAGCACGCCCCGCTTGACCTGGTCGCGCTCGATCGATTCGAACAGGGCCCGGAAGTTGCCCTCGCCGAAGCCCTCGTCGCCCTTGCGCTGGATGATCTCGAAGAAGATCGGCCCGATCACGGTGCTGGTGAAAATCTGCAGCAGCAGCCCGCCGCCTTCCGTCGGCGCCCCGTCGACCAGGATGCCGTTGCGCCGCAGGCGGTCCAGGTCCTCGCCATGGCCGGGCAGCCGCTCGTCCAGCATCTCGTAATAGGCGTCCGGCGGCGCGTCCATGAACGCCACCCCCATGTCGCGCAGCGCCTCGACGGTGGCGTAGATGTCGGCGGTGCCGAGCGCGATGTGCTGGATGCCCTCGCCCTTGTAGGCGCGCAGGTACTCCTCGATCTGGCTCTTGTCGTCGGCGCTCTCGTTGATCGGGATCCGGATCTTGCCGCAAGGGCTGGTCATCGCCCGCGACTTGAGCCCGGTCAGCTTGCCCTCGATGTCGAAGTAGCGGATCTCGCGGAAGTTGAACAGGCGCTCGTAGAAGGCGCCCCAGACGTCCATCCGGCCGCGGTGGACGTTGTGGGTCAGGTGGTCGACATAGGTCAGCCCGACGCCCGCCGGCTGCTGGTCGACGCCGGCGATCGGGGTGAAGTCGATGTCGTAGATCGTGCCGCGGTCGCCGTAGCGGTCGACCAGGTAGATCCGGCTGCCGCCGATACCCTCGATCGCCGGGATGTTCAGCTCCATCGGCCCCGCCGACCCCGGCACCTCGCGCGCACCCAGCGCCAGCGCCCGGCGATTGGCCAGTCCGGCGTCGCGGACCCGGAACGCCATCGCGCAGGCGCTGGGCCCGTGCAGCCGGGCGAAGGCCTGGCCGAAGCTGCCCGGCTCGGCATTGACCACGAAGTTGATGTCGCCCTGGCGGTACAGGGTGACCGCCTTCGAGCGGTGGCGGGCGACCGCGCTGAACCCGAGCTGGGTGAACAGGCGCTCCAGGTCCTCAGGGTCGGGCGCGGTATACTCGACGAACTCGAAGCCGTCGGTGCCCATCGGGTTGACCGCCGCCTCGCCGTCGGCGCCGGACCCCGGGGCGGGGATGTCGGTCTGGGTCATGGCGGCGTCTCCCGCTATAGGGTTGCCCCTCCGCCAAAAAACATGCGCCGAACCCGCACCCGAGGCAAGAAGCGGGCGGCAGGCTCGGCCATACACCCCCGTTCGCCCGTCACGCTTGCGCCTTGTTCATGCCAGCCAAGCAGTGTATGACGAGCCCGTTCAGCCAAGGCCGCGCCCACCGCGCCGCCTCCCGGGGCACCCGTAGCTCAGCTGGATAGAGTGCTGCCCTCCGAAGGCAGAGGTCACAGGTTCGAATCCTGTCGGGTGCGCCACACTTTTTCGGCCTTCGCTGGCCCACCTGTCCGCGCTATGTCTGCGGAATCAGTTCGCCACCCGTTCCGACCGACCCCCGAGAAGCGAACCGCCGCCCGCGGGCTCGCGACCCGGGACGGCGGCAGATGGTGAGCGGCTGGCTGGCCCTTCTCACCTGCAAAATACCGAACTCGCCAGAATCACGCAATGGCTGATCCGCCTATATGAGCGGCTTCCTCGCCGGCGTTGGCTGCAGGTGCGGCCATGAACGCCGACGTTGTCCGCCTGCCCACGGCACGAAGCAGCTACTACGAGGTCAAGCGGGTCAGGCGCGGCTGGCAGGTGACGCTGGTCACGCC
>JBHJOG010000110.1:0-11544 GCA_050329975.1 Alphaproteobacteria bacterium | reverse complement strand
CCGAGATGAAGGGCGCCATGCCGGCCCTGGAGGAGCGCATCCGCAGCGCCGAGCAGGCGCGCGACGCGTTGCTGGCCGGCCTGCCCAATATTCCGGACCCGGCGGTGCCCGACGGTGTCGACGAGAGTGCCAACCGCGAACTGCGCCGCTGGGGCAACCAGCGGAACTTTGCATTTGCCCCCAGGGCCCATGACGCGCTCGGCGAGGCGCTGGGGATGATGGACTTCGCTGCCGCGGCGAAGCTGTCGGGCGCCAGGTTCGTCGTGTTGCTCGGGGGGCTGGCCCGGCTGGAACGCGCGCTGGGCGACCTGATGCTGGACATGCAGACCCAGGAGCACGGCTATACCGAGGTGGCGCCGCCGCTGCTGGTGCGCGACGAGGTGCTGTTCGGAACCGGACAGCTGCCGAAGTTTGCCGACGACCAGTTTCGCACCACCGACGACCGTTGGCTGATCCCGACGGCCGAAGTGCCGCTGACCAACATGGTCGCCGACACGATCCTGGACGAGACCGATCTGCCGCTACGGTTCGCCGCGCGCACGCCGTGCTTCCGCTCCGAGGCGGGAGCGGCGGGCAAGGACACGCGCGGCATGATCCGCCAGCACCAGTTCATCAAGGTCGAGATGGTTTCGATCACCCGGCCGGAGGACTCGCCGGACGAACACGAGCGGATGACGCGTTGCGCCGAAGCGGTCCTGCAGCGGCTCGAGCTTCCCTATCGCGTGGTCAGCCTGTGCACCGGCGACCTGGGCTTCTCTTCGGCGAAGACCTACGACATCGAGGTCTGGCTGCCGGGGCAGGGAGCCTATCGCGAGATCTCGAGCTGCTCCGACTGTGAAGCTTTCCAGGCGCGCAGGATGAAGGCGCGCTATCGTGCGGCGGACGGCAGGGGCATCCGCAGCGTCCACACGCTTAACGGGTCGGGGCTTGCGGTGGGCCGGGCGCTGATCGCTGTGCTGGAGAACTATCAGGAGGAGGACGGTACCATCCGGGTGCCGGATGCGCTCCGCCCTTACATGAACGGAATGGAGCGTATCGCGCGCAATGCTTAGGACCCCTTTCGACTTGTCAACCGCCCGGATCCTGATTTCGAACGACGACGGAATCCATGCACCCGGCATCAAGGTGCTGGAAGAGGTCGCCCGGACCTTGAGCGACGATGTCTGGGTGGTCGCGCCCGAGGCCGAACAGAGCGCGCAGAGCCATTCGCTGACGATCCGCCATCCGCTGCGAATCCGCCAGATGGACGAGCGCCACTTCGCCGTCGACGGTACGCCGACTGACAGCGTGCTGATGGGGGTATCCCAGGTGTTGGGGGACCGGCGGCCAGACATCGTGCTCTCCGGCATCAACCGGGGCGGCAACCTGGCCGAGGACATCATCTATTCCGGCACGGTCGCCGCGGCGATGGAAGCGGCCCTGCTGGGTATGCCGGCGATCGCCTTCAGCCAGGTGACGCCGCGCAACGAGACGCCGCAATGGGATACGCCGCGTCGCTTCCTCGGCGAGATCGTGCGCAAGCTGGTCGCGGTCGACTGGGCCGACCAGGTGCTGGTCAACGTCAACTTTCCGCCGATCACCGCCGACCAGGTCAGCGGCATCGAGGTGCAGCCCCAGGGCAAGCGCACCGTCGGGCTCGGCGTCGAGGGCCGGCCCGATCCCTATGGCGTGCCCTACTACTGGGTGGTCGACTATGCCAGCGATCTGCCGCGGCGGCGCAACACCGACCTGTCGGCGATCGGGGCCAACGCGATCTCGGTCACGCCGCTGCACCTCGACTTCACCCACCACCCATCGGTTGACACGTTCCGGACCCTGTTTGGATGAACGTCGCCTCGCGCAAGATCCGGCTGGTGATGGAGCTGCGCAACGCCGGAGTGACTGACACGGCCGTGCTCTCCGCGATCGAACGCACCCCGCGCGAGCAGTTCGTGCTGGAGACTTTCCGGGACCGCGCCTACGAGAATACAGCCCTGCCGATCGGGCTGGGCCAGACCATCAGCCAGCCGCTCGTGGTTGCGATGATGACCGAGGCGCTGGAGCTCAGCGACCGGCACAAGGTGCTGGAGATCGGCACTGGCTCCGGCTACCAGACAGCGGTCCTGAGCAAACTCTGCCGCCGGGTCTACACCTTGGAACGGCACAAAGAGCTGCTGCGCCTGGCGGAGGCGCAGTTTGAGCGGTTGCGTATCCGCAACGTCACGGCGCGGGCCGGGGACGGGTGGAAGGGCTGGCCGGAACAGGCGCCATTCGACCGGATCATAGTCACGGCTGCCGCCGAGGAGATGCCGCAGGTGCTGTGCGACCAGCTTGCGCTGGACGGAATCATGGTGATTCCGGTTGGCCGTAGCGGCGCGCAGCAGCTGCTCAAGGTGGTGCGCAGGGCGGATGGTTTCGAGACCAGCGTCTTGGGCAACGTGCGATTCGTGCCGCTGGTCCGCGGCACCGCCGACCTGGACCTGCCGAACGCCGAGACGCAGACCCGGGCGGGTTGACCGCGACGCCGTTGCCGACAATCGGTGCGCCGGGACGACGTGCCAATTGAATGACACAATCAGGCTGGTACCCTGATCGTTCAGGGACACACGAGTCGGGAACAGATGTGATGTGGCGCTTATTCGGCCCACTGCTTCTGGCAGCCATCGTCTCGGGTTGCGGCTTCGCCGGGGTCAATCCCCGCTCGTCGGGCTCGGCGCAGGGCCAGTTCGGGCACCAGGTGGCCGCGGGCGAGTCGATCTACTCGATCGCCGACCGCTACGGTACGACACCGGAAGCGGTTGCGGCGCGCAACAGCCTGCAGCCGCCCTACCAGCTGACCATCGGGCAGCGCCTGGTGCTGCCGGCGCCCAGCAGCTACGTGGTCCAGCCCGGCGAAACCATGGACCTGATCGCCCGCCGCTACGGCATCACGCCGTCCGAGCTCGCGCGGGTCAATGGCATAGGCGCGCCCTACACCGTGACTCCCGGCCAGTCTCTCAGCATTCCCCAGGGGGTTGGCACGACTGCGCTGGCTGCAGTGCCGGCAGCCAGCGGCCCTGTGCAGGTGTCCGAATTGCCGCCGCCTGGCGCTCCGCAGGCGCTCTCGAGCGCGGTCGGCACGGTGGGCCCGGTGGGCCCGGCCCTTCCAGCGGCGGTGCCTCCAGTCGGTGCTGCGGCTACGGGTGCGCCCGTCCCGTTGACCGGACCTCAGGCTCCCACGACGCCCCCGGTGGCCGGCACGCAGCAGGTCTATACGCTGTTGCCGCCCGGCGACCCGAACACGCCTGTCAGCCAGACACTGCCGCCTGCGGCACCTGCGGCCGCCACCGAGCCGGTTGCCCCGGCACCGACGGACACCGCGACAGCCTCCACCGGCGCCACCTCCGCCAGTGCATCGGGAAGCGCCGGGGGCGGGCTGCCTGCGCTCAGCGGCTCGGGCTTCCTGAAGCCCGTCTCCGGCCAGGTCCTGAGCGGCTTCGGCGACGGCAGCCCGATCCCGAACGATGGTGTCAACATTGCCGCTCCCCGCGGCACGCCGATCCAGGCGTCGGAATCCGGCGTCGTTGCCTATGTCGGCGAGGACATAGATACCTTCGGAAACTTGGTCCTGGTGCGCCACGCCGACGGCTGGGTCACCGCCTACGGCCACGCCGATGCGATCCTGGTCTCCGAGGGGGATGTCATCACCCGTGGCCAGGTCATCGCCCGGGTCGGCAGCACCGGGGCTGTGACCGTGCCGCAACTGCACTTCGAGTTGCGGCGTGGCACCCAGCCCGTGGATCCGATGGCCTATCTGGAGGGATGACGGCGGGCGGAACCCGTCTCAGTCCAACGTCCGGCCGAGCCGGCCGGCGAGGTCGGTAATGAACTGCCACGCGACGCGGCCGGACCGCGCGCCGCGCGTGACCGCCCACTCCTTGGCCTGTGTGTGCAGAGTCTCGCGATTGACCGGGAGCCGGTAGAAGGTGGCATAGGCGTCGACCATGGAGAGGAATGTCGGCTGGTCGCAGGCATGGAAGCCGAGCCACAGCCCGAACCGGTCCGAAAGCGAGACCTTCTCCTCCACTGCCTCCCCTGGGTTGATCGCACTGCCCTGTTCGTTCTCGATCATGTCGCGGGCCATCAGGTGACGGCGGTTGGATGTCGCGTAGAAGAGCACATTCGGCGGCCGGCCTTCGACGCCGCCGTCCAGCACCGCCTTGAGGGACTTGTAGCTGGTGTCGTCGCTATCGAACGAGAGGTCGTCGCAGAAGATCAGAAAGTGTCGCCGCACCGGCCGCAAGTGGGCGAGGAGTGCCGGCAGCGAACTGATCTCCTCGCGGTGGATCTCGACCAGAACCAGGGGCTCGGTGCGACCCAGGTTGATCGCGGCGTGCACCGCTTTCACCAGAGAGCTCTTGCCCATGCCGCGCGCGCCCCAGAGGAGAGCGTTGTTCGCCGGCAGCCCGTTGGCGAAGCGCTCCGTGTTCGAGCGCAGGATGTCGCGGACCCGGTCGATCCCTTGCAACAGGTCGAGGTCGACGCGGCTGACACTCTCGACCGGCTGCAGCCACTCTTCCTCGCCGTGCCAGATGAACGCATCGGCGGCGCTCCAATCCACGTCCGGCGGCTCCGGTGGCGCCATGCGGTCCAGCGCATCGGCGATCTGCCGCAGGACGGGTTCGAGATCGGTGTCGGCCATTTTGGGGATCATCACCTATATTCGGTGGGCGGACGGTAGCGGCTCGCCCCACCAGGGTCAATTCAGAGTCCATCGAGGATTGCTGGGCAGGATTATCCCGCCATATCAGCGGGGAGATGCGGCATTTGCATCGCAGGTTCCGGCTGCAAGACGCAGGACTCGCTCATTCCACGGTGGGTCGGGAACCTACCCATCAATTCCCGGTGAGTCGCCATCCTTTCCACCGGCACCGAGGGCATATATGGTCCGCGCAGTTTGACACCAAGGCCTCGGTGGCTATAGTCCGCCGACTTTACATAGGGGGATAGTGTGATGCTGATTTCATCAGCGTGGGCGCAGGAAGGCGCGGCGGCGGCCGAGGCGGCACCGGAAGGTGGCTTCCTGCTCTCGCTGGCGCCGCTGATCCTGATCTTCGTCGTCTTCTACTTCCTGCTCATCCGGCCTCAGCAGAGGAAGATGAAGGCGCACCGCGCCCTTGTTTCCAACGTCCGCCGCGGCGACCGCGTGGTGACCCAGGGCGGGATCCTGGGGACGGTGACCAAGGTGGTCGGCGACAACGAAGTCATCGTCGAGATCGCCGAAGGCGTGCGGGTGCGAGTCATGAAGCACACGATCAGCGACGTGGTGAGCCGGACCGACGCGCGCGCCGCGGATTCGGCCGCGGCCAAGCCGGAGGACGGCGCCGGTACCGGCCAGGGCGGCGGCATCATGGGTCGGTTCAAGAAGTCGAACGGCTGAGGCGCTGGCAAGAAGCAAGAACAGCCGGCCGAACCCCCTCGGCCGAGGAGCGGACTGATAGATGCTGCGCCTCTCGCTATGGCAAATCCTCCTGGTCGTTGGCGTGGTGGTGCTCGGCATCGCTTTCGCCGCGCCCAACCTGTTCTCGCGGGCCGCCATCGAGGCGGCACCGTCCTGGGTGCCGAACAAGCAGGTCAGCCTTGGCCTCGACCTGCAGGGCGGTGTTCACTTCCTGCTGGAGGTCGATCTGGGTTCCGCCCATGCGGACCGGATGGAGAGCGTCGAGGGCGCGGTCCGAGCGGCGTTCAACGACGCGCAGCCGCGAATAGGATATACTGGCCTGTCGGCCGGGCGCGAGGCGGTGACGTTCACCCTGCGCGACGCCGCGGACCGGGAGCGTGCCCAGGCCCTGCTCACCAGCGCGGATCCAGATCTCCTGGTGGCGATCGACGCGTCGGGCAGCGGCCGGGCGAGCTACGACGAGGGCGCCCGTGCGACGCTCGACCAGCAGACGATCGACCGGGCGATCGAGGTGGTGCGGCGACGCATCGACGTGCTCGGCGTCCGCGAGGCCACGGTCCAGAGCCAGGGCAGCGACCGCATCATCGTGGAAGTTCCTGGCGCGGACAACCCGCAGGCCATCCTCGACATCCTGGAGCAGACCGGGCAGATGACGTTCCATCTGCTCAATCCCCAGGTTTCGCCGAACGACCCTCGTCCGCCGGCCGGCACAATCATCTATCCTGACCAGAGCGGCCAAGTCCTGTACCCGGTATACAGCAGGATCGAGACGCATGGCGCCGATGTGGAGCACGCTGCCACTCAGTTCACCGACCAGGGCTGGGTGGTTTCCTTTCGCTTCAACGCCAAGGGCGCCCGCGACTTCGCCCGCGTCACGTCCGAACATGTCAACGAAACCCTGGTCATCGTGCTCGACCGAAAGGTGATCAGCGCGCCGACGATCGACGAGCCGATCACCGGCGGCAGCGGGATCATCCGCGGCAACTTCAATGCACAGAGCGCCTCCAGCCTTGCCGTGCTCCTGCGCGCGGGCGCCCTGCCGGCGCCGTTGAACGTCCTGGAGCAACGGACCGTCGGTCCGGGCCTGGGCCAGGACTCGATCGACGCCGGCCTCCTCGCCTGCGTCATCGGGGCAGCCGCGGTGATGGTGTTCATGATGCTCGCCTATGGCATGTTCGGCGTGTTCTCCAATATCGCGCTGCTCTGCAACCTGACCCTGCTGCTGGCGGTCATGTCGCTGCTGCAGGCGACCCTGACCCTGCCCGGCATTGCCGGTATCGTGCTGACCGTCGGCATGGCCGTCGACGCCAATGTGCTGATCTACGAGCGCATCCGGGAAGAACTCGCCCTCGGCCGTTCGCCGCTGAGCGCGGTCGACGCGGGCTTCAAGCGTGCGATCACCACCATTGTCGACGCGAACCTGACGACGCTGATTGCGGCCGTCATCCTGTTCAACTTCGGCTCCGGCCCGATCAAGGGCTTTGCGGTGACGCTGGCCATCGGCATCGTCACGACAATGTTCAGCGCGATCTTCGTAAGCAGGATGCTGGCCGCGACCTGGATGCGTCGGCGGCGGACCCAGGCTCTGGTCATATAGGTGACGGGATGATGCATCTGCGCCTGGTTCGCAGCAACACCAACATCGGCTTCATGCGGATGCGGCTGCCGGCCATGGCCTTCTCGGCCCTGCTGGTGCTCGGCTCGGTCGCCGCATTCCTGTTCCAGGGGCTGAACTACGGCATCGACTTCGTCGGCGGGACTCTGATCGAGGTGCGTACCGAGGGGCCGGCGGACGTCGCGGCGATGCGCAGCCGGTTGGATCCTCAGCATTTCGGCGAGGTCAGCCTGCAGTCGTTCGGGTCCGAGAACGACGTACTGATCCGGATCGAACGCCAGAGCGACGTCGAGGGGGAGGATGCGGCTTTGACGGCTGCTGTCCAGCAGGCGCTGGGCGAGGGGGTCGAATTGCGACGGGTCGAGTTCGTCGGGCCCAAGGTCGGCGGCGAACTGCGTGAGGCGGCGATCTGGGCGGTGTCGATCGCGCTCGTGGCGATCATGTTCTACATCTGGTTCCGTTTCGAATGGCAGTTCGCAGTCGCGGCCGTCATGGCGCTCGCCCATGACGTGATAGCAACCATCGGCCTGTTCGCGCTGCTGCAACTCGAGTTCAACCTGACCACGATTGCGGCGGTCCTGACCATTGCCGGCTACTCGATCAACGATACCGTGGTCGTCTTCGACCGCGTGCGCGAGAACCTGCGCAAGTTCAAGAAAACGGAACTGCCGGAGTTGCTGAACCTGTCCCTCAACCAGACTCTCGCGCGCACCCTGATGACCAGCTTGACAACTTTGCTCGCCCTCATGGCGTTGTTCTTCTTCGGGGGCGCAGTGGTGCATGACTTTGCCGGCGCCATGATCTGGGGCGTGGTGATCGGCACCTACTCGACCGTCTTCGTGGCGGGGCCGTTGCTGATCTACATGAACCTGCGGCGCGACGGCGACAGCCCGGAGGGCGAGGAAGCTGCGGCCGAAACCGCCTAGGGTCGATCGAGCGGTGAGGGGATTGCAGAAGGGCCGGGTGCATGGACATTACCCCATGGGTCGCGCACGACGCGAAAGTGATCCAGCGCTACGGCCCCGGCCGGTTCACCGTGACCGGCGAACACTATTCCGGCCCGATCCTCGTCACCCCGACCGAGGTTCGGCCATGGACCGACAAGCCGCTCGCGGCGTGGGCCGAGGCCGATCTTGAGTCGCTGTTCGCAGTCAAGCCGCCGATCGAGATCCTGTTGATCGGCACCGGTGCTCAGATGGCCCCGATCCCTGCGGCCTTGCGCACCGCGTTGCGCGCCCGGGGCGTGGGCTGCGACGGCATGGATACCGGCGCTGCCTGCCGAACCTATAACGTGTTGCTGGCCGAGGCGCGACGTGTCGCGGCAGTGCTTATTGCAGTCGCTTGATATTTCGCTGTAGAACCTTGTCGTTCAAAGAAAACGATAAAATTCGCTTCGTCAACAAACGGGCAAACAAGCCGATGCGCGCACTAACGCTGGTAGGGGCCGTCATTCTCATGGGGCTGGCTTCGGCATGTGAGACCACCGACGCGGGACTCGAGCCTGTCGATACGACCGCGGGGCCTGTCGAGGGCGATCTCGGTGGGCTGGCCAACGACGCAGTCGTGCGCATCCAGGTCGAGGACTACCAGAAGCATCTGAACGAGGTGATCCTCGCCTACCGTTTCTGTGTGCGGGCTTCCGCTCTGGAACTGGATGACGGCAGTGCGTCGCCGGACCTGGTGATAGAGCGCGCCCAGCGCCGCTGCGAGGACGAGTATCGCACCGCCCACCGCACGGCCAGCCTGCTGGGCGACATCGGCAGAATCAGTTCGCTGCGCGCGGAGAGTCAGGCAGCTGCGATGGAATCACTGATGGCGGCGCGCTCGCCGTCATGATCCCGATCGCTTGAGCCTGACTGCGGAAACGGCGGGAAGAAATTCCCGCCGTTTCTGCATCAGGGGACTCAGGCCTTGTCGTAGTTGGCCGAGGCGAAGTCCCAGTTGATCAGGTGGTCGAGGAAGGCTTTCAGGAAGTCCGGCCGCCGGTTCCGGTAGTCGATGTAGTAGGCGTGCTCCCAGACGTCGCAGGTGACGAGCGGGACCGCGCTCGTGGTGAGCGGAGTCTCGGCATTGGGTGTCTTGCTGACCTTGAGACTGCCGCCATCCTTCACCAGCCAGGCCCAGCCGCTGCCGAACTGGGTGGCGCCGGCCTGGGCGAAGGCTTCCTTGAAGCCGTCGAGGCCGCCGAGGTCCTTGTCGATTGCCGCGGCCAGCGCGCCCGACGGGGCTCCGCCGCCGCCAGGCTTCATGCTGTTCCAGAAGAAGGTGTGGTTCCAGATCTGGGCCGAGTTGTTGAACACGCCGGCCTTGGACGGATTGCCGGCGGAGCCCTTGATGATCTCCTCCAGGCTCTTGCCGGCGTCGTCGGTGCCTTCGATGAGCTTGTTCAGGTTCACGACATAGGCGTTGTGGTGCTTGCCGTGGTGAAAATCGAGGGTTTCGCCCGAATAATGCGGCTCCAGTGCGGTGCGATCATAGGGCAGGGGGGGAAGTTCGAACGCCATTGGAGTTTCGATCCCATGATTGTTGTTGCGTGGCGGTCGGCCGGGAAGGGGCGGGAGGCCGACCATAGCCATCCACATAGAGCGTCGGCCACGCGCTGTGAACCCTGCTGTGGCCCCCGCGGCGCTTTCGCTGTTGTGCTCGCCGTGGCGATGATCATCCTGCGGCGATGAACCCAACCGAAGCGCAAGACGCCGACATCGCGTACTGCATCGAGGAGATCCGGCGAGACGACCGCGACCGCTACCTGACGACGCTCCTGGCGCCGTCCGGCAGCCGTGCCGCGCTGGCGGTGCTCTACGCCTTCAAGCTGGAGGTCGAGAAGACCCACGCGGTGGTCAGCGAGCCGCTGCTCGGCCAGATCCGGCTGCAGTGGTGGCGCGACAGCTTGGACGGCATCTACGCCGGCACCCCGTTGCGGCATGCGGTGGTGACGCCGCTCGCGCGGGTCGTGGAGCTACGGGGACTCGACCGCGGGCTGTTCGACGGGATCATCGACGGCCATGAGCGCGACCTGGACACCGCACCTTTCGCCGACATGGCTGAGCTGGGAAGCTATTGCGGGGCGGTGGAGGGCAGTCTGGTCGCGCTGGCGATGGCGGTGTTGGGCGAGCCTCCACAGGGGCCGCGTCGGGAGCTTGCCCGGATCGCCGGGATCGCCACCGGCATCGCCGGGCTGCTGCGCCGGATGGCCGCCAACCAGCGCTCCGGTCCGTTGCCGGTACCCGCGGAAATGGCGAGCACGCACGGGCTCGAGCCAGGTGCGCTGCGGCTGGTAGGGCTGGGCGATCCCCGGCTGGTTGCGGCGGTTGGCGAGGTCGTGGCCTTTGCCGCCCGCCATCTCGCGTCCGCCCGCACGCACCGTGCCTGTGCACATCCATCCGACCGCGCCGCCCTGCTGCCGCTGGTCGTCGCCCGCGGTATTCTCGCTCGCCTCAAGAATGTCGGATATGACGTGTCTGATGCCCGCGTCGCCGAGCCGGTGCCCGGCGAGGTGTGGCGGTTGGCGTTGGCGTCGCTGCTGCGGCGCTTTTAGTATGGGGCAAGGCCCGCAAAACGGGAGTGAAAGATATGCGCACAGTCGCCGCTGCTCTGATCGGAGTGAGCCTGATTTCCGGCGCGGCGGTGGCCGACGGTTATGACACCGTCCGCTCCGCCCTCGACACCGGCGACTACGACACGGCCTACGCCACCCTGGCGGAGATGAGCGACGCCGGCGACACACTGGCGATGATCATGCTGTCCGAGCTGCAGCTGTCCGAGGTCACCGGGCCAATGAACTATGGGATCGCCCTGACCTGGCTGAGTGAGGCCGCGGAACATAACAACGTCCATGCGATGCTCCGGTTGGGTGCGATCTATCAGCGGGCCGGTCAATGGCTGTTCCCGGACTGGGAGGGCATGCCGATGACAGCCGGCCTGTCGCAGGCCGTTCACTGGTACGGCCAGGCCGCTGACGCCGGCTCCACCGTGGGCTTGAGCCGGCTCGGTCTGCTGTACCGCCTGGGCCTCTCCTCGCATATGGAAGGCGGAATCTCGCGCGATGAGGAGGTCCGACTGACTCGCGAGATCCTGGAGCGCGCGGCTGAGGCAGGGCGATCCGACGCCATGATGTCGCTGGGCTTGATACTGCGCCAGGAGGATCCGGCCCGCTCCCAGGAGCTGATCCGGCGTGCGGCCGAGATGGGGGAGCCGACCGCGCTGGGCAGCATGGCGGTGCGGCCAGAGGAGGGCGGTGTTACCGACCCGGTCGAGGCGTTGGCATGGGTCTACGCAGCAAAGATCGCCTGGGAGCTGGATCGGAATCCGCGCTCAAACATCTTCATCGTGGCCGGGGCCCAGACCGGTGCAGAGTTCCTGGACGCGATGAACGAGAGGATCGGCGAGGCTTCGCCCGAGGGGCGGACGGCCGCGGAGGCGCGCGCGGCCGAGATCAGCGCCGGTTGGGTCAGCCTGTTGCCGGGACAGTCCGGCAGGGACGGCAGCCAGGACTGACTGCTACTCGGCA
>JBHJOG010000109.1:0-2453 GCA_050329975.1 Alphaproteobacteria bacterium | reverse complement strand
CGGCAAGCTGCAGCTCGGCAAAGTGTCCCCTCCGCTTGGCACTGAACGGGGCGCGCGGGCAAAACGGCTTGCATGGACAGGACATTACGGGCACGCTGCAGCTTGTTGAGAGGCCGCTGCACTCGAGCGCGATCCGTAGGGGACTGCCATTGCTCCCCCGTCGGCGAGATCCAAATGCTGGCGGATGGGGTCGTTCCGCTCGCGCATCCAAGGGGACACCATGCGCATCACTCGAATTCCGACCCGGTCGGCCACGACCGGCGCGGCCATGGCGGCAGCCCTTGCGCTGGCATCGTGTGTCGACTCCGGCGGCGGTACGGCGCCGCTGCTATCCGCCGCCGGGACCACCGGCCCCGCGCCGGGGGCGCCGGCCGCGGCGTCCGCCGCCGACATCCAGCTGCGCAACCTGGTTGCCGCCCACAGCATCCACGGCACCAACGTCGCCGGCGAGCCGTTCTGCACCTACTACGCCGACAATGGCGAGGCGGTACGCGTGATCGCCGGCGAGCCGCCGCAGATCGGCAGCTGGTCGATCAGCAACGCCAGGGTGTGCGAGAGCCTGGGCGGCTACAGTTGGTGCAGCCAGTTCGCCTTCGACGCACCGTCGTTCACCACCGTGACCATCACCCCGCTTGAAGGCTCCGGCACCTTCCCCTACACCGCGTCGGTCGCCGCCGGCAGCGCCTGCCAGCCGGACCGGTCGTGGACACCAGAGGACGACTACCGCTTCTCATGCGTCGTCAACGGCCCGGAATGGTGCGAGAACGACTGACGCTCGGCCGACAGTGCGGGGCCTTTACTCAAAGGACCGATCCGGACTCTCGGTCCCATAGCCAAGGGGAGTTCCGCCGATGCGGTTTTCACGCAGTTGCCTGCTCGCCGCCGGCATGGGCCTGCTGCATGCGCTCGCCCTCCCGACCGCCCAGGCCCAGGCGCCGCGCTGGTACGTCGAGGCGGAGAGCCGGGGCCCGTGCGGCGAGGAGTGCTACACGCCGCCCACTGCCTGGATCTACGGGGCCAACGGCGCCTTCGCCTTTGGTGTGCAGTGCGCCGGCGAGATGGTGCTGGGCGGACCGGCGATGGCGCAGCTGACCGATCCGATCACCTCGGTGGAGATGGCGATCGACGGGCGGTCCTACGGTCGATTCGACGTGCAGACCGGGCTGGCAGATTTCTATGTCCGGCCGACGCTGACAGGCGACGCCCAGGACTGGGCGCGATCGGTGCGGCCGGCGCTGGCCGCCGGTGCCACCGTTCAGCTCTGGCTCGGCTCAGCCGCCCTGCTCGAGTTCGGCCTCGCGGGGTCGCGTGCGGCGCTGGACTCGCTCGATGCACAATGCGCGGCTCCGGCCGGCCCTGCCGCCTTGCCCGGGGGCGAGACCGCGCCTGAGGGCGCCGCTTGGCCGACGTCGCCATCCTTCCCCCCCGGTCTGGAGTTCTCCCAGGGCCTGACTGTCGATGGCTGGACCGACACAGGCTACGGCGGCTGGCTGGGCAACCGCGCGTCGGACGGCCTCGAGCTCTGGGTCACGCTGGTCGGGCGCGGCAGCGACGGCGTCTATGTCGTGGTCACCCCGGCCGGCTATGCCGCGGACGGCGGCATCGCGACCTGGCGCGTAGTGACCAGCCTCTACCTGCCGCCCGACCGCCAGCCGCCGACGTCCATTGCCTGGGGCCCCTGCCGGTCAGCCGACTACCAGACCCAGGACCTGATCTACGCCCGCTGGAACGGCGGCGCCGACCCGGCCGAGGCCTGGGCCTTCGTGGCAGCCGACGCGCGGTTCGAACGACTGTCCCCGGGCGCCTACCTGTGCGCGTACGAGGAGCACTGAACCGAGTTTTCCGGCCGCTCCCGGGGACACGAAACCGGCGGGGCTTCGCTCAGGCCGGGCCCGAGATTACCTCACTGGATCGCGAGGGCTCAGTGGAGCGTCCGCGCTGACCTGCCTTCGGGCCGCGCCGCCGATGATGTCGGCGACGCCGGGTCGATGCCATCCTCCATGAGGTCCCGCAACCGGTTCCGGGCGCGCGACAGCCGCGACCGAATGGTGCCGATCGGCACATCCAGCGCCTCCGCTGCGTCCTGGTAGCTCATGCCCTCGGCACCGACCAGCGCGAGCACGCTGCGATCCGGCGCCGACAGGCTCGAGAAGGCGCGGTGCAGGTCGCGGAACTCGATGCTCTTCTCCTGCGGAGCACCGACCGGGAACAGGTCCTCGCACTCCGATGAATCGAGCGAACCAGCCCACTTCGCCTGGCGCCGCACCTCGTTGATGTGGGCGTGGCGCAGGATGGTGAACAGCCACGCCCTCAAGTTCGTGCCGACGGTGAACTGGTTGATGCTGCGCAGGGCGCGTTCCAGGCAGGTCTGAACCAGGTCGTCGGCACGATCGTGGTCCCTGGTCATCACCCGGGCATAGGCGCGCAGCCGAGGGATCAAAAGCTCAATCTCG
>JBHJOG010000108.1:0-3583 GCA_050329975.1 Alphaproteobacteria bacterium | reverse complement strand
AGCGTGTCGGTGGCATCGAACGGCGCCAGTTCGTAGCCGCGGGGCTGCGGCGCATCGTTGTAGTCTAGCCCCAGCCCGCGGATGGCCGCGACCACCGCCGGGCTCTCGTAATAGGCGGTGTAGAGCGCAAGGCGCACCAGGCCGAACAGCGCCGGTTCTTCCGCTTCGAGGCGGGCGACGATGCCTGGCCTGGCCTCCGGATCGGCCGTCGCCAGCGGGCCGCCGCATCGCCGCAGCGCAGCGACCAAGCGCTCCAGGGCATCGATTCCGCCGCGGGCGCGGATCCTGTCGGCAGCGACCCCGTTGGCGCCGACGTCGGATGCGGGGGGGAAACGGTCGCTGCCGGGCAGCAGCGTGTCGCTTAACGCCGCCAGGTCGGCGGCAAGCGCGTGGTGGATGCGGTCCATGTCCTCTCCCGTCGAGGCGCGACCCACGCGCCCGGCAAGCCGGTCGCATGCCGGCGTTGCGGCATTGTCGGGAGGGAGGGGCCGGCCGTCAACTCAGCCGGAGCGACCGCATCGGTCAGGCGGCAAGGGGTGGGGCGGCCGACCCGGTGGCGGTGGGCTCGTTGCGCCGGGGCGACCACAGCTTTTCGTGCAGGGAATAGGCCACCGTTTGCACCAGCGGCTCGATGATCCCGACCCCAAGCGCGATCGCCCAGTCGCCGGTGAGCGCATAGGCAACTGCGATCGCCACCGTCAGGTGCATCACCGCATAGCTCAGGGTCTTCACGAACGGGCGCATCGCCACTCAGGCCTCCATCTCAAATTAGAATGAGAATGAATTGCAATATAGACCGATCGCAGCGCACTGCAAGCGCCGGCCTGTCATATGCGCCCGTGTAGCCATGCAGCCCGATCATGCCCATGATGCACGCAGAGCAGAACGTAGCGGCTGGAGGAGGGACAGTTGCGGGCCACCAGGGACATCGTCGCGCTCTTGCGCATGGCGGGCATCGCCGGCGTGCTGCTCCTGGCAACGGGCCTCGCGGCGGCGCGAGGCGAAGCCTTCCTGCACAACGGCGTGGTGCGTTCCTATGAGCTTGTCGTGCCGCCGGGGCTGGCGTTGCCGGCGCCGGCCCTGGTCCTGCTGCATGGCGGGGGCGGGTCGGGGCGTCAGCTGCGCGACCATATCGGCTTCGAGGACTTTGCCGCCGAGGCTGGCGTTATCGGCGTGTTTCCCGACAGCGTAGAGCGGCTGTGGAACGATGGGCGGACGAGCCCGGACCTGGCGGACGCCCAGGCGCGGGCGGGCGACGACGCCGGCTTCATCGTGGCCCTGGTCGATGCCTTGGCCGCTGCGGGCGTCGTCGACGCGGGCCGGGTCGGGGTGGGTGGGATTTCCAACGGCGGCATGATGACGCTGCGGCTCGCCTGTGTGGCACCCGGACGCTTCGTCGCTTTCGCGGTCGTCGCGGCCAACATGGCAGTCGGGATCGAATGTCCGCAGGGGCCGCCGGCGCCGATGCTCTTCGTCCATGGCAGCGAGGATCCGATCATCCGCTACGGCGGCGGGCCCATTATCATACCGCTCGCTCCGGGCCGGGTCCGCGGGACTGCGCTCCCGGTGCCGGAAACGCTGGCGATCTGGGCGCAACGAAATGGCTGCGGCAGCCCGCCGGCGTTGCACGCGCGCCTCGACCTCCGTCCGTTCGACGGCACGGCGGTGGCCATCTATGATTATCCGGGTTGCCGCGCCAATCTGCGCCACATTCTGATCGAAGGCGGCGGGCATGCGTGGCCCGGCGCGCGGCAGCGGCTGCTCGGATTGCTTTCCGGCCGCACCAGTCGCGAGATCGACGCCACGGTGGCCATCTGGGCCTTCGTGACCGCCCAGTCTTCCCGCTGATCGGCCAAGCGCCCCGAGGAGGCAAGCGATGACGACATTCGTCTATGTGATCCTGGTGTTTTTCACCTCGGCGTCCGGTGCGCCGTTCGACACCGGGATCAATACCCGCACCTACGACACGCTGGAACAATGCCTGGCGGCGATCCCCGCGACCATCGCGGCCGAGGTGCCGGCTGAGCTGCAGGACCGGGTGGAGGGTGCCGCCTGCGTCATGCCGACGATGGCGGACGCGATCATGGGGGTCAACGACGCGCCCATGCCGCAGTAGCCGTCGGCGTCTACTTCACGCCGCCGCTGGTCAGTCCGCGAATGAGCCAGCGCTGGAAGAAAGTGGCCAGCACATAGACCGGAGCGATGCCGGCAAGCGAGGCGACGGCCATCTGGCCGTAGCGGAGCTGGCGGTCGCCCTGGTACAGCGCGAGCCCGGTCGGCAGGGTCTTGGTCGCGTCCGGCTTGTTGAGGAAGGCGCCGAGCAGGAACTCGTTGTAGGACAGGATCAGGCAGATGATGCCGGTGCTGATGATCCCTGGCATCAGCAGCGGGATCGCCACCCGGCGCAGCACGCCGAAATAACTCGCCCCGTCGATATAGGCCGCCTCCTCCAACTCCACCGGAAGCCGCCGGACGAAGCTCGCCAGCAGCCAGAACGCGACCGGCAGGTTCATCACCCCGTAGACCAGGCCGAGCCCGATGATGCTGTTGTTCAGCCCGATCGACTTCAGCAGGAAGAACAGGGGGAACAGGGCCACAATCGGCGGCGCCACATAGGTCGCCAGCACGAATGCCGGCAGGAACCGCCCGCCGACCCTGAAGCGGATCATCGCGTGGGTTGCCGGCACCGCCAGGACTAGGGTCACGCTGGCGCCGATCACCGCCGCGATCGCCGAGTTGCGCAGGTAAAGGTCGACGGCGACCGAGGCGAAGGCGTCGCGGTAGTTCTGCCAGAACAGCTCGACCGGGAAGAAGCCTCCGCTGGCGATGTCGGACTGGGTCTTCAGCGACACCATGAACATGAAGACGATGGGGAAGACGAAGAACAGCACGGCGGCGAGGGTCGCGACCCAGCGCAGCGGCGTCCAGCCGGTGAAGGCCGTGCGGGCGGCGTCCGGGCGCTGGGCGGTGTCGACGCTCATGACAGCCGTTTCTCCGCATAGTCGTGCGCCGCGGTGAACGGCAGGGTGATCAGCCCGACCATCACCGCGAAGACCAGTGTCTGCGCGGCCGCTGAACCCATGTCGAACTGCTGGATCGCCTCCTGGTAGATGTGGAACGTGGTCAGTCGGGTGTCCTGGCCCGGGCCGCCCGCGGTCAGCACGAACACGAGGTCGAATACCTTGAAGCCGATGACGAGCTTCAGCACCGCGATCGCCAGCAGCGCCGGGGCGAGCATCGGCAGGGTCACCGAGCGGAAGATCCGCAGGCCCGAGGCGCCGTCGAGCCGGGCGGCCTCGTAGACGTCCGTGGGCAAGGTCTGCAACGCGGCATAGGTCATCAGCGCGACGAAGGGCGACCATTGCCAGATATCGGCGACGCAGAGAAAGGGCAGGGCGAAGGTGGAGGAGCCGAGGAAGGAGACCGGCTGGCTGATCAGCGTCAGGTCCATCAGGAAACCGTTGAGCCAGCCGCCGGCCGGCATCAGCAGCAGCTGCCACATCACCGCGACCGTCACCGGCGGCGTCATCAGCGGCAGCAGGATCAGCGTGCGCAGCAGGCTGCGTCCCTTCACCGCCCGGTC
>JBHJOG010000107.1:0-5016 GCA_050329975.1 Alphaproteobacteria bacterium | reverse complement strand
TCGACGATCATGTGGACCATGACCGCGCCGATAAAGATCGCGCCGATCGTCATGTCGGCGATCTCGCCGCCGAGGCCGATCGCCACCATGCCGACCTGCAGCGTCACCACAATCAGCAGCCCGACATAGCTGCCGACGATCGAGCCCGACCCGCCGAAGATCGAGGTGCCGCCGATGAAGACCGCAGCCATCACCACCAGCAGCGTACTTTGTCCCTGCGTGGTCGTGAAGTTCTCGATCTCCGAGGTCAGGAACACGCCGGCGATGCCGGCCAGGGCGCCCATCAGCGTGAACAGCCGCACACGGGTCCGCTTGACGTCGACGCCCATCACCCGGGCGACGTTGGAGTTGTCGCCGATGAACAGCAGCGCCTCGCCAAAGCGGTGCCGGTTGAGGATGAACCACAGCAGCACCGCCAGCCCGACGACGATCAGCGCCTGCAGCGGGATCCCGTCGGGCTTGCGCAGCACCACGCCTTCGACCGCGAACAGGTCGGTGAGGACGCGGCCGGTGGTCAGGTCCCAGAGCAGCGTCTCGTTGTAGCCGCGCAGCGCATATTGCCGGCCGGAGGCGAAGAAGACCGCCATGCCGCGCCAGACGAAGCTCATCGCAAGGGTGGCGATGATCGAGGGGATGCCGATCCGCGCGATCAGGATGCCGTTGACGAAGCCGGCGAAGGCGCCGGCGGCGACGGCGACGGCGAGGCCGGCCCAGGCCAGCTGCGCCTGCATCGCCGGGATGTCCTCCGGCGCAACGCCTTCCGCCATCCACGAGATCCAGGGAACCAGGTCGAAACGGTAGAAGGAGGCGAACAGGATGCTGGACAGCGTGATGATCGAGGGGAAGCTCAGATCGATCTCGCCGGCGGCGATCACCAGGGTCAGCCCGAGCGCGCAGATGATCAGCGGCTGGTAGTTGGCCAGGATCGAGATATAGGTGCGCCAGCTGAGGAAGGCGTTCGGCGCCATCACCATCAGGATGGCCAGCACCAGGACGAAGACGAGCAGGATCGGCACGCCCTCCACCCCGAGCAGGCGCGCCGCCAGCGACGGTCGACGCGGCACCGATGCCGCATCGCGCCGTGTCGCGGCATCTGTCATGCAGCGGCCTCTCGTTCGGCCTGCAGGGACAGGAAGTATTCGGTCAGTTCGGCTACCGTCATCTCGCCGCGGCGGACCTCGCCGGCGACCCGACCGCGGTCGATGATGACCATACGGTCCGCCATCTCGTGGACATGGGCGAGGTTGTGCTCGACATAGAGGCAGGCGCGGCCCGAACGCTTGATCTCCTCGATGAAGTTGAGGACCTTGCGCACCTCCTTCACCGCCAGCGCCACCGTCGGCTCGTCGAGCACGATCAGGTCGGCGTCGAAGTACATCGCCCGCCCGATGCAGATACCCTGGCGCTCGCCGCCCGACAGGTTGCCGGCGGTGGCGTCGACATTGATGCCGACGCCGCGGAAGCCGATCGAGCCCATCAGCATCTTGCCGGCCAGCGCCTTCTGTTCCTTGACCTTGATGAAACCGAGCCGGTTGGTGATGTTGCGGCCGATGAAGAAGTTGCGCCAAAGCGGCTGCTTTTCGCCGAGCGATTTCTCCTGGTAGACGGTCTCGATGCCCAGCGCGTGCGCCTGGCGCACCCCGTAGCGGCCGAAGTCGATCGGCTGGCCGCGGACAAGAATCTCGCCGGCCGTCGGGCGCTCGACCCCGGTCAGGATCTTGATCAGGGTCGACTTCCCGGCGCCGTTGTCGCCGATCAGGCCGAGCACTTCGTTGCTGCCGATCTCAAGGTTGATCTCGTCGAGCGCCACCACGTTGCCGTAGCGCTTGTGCAGATGCCGGATCTGCACCACCGGCGTCCCTTGGACCGGAGCCGCCGCGGTGGGCGCGTCGTGGCCGATTGCCTCGCCCTGCGCAGGCTCGTCTACCATCTCGCCGTTCCACCCCGGCCGCGACCCTGACGGGCGGCGAGCCGCTTATTCATAGTATGATTCAGTCAACGATGACCAAGCCGATCTTGCTGTCAATCGGCGCCGTTGTCCACCTTCACCCGCACGACCGCCTGCTCCTCCACCGCCTCGCCGGCCCGAACCGCCTCGACCCGCTTCCAGTCCGAGCGCGCGTTCTGCAACAGCTTGCGCATCGCCTCCTCGGCTCCCGGAGCGTCGCCCGAGCGGATGCGGTCCAGCACCGACTCGTGCTCCAGCATGGCCCGGTCACGGGTTTCCGGCCGCGACCAGCTCTGGCGGAAGCTGAGCCTGAGACCGGCGGCGATCAGCTTTCCCAGGCCAGCGAGGAACTGGTTGCCGGTCGCCCGCAGGATGCTCCAGTGGAAGGCGATGTCGGGCTCGATATAGTCCTCGCTCTCCTCGATGCGCAAGCGCATCTCGGCGGCGGCGGCGGCGATCAGCGCCACCTCGGGTTCGGTGGCATGTTCCGCCGCCATGCGGGCGGCAACCGGCTCGAAGATCAGGCGCATGTCGAAGAGCTCGCCTGCCGCCTGTTGCCGGTCGGCGTGCACCAGGCGCCACGCCATGACGTCCGGGTCGAGCATGTTCCAGTCGTCGCGCGGCCGGACCCGGGTCCCTACCTTCGTCCGCGCCTCGACCAGGCCTTTGGCCGCAAGCGTCTTGATTCCTTCCCGCAGTACCGTCCGGCTGACGCTGAGCATGCCGCACAGCCCCTGCTCGTTCGGCAACACCGCATCGACTGCGATGCCCCCCGCCACGATCTCGGCCCCCAGGGTATCGACGACGAGCTGATGCAGCGTACTTCGGCGCGGCGACATCGGCGGTGCCACCCACTGTTCGGTCAATGCAATGCTCCAATCGGATCAGCCATACGTCGCTGCCGATCGGCAGCTAATTCATCATACAAAACTTGCCCGGCGAGGCGACGATAATCTTGCACTCCGTACCCGGCCACGCTTCGGCCTGCAATCATCTGCGACGGAATCTGGCAGCGCAAGGCCCGCTCCATGTGGGCAAAGCCGCCTGTTTGTGCGTAAAGTTCGGAGCGCGTGACAAATGTCCGCAGGCGGTCGCCCAATCGCGTCGCACGACATGAAAAGTGCTGGGAGGAGCATCCATGAACGAACTCGACATCCGACTGTCCAACCGCCTGAACGCGCCGGTGACCCGCCGGCGCTTCGTCCGGGGAGCGGCATCCGCCGCCATCGCAGGACCGCTGTTGGCCAACCCGGCCCTGACTCGCTTCGCAGCTGCCGCCGACTACTCCGGCGAAACACTGCGCTTCCTGATCATCAACCCGCATGCCGGCTCGATCGACCCGCTGTCGGCGGCCTTTGCCGAACTGACCGGCGCCACCGTGGAAGCGGTGATCGTTCCCTACGACCAGGCCACCGCGCAGGCGACGCTCGACGTCGTGTCCGGCGCCAACGAGATGGACGTGTTCCAGTACTGGTACGTCGACAAGGAAGCGTTGGTGCGCGACAACGTGTTGCTCGACATCACCGACCGGATCGAGGCCGACGCCGCCAGTATCGACCCAAGCGACTTCCTTGGCGCACTCTACGACACCTACACCCTGGTCGACGGTCGCCGCTACGGCCTGCCCTATGACGGCGATACCCACGTGCTGTTCTACAACACGACGATCCTGGAGCGGAACGGACTCAGCGCCCCGACCACCTGGGACGACTATCTGAACGTGATCCGGACGATCACCGAGGCAGAGAGCGCCGACGGGGTCTACGGCGCCCTGATCATGGGCAAGCAGTTCCCGATCATCATCTGCTCGTCCTACGCCAACCGCCTGGGCGGATTCGGCGGCGACTTCCTGGACGCATCGGGAATGCCCACGCTCTCGTCCGACGCGAGCATCGCGGCCGCGCAGGCAATGCTCGACGCGGCGCCCTACGCCACGCCGACCCCGCTGGAGACCGAGTTCGGCAACTCGATCCCGGTGTTCCTGGGCGGCCAGGCGGGCATGATCGAGTTCTGGACCGACCTCGGCACCTGGGCCGAGGATCCGGAGCAGAGCGCCATCGTCGGCCAGTGGGGTGTGGTGCCGATGCCGGTCGGTGGCGGCAACACCACCAACCGACCGGCGATGAATGCCGGGTGGTCGTTCGGCGTTTCCACCGGCAGCCAGAATGTCGACATGGCCTGGGAGTTCGTCCGCATGACGGCCAGCAAGGAAACCCACTTGTCGGTGCTGACCAACAACAAGACCGGCGTAGACCCGACCCGGCTGTCGGCGATGCCGGCCTATCGCGAATTCGCTCCGAAGCAGGCCGATGCGGTCGAGGAAGCGATCGCCAATGCCTTCCCCTGGCCGACAAAGCCGGAATCGCCGCGGCTGATGCAGGTGCTGACCGACCAGCTCGGGCTGATGCTGGCCGGCGACAAGACGGCCGAGCAGGCGATGACGGACGCGCAGGCCGAATGGGAAAGCATTCTCGGGTGAACTGAGCGATCCACCGACAGGACGGCGGCGCAGGTGACCTGCGCCGCCGTCTACGTTCTTCGACGCGATACTCCAAGGATGGACCGGTGAGCCTGACCACTCCCCTGCCGGCGGCACGCGCACCGGGCCGATCCCGCGCCGGCACGATCAAGGCCGGCATCAGCGGGCGCCGGCTCGTCGCCTGGCTGGTGGTGACCCCGATGCTGGCGGGGCTGATCGTGTTCGCGGTCTACCCCTTCATCTACCTCGTGATCCTCTCGCTGCTGAACGCGAACCTCGCCGCCCCCTTTTTCCTCGACATGTCGGAGCGGTCGCTGTCCTTCCTCGGCGACAATTTCGTCGGCGTCGGCAATTTCGGCAACGCGTTGGGCGACATACGGTTCACCAACTCGCTATGGCGCTCTGCGATCTACGCGCTGGCCACCACGGCCGGTGCCCTGGTGCTCGGGGTCGCGGTCGCCGTGCTGGTCGACCGGGCGGTGAAGGGACGCAGCCTGCTGCGCACGCTGATCCTGCTGCCGCTGATGACGCCGCCGGTGACGGTCGCGGTGATGTGGCAGCTGCTGCTGATGCCGGCCGGCGGCTGGCT
>JBHJOG010000106.1:0-37255 GCA_050329975.1 Alphaproteobacteria bacterium | reverse complement strand
GCGGCATCGAAGCCGATCAGGGTCGACAGCCAGGCGATGCCGAGAGCGAAGATGGCGATCTCGGCGACCACGACGCCGAGGATCAGCCCGACCAGGTTCGGGGCCCGCTCGAAGGCGTAGCCGGCGATCGCCGCCGCCACCGCAAAGCCGACCAGGAAGCCGCCCGTCGGACCGGCCATGTAGGCGAGCCCGGCGCCCGCGGTGAAGACCGGCAGTCCGAACGCGCCCTGAGCGAGATAGAGCAGTACGGTCGCCAGACCGAGCTTCCATCCGTAAGCAAGCCCGATCAACAGCACGACCCCGGTCTGCAGGGTCATCGGCACCGGATAGAAGGGCACGGCAATATGGGCCGAGATCGCCAGCAGCGCCGAGCCTATGACGGCGAGGATCAGCATCCGCAGCAGCCGGGGCTCGGTTTGCGCGCGTGCCGGCCAGACGACGCTCATGACGGTGGGCAGGGATTGGCTCTGCGTCGACATCGGTAATTCCCCTCGATCGTCTGCGGTGCGCGCCGGGCGCGTAGCTCCAGCGCCGGCCATTTAGGCGTGGCCCCGCCGCACGGTCAAGCGAGCCGCTGCCGACCGAAGCGACAGCGGATCATCGGTGCGCGCGCTTCTCAGGCATTGCGCAAGTGCCCCGCCTTGGCCAAGCTGTCGCCTGATTCCGAGCAGGGGGTATCCGACATGGGCGTTGCGATCAACTGCGACATGGGCGAGAGCTTCGGTCTCTACAAGATGGGGGACGACGAAGGCATCATGCCGTTCATCAACGTCGCCAACGTGGCCTGCGGCTTCCATGCTTCCGACCCGGTGGTGATGCGCAAGACCGTGCAGCTCGCCAAGGCGAGCGGGGTCGCTGTCGGCGCGCACCCGTCGCTGCCCGACCTGCAGGGGTTCGGCCGGCGGGAAATGAAGATGCGCCGCGATGAGCTCGCCGCCTGCATCCTCTATCAGGTCGGCGCGCTGAAGGCCTTCCTCGATGCCGAAGGGCTGCCGCTCAATCACATCAAACCGCACGGCTCGCTCTACGGCATGGCCGCCCGCGATCCCGAGATCGCCAACGGCATCTGCGATGCGGCGGCGGTGTTCGGGGTGCCGCTCTACGGCATGGCCGGCACGCTGCACGAGGAGATCTACCGCAAGCGGGGGCTTGGCTTCGTCTCCGAGTTCTACGTCGACCTCGACTATGGCGGAAACGGCCAGCTGATCATCACCCGCGAGCACGAGGCGAAGGATCCGGAGGCGGCCGCCGAGCGCACCCTGCGCGCGGTGAGCGAAGGCCTGGTCAGGTCGGTGGACGGCAACGACGTGCCGGTCCGCGCCGAGAGCCTGTGCGTGCATTCGGATACGCCGGGCGCCGTCGCGGTCGCCGAAGCGGTCCACCGGGCCGTCCGGCCGTACCTGTCCTGATGCGCCGCATCCTGGTCGCCAATCGCGGCGAGATTGCCTGCCGCGTGATCCGCGCCGCCCATGCGCTCGGGCTGGAGGCGGTTGCCGTCCATTCCGAGGCCGACGCGCAGGCGATGCACGTCGCCATGGCCGACCAGGCGGTGGCGATCGGCCCGGCCAAGGCGGCCGAGAGCTATCTGAAGGCGGAGGCGGTGCTGGCGGCGGCGAAGGCGAGCGGCGCCGATGCAGTCCATCCCGGCTACGGGTTCCTGGCCGAGAATGCCGGCTTCGCCAGTGCCGTCGCCGAGGCCGGCCTCACCTGGATCGGACCCCGGCCGAAGACGATCGAAGACATGGGCGACAAGGAGCGGGCGCGGCTGCTCGCCCACGGCGCCGGCGTGCCGGTGCTGCCCGGAAGCGCCCGCTACGCGCCGGGCGACCTGGCGGGACTGGAGCCGGATGCGGCGCGGATCGGCTTCCCGCTGCTGGTCAAGGCATCCGCCGGCGGCGGCGGTATCGGCATGCGCCGGGTCGATGCACCCGACCAGCTGCTGGCGGTGGTCGAGGCGACCCAGGCGATGGCTGCCAAGGCGTTCGGCGACGGCACGATCTACCTGGAGAAGCTGGTCGATCCGGCCCGGCACATCGAGATCCAGGTGTTCGGCTTCGGCGACGGCAGCGTCGTTCACCTGTTCGAGCGCGAATGCTCGATCCAGCGCCGTTTCCAGAAGATCGTCGAGGAATCGCCGGCGCCCGGCCTGTCGCCGGCGGTGCGCGATGCGATGGCCGCATGTGCGGTGAGGCTGGCTGCCCAGGAGCGCTACCGCGGCGCCGGCACCGTCGAGTTCGTCGTCGGCCCTGGCCAGGACTTCTACTTCCTGGAGATGAACACCCGGATCCAGGTCGAGCATCCGGTGACCGAGATGCTGACCGGCATCGATCTGGTGCAGGCCCAGATCCGGCTCGCCCGTGGCGACGACCTCAGGATCGAGATGGCCCAGGACAGGATCGCGGCCGCCGGCCATGCGGTCGAGGCGCGGATCTGCGCCGAGAAGCCGGAGCAGAACTTCCTGCCCTCGCCCGGCCCGCTCGACGTGCTCGCTTTCCCGCCGGAGCAGGGCGGCCTGCGCATCGACGCCGGCGTCCGCCAGGGCGACCGCGTGACCTTCCACTACGACCCGATGATCGCCAAGATGATCGCCGCCGGGCCGGACCGGGACTCGGCGCTGGACCGGCTGCGGACCGGCCTCGCGGCCTGCAGGGTCGAGGGCCTGTCGACCAACATTGCGTTCTGTGGGCGACTGCTCGATCATCCGGAGTTCCGGGCCGGACGGGTCAGCACCGGCTTTGTCGCCGAGCACCTGGCGGCGCTGAAATGACCGCAGAGAGGTGTGTGGCGGAGGGGGAGATGCCTGCATGATCTACGACGAGCCCCGGTTCCTGCCGGGCGGCGACCGATTTGTGCTGATCGAGTTCGGCAACGAGATGAACCTGGAGCTGAACTTCATGGCCCAGGGCCTCGCCGAGGCGATTGCCACCAGCGGCACCAAGGGCGTGGTCGAGACCGCGCCCTGCTTCGCATCGCTGCTGGTTCATTACGATTCCGATCTGATTAGCCCGGCCGACCTGACCCGGGAGCTGAAGAGCCTGATCGGCAATCTCGGGCCCTCGGACCATCTCGAGCTGGTGAGCCGGCTGTTCTACTTCCCGGCCGTCTACCGGGACCCGTGGACCCGCGCCTGCGTCGAGGACTATTGCGCGAAGATAACGAAGAAGGAGCCGGACCCGGAGTTCGTCGCCCGCATCAACGGGCTGGCCGACGCCCAGCAGCTGGTGCGTGTCCATTCCGGCAGCGAGTATTGGGTGGCGGCGCTGGGCTTCTGGCCCGGCCTGCCGTTCATGATGCCGCTCGACCCGCGCTCGCTGATCACCGCGCCGAAATACAACCCGCCGCGGACCTGGACCCCTCAGGGCACGATCGGCATGGGCGGGGCGGCAACCGCGATCTATCCGGTGGCGACGCCGGGCGGCTACCAGATCTTCGCCCGCACCCCTTGCCCGATCTGGGATCCGGACTCCCGCTACGACGCTTTCGGCGGCTCGATCTGCCTGTTCCGCGCCGGCGACCGGGTCAAGTTCGTGCCGGTGACGGTAGAGGAATTCGAGTTCTACGAGGCGCAGGTGAAGGAGGGCACCTACGTCTTCAACGTCAACGACTACCAGAAATTCTCCGTGCACAACTACAAGCAGTGGCTCGGGTCGATCGACAAGACGGCGCGGTTCTAGGGGGTCCAGATGCTGGAAGTGATCAAGAAGGGCTTCGAGACCAGCGTCCAGGACTATCCCGGGCGCATCGGCTGGTGGAACCAGGGTTTCCCGCCCTCAGGTCCCATGGACAGCTGGTCGTTCCGGCTGGCCAACCTGCTGGTCGGCAACGAACCCGGCGCCGCCGCGCTCGAGTGCCAGTTCATCGGCCCGGCGCTGAAGTTCCAGCGGGACGGGATCATCGCCGTCACCGGCGCCGACATGAGCCCGAAGCTCGACGGCCAGCCGCTGCCGCTGTGGGAGAGCGTGGCGGTGAACGCAGGGCAGGTGCTGGAGATGGCGTTCTGCAGGCTCGGCGCACGCAGCTACCTCGCGGTTGCCGGCGGCATCGACACCCCGCCCTGGCTCGGCTCCCGCTCCACCTTTCACGCCGCCGGCGTCGGTGGCATGGACGGTCACGCGCTGCAGGACGGGCAGGTGGTGCCGGTCGCGCAGGCGGATGGCACGCCGGGACGCACGGTGAGGCCCGACCGCCGCCCGGTGTTCTCCACCGACAAGCACTGGTCGATCGAGGTCTGCGAAGGCCCGAACGACGACTGGATCGACGCGGCCGGCAAGGACCGCTTTCTCACTACCGACTGGAAGCTGTCGGGAAAGAGCGCGCGCAGCGGCTACCGCCTCGACGGGCCGGACTGGACCTTCTCCGAGAAGGCGACCAACAAGGCACCGGAGAACGGTTCGGAGCCCTCGAACATCATCGACCAGGGCTATCCGCTGGGCGCAATCAACCTCGCCGGCCAGACTCCGATCATCCTGCTGCAGGACGGGTGCTCGATGGGCGGGTTCATCAACCCCTATACGGTCCCGACCGCGGCCTTCTGGAAGCTCGGCCAGTCCAAGCCGGGCGACGTCTACCACTTCAAGCTGGTCACCGTCGAACAGGCCCAGGCGCTGCGCCGCGACCTCGACCGGCTGGCCGGACCCGACAGCCTCGTATGACGCCCACCGCCACAGGAGACCCTGCCCCATGGCCCATACCGTCGAGACCCAGATCCCGGGCAACGTCTGGAAAGTACTGGTCAAGCCGGGCGACGCGGTGAAGGCCGGCGACGTGCTGTTCATTCTGGAGGTGATGAAAACCGAGGTGCCTCACCATGCCGAAGCGGACGGCACCGTCTCCGCCGTCCATATCAGCGAAGGACAGGAGGGCGTCGACGCCGGCACGCCGGCGGTCGAGATCGGCTGAGCCGGTTCGGAACTACAGATAGCCGGCCGCCAGCACCGGCGACACCGCGAGCAGCATGCCGTCAGCCTCGAGGAACGAGAAGGCGATCAGCATGATGGCCAGGTTGGGGATGACCTGGCTGAACGGGAGAGGTCTCGCGCAATGCAGGGATGCCGGGCACGGTGTTTGTGCGGGCTTCGAGCCGCGATGACCCGGAGATCCTGAGCCCCGGCATGGTGGTCTATGCCAGCCGCGCGGTGAGCGGGGACCGGATCGGCGGCGAACGGCCGACCTTCGCCACCATGCCCGATGGCGGGCCCTCGGGTGGGCTGGCCGCCCACGGCGAGGCATGAGCCGAGGCTCGTCCTGAGCAGTCTCACGGACTTGCTACTTTGCCGACCGCCGGTTCCCAACTCATGATCGCGGTTCGCGGGGACCGGCGCCAAGGCCGATCCCGGCGCAACAGGGCCAAAGGGAGGACGACATGAGCAAAGTCATGACAGGGGCGGCCTGTGCGGTCGCCTTGCTTGCGGTGAGCGCCGTCGCCCATGCGCAGGACACCGGCATGTCCTTTTTCATTACCAGCGTCGGATCCGGCGATGGCGCCAACCTCGGCGGCATCGAGGGAGCCGACGCCCACTGCCAGGCGCTGGCCGAGGCGTCGGACGCCGGCGGCAGCACCTGGCGCGCCTATCTCAGCACCTCGGCCGAGAATGCCCGTGACCGGATCGGCAACGGGCCCTGGTACAGCGCCAATGGCTCTCTGATCGCGGAAAATCTCGCCGACCTGCATGGCGAGGCCAACGCAATCAGCAAGGCCACCGCGCTCACCGAGGCCGGCGCGACCGTCAACGGCCGCGGCGACAGCCCGAACCAGCACGACATCCTCACCGGCTCCAACGCCGACGGCACCCTGTCGGAGGGCAACACCTGCGACGACTGGACAAGCAACGGCGAGGGCAGCGCCATGGTCGGCCACCACGACCGGATGGGGCTCAACGAAGAGCCGCCGGCGAAGTCCTGGAACGCCTCGCATCCGTCGCGCGGCTGCAGCCAGGAGGCTTTGGTCGGCACCGGCGGCGCCGGGCTGTTCTACTGCTTCGCAGCGAACTGAGGACGGTCGCGGGCGGGCCAGCCTGCCCGCGGCTACCCTTTCACCACCCCCTCGGCCAGGCCCTTGAAGAACAGGCGCTGGGCGAAGATGAACGCGATGATCCCGGGCAGCACCACGATGACGTAGACCGCTGCCAGCCGCGGCCAGGCCCACTGCCCGAGCCCGCCGGCCGCCTGGGCCAGCACCACCGGCATGGTGCGCGCCTCCTGGTCGTTGGTCAGGGTCAGGCACAGCAGGTACTCGCCCCAGGCGGTGACGAAGTTGACGATGAACACCACGACCAGCCCGTTGCGCACCATCGGCAGCCCAATGATCCACAGGCTCTTCCAGGGGCCGGCGCCGTCGATCTTCGCCGCCTCGAACATCTCGTGCGGCACCAGCTGGAACACCGACCGCATGATCAGCACGCTGATCGCCAGGTTGAGCGTGATGTAGGGCAGGATCAGCCCGCTGGTGCTGTTGATCAGGCCCAGCGAGTTCTGGATCTCGTAGATGCTGATGATCGAGACCACGCGGGTCGGGAAATACAGCGACAGCAGCAGTGCGATGACGACCACCGCCCCGCCGCGGGTGCGCAGATGTACCAGCGCATAACCGGCGAGCACCGCGCAGAAGGTCGTGATCACCACCGTGGCGGCGGTGACGTAGATGCTGTTGAACATGTTGTGGGGCAGCGTATCGATCTTCTGGAACACATACGCGTAGTGGCTGAAGTCGAACGCGTCCGGCCAGACCTGTGGCCGCATCGACGCCGGCAGCGTCTTCACCGACATCAGCATCACCCAGGCCAGGGGCGCCAGGATCGCGATCAGGAACAGCCAGATCACGCCATGGCGTACGGCCGCGCCCCGGTTCTTCTCGAACCAGCTCTGCGGCTTCAGGGTGGAGCCACGGCTGGACGGAGCGGCAAGTGTGCCGGCGGTCGTATCGCTCATCGGGCGCTCATCCCTTCGGCCGGAAGATCCACAGCAGGCCAGCGACGACCAGCATCATCGCCACGGCGCCGATCATGCCGATGGCGGCGGCGAAGCCCTGCCGCCATTGCCCGATCTGGAAGGCCTGGTCGTACATGAAGATCGTCCAGGTGTAGGTGGGGTAGTCGCGATTGAACCCGCCGAAGATCAGGTACTCGTCGATCACCGCCATCGAGGTGCCGAACCTGAGCACGACCAGGATCATCATGATCGGCTGCAGCCGGGGCAGCGTGACGTACCAGAAGATCTTCCACTCGTTCGCCCCGTCGAGTCGGGCCGCCTCCGGCAAGTCCTTCGGGATCGAGGCGAGGCCGGCGAGGAAGAAGATCGTGTGGTAGCCCAGCCCCCACCAGATCTCCATGATCGCGATCGAGGGCAGGGTCAGCGGCGTGCCGCCGAGCCACATCTGCGGGGCGGCGCCGAACGTCTCGAGCAGCAGATTGATCGGGCCGACCTGGTAGTTGTACATCCACTTCCACAGCACGAAGATCAGCGTGCTCGGAATCACCGCCGGGATCAGCAGGATGACGCGGTATAGCGTCGCGAGCCGCTCATTGCGCACCCGGTCGACCAGGATCGCCAGCAGCAGCGGGAAGATGATCGTCCCGGGCAGGAACATCATCGTGAACAGGGCTGCGCGCCACAGGCTGGTCCACATCAGCGGATCGCTCAGCGCCTCGGCATAGTTGTCGACGCCGACCCACGCCCCGGGCTGTCCGGTCAGGAACCGGAAGTCGGTGAAGCTGATCCAGACCACGCGGATGATCGGGTAGACCTGGTACCAGACGAAGAAGATCAGGGTCGGGGCAAGGAACAGCCAGGCATTCATGCCGATGCCGAACGGGCCGCGGGCACGCACCGCCATGGTCTGCGCGATCGCCATCAGTCCAGCCCCGCGATGCGCGGCGGCCTCAGAGGCGCGCAACCGGCGCCAGCGGGCCGCTCGCTAGTGCTGTGCGTCACGAGCAATCACGTCCACTGCAAAGGGTTAGGATATCTTTGGGGCCGGTGAGACAGGCTGCGCGGCGCGGACGGGGGGTCTTCTTCAGTCCGCGCCGCGGTCTCCAGGTCAGCCTCGGTTCATTTCCGCCTGCACCGCGTCCACCACGTTCTGCAACGCGACCCTCGGATCGGACTCCTCGCCCTTCAGATAGGCCTCCCACAGCGGCTGGCCGATGATGAACTGCTGCAAGCCGAACAGGTGGTTGTCGATCGCCCGCGCGCGTTCGAGCTGACTGCGGACCAGGCCGACGAAATCTGGCATCCACTCCGGCGGGTTGGCGTCCCACTCGGCGTAGATCGACGCGTAGGGCGGCAGCTGCCCCGGATGCCCGGTCTCGGTGCCGGCGATCGAGTCCTGCCAGATCTGCGGGTCGTAGGTCAGCGCGCGGATGTACTCGGCGACCTTCTCCTTGTTCTGGCCGTGCTTGAACAGCGCGCAGCCGGTGGTCCAGAACACGGTCGAACCTGCGCCGTCGGCGAACTTCGGCAGCGGCCCGAGGTGCAGGTCGGCCGGGTCGTCCCAGTACTGCGCCATGCGCAGCGGCGCGTTGAAGTACTTGGTGTAGTAGCCGACGCGCTGGGCGGCGAAGGCGACCTCGTCCGGCGTGCCGTTGACGCCGCCGTCGGAAGCGCCGGCGAGCAGGATGTCCGGGTGCGACACTTCCATGATCTGCTTCATCAGCATCAGCGCCTCGACCGCCGCGTCGCTGGTGAAGTCGAACAGGCCCTCAGCCGTATAGACGTCCGGGTTCATGCTGTGGGCGAACGGCACCAGCGAGCGCCAGCCATGGGCATCGAAGGTGGCGCCGAAGGGAGCGGCGCCGGAGTCGACGATGGACTTGGCGTTCGCCAGGTAGTCGTCCCAGGTCTCGGGCGCCGCATCGGGAAGCCCGGCCTGGCCGGTGATGCCGGAATGCCAACTCATCCCGATCACGTCGAGCAGGAACGGCCAGCCGTAGAGCTTGCCGTCGATCATGTTCTCCTCGCGGATCGACGGGATGATGTCGTCGAGCACGTCCTGCGGGATGTAGTCGTCCCACGGCTCGATCACGCCGGCCTCGATCATCGCCGACATCTCGACGAACGGCGTCTGCCCGACATAGACGTCCCAGGTGCTCTCGCCGGCCTGCGCCTCGGCGACGAACCGCTCGATGCCGAAGCCCTCGACCGGTGCGATCTGGTAGTTGACGTCGGGGAACTGCTGGTTCACCTGCGGGATGCTCGGATGCAGATCCTCGATCCACTGGTAGAAGGTGGGCGTGAGCGGCCGGTCCTGGGCCCGGGCAGCGCTGATGCCGTAATTGCCGGCGACCCCGATGCCGCCCAGCGCGAGGCCGGTGGTCAGCGTCCGTGACATGAATTCCCGGCGGTTGATGCGCCCCTGCAGCAGTTGCCGGCGCGCTGTCTGTTGAATCAGATGCTCAAGTTCGCTGCGTCCCGTCATCGGTGCCTCCAGCCTGGGTTCGAAATGTTCTTGTCCGCATTGCCGTGCATGCGACGGATGCGATGGGGCGAATCTTCTCAGCAAGATCGCCATACCGCAACTGCAAACGGCCGTGCCGCGGATTTGCCTTCCCGCTGCGATGAACGGACGGGAGCGCAGGAGCCGGTTTTTGCCGAAGAGTGCGCATTGCAGATGTCAAGTAACCGCCACGCTTCGACCCGCCTGTACAGGCAGTATGCGCCCTGTTGACCGGTTTTTAACCTCCATTGCCAAGTATTGCGAGAACTCGGGTCGGTTAGCCAGCTATTTCTCGGCATACGTGTAGTTCCCGATGTGTCGCTATCGCACCTTCATCACCCCGTTAAGCAGGGATAAAGCATGTCCACGTCTCGGCCGTTCTCCTTCGCCGCCATGAAGATCCAGACCCGAATCGCGCTGGGTTTCTCCGCGGTACTGCTGGTTGCCGCTGTCGCACTCGTGACGAGCTACCTGAACTTCGTCAGCGTTTCCGGGCAGGTCGACGCCTATTCGGCCGAGGTGAAGACCGCAACCGCCGCCGCCGAAATCGAGACCGAGTTCCTGCGCCTGCACGGCGCCGCCCGCGAATACATCAACTTCGGCCGGACCGAGGACGCGGCCACCGTTGAGGCGCTGCAGCAGCATCTGCGGGACAGGATCGCCGTCGTCGTCGAGATGGCAGACGATGCCGAGGTGCTGAGCCACATCGAGGAACTGGACCACGCGCTGGCCGACTATGTCGGCGCATTCGCCCAGGCAAGCTACCTGCGCCAGGACGTCCACGCGATCGTGGCCGACGTCATGGGCCCGGTCACCGACCGCATCCTCGCGGATCTCGATACCATCGCCGCGCTGGGCGCCGACGAGGGCAACAGCGACCTGATCGCGCTGGCCGGGGTGGCCCGCGAACATGCCCTGCGCGCGCAGATCGCCGCCGCGATGCTGCTGGCCGAAAGCGAAGAGGCACGCGCCGCCCAGGCGCTTGCCGAGATCGCCGAGGTTGAGCGCTTGATGGCCGCGATCGACGGCGCGATTCACACCGACGCCGAGCGCGTCGCGTTCGCCGACATGGCGGAGGCTCTGCAGCACTTCGCGGCCGAATCGGCGCGGATGGTCGCGGAGCAGACCGAGCTCACAGCTCTGACCGAAGGCGTAATGCAGACCGACGCCGAGATCATCCGCAGCGACACCGCCTGGCTCATGGAGCACGCGGCCGAGGTCGAGGAGGCGATTCTCCACGTCACCGAAGTGGAAATCGAGACCGCGGAGCTTGTCATCCTGATCCTGGGCGCGGCCGCCCTGTTGCTCGGATCCGCGACCGCCTGGATGATCGGCCGCTCGGTCACCCGGCCGGTGACCGCGATGACCGGCGCAATGACCGAACTCGCCGCCGGCAGCCGCACCGTGACGATCCCCGCCACCGAGCGTGGCGACGAGATCGGGGTGATGGCGAAGGCGGTCCAGGTGTTCAAGGAGAACCTGATCCGCAATGACGAGATGGCCGCGCAGGCGGCCGCCGCGCAGCAGCTGCAGGTCGACCGCGCCGCCCGGATCGAGCAATTGACCGGCGCCTTCGAGACCACCGTCGAATCCGCGCTGAACATCGTCGCCAGCGCCGCCACGCAGATGACAGGCACCGCCAACGAACTGGCCGCGACCGCCGAGCAGACCAACGCCCAGGCCAATACGGTGGCGGCGGCCTCGGAGGAATCGAGCACCAACGTGCAGACCGTTGCGTCGGCGACCGAGGAACTGACCGCCTCCATCACCGAGATCGCCCGCCAGGTGCAGCAGCAGACCGTGCTCGCCAGGGAGGCGTCGGAATCCGCCCGCAACAGCACCGACGAAGTCCGCGGGCTGGCCGAGCAGGCGACCAAGGTCGGCACCGTCATCGACCTGATCACCGCGATCGCCGAGCAGACCAACCTGCTGGCGCTCAATGCGACCATCGAGGCGGCGCGCGCCGGCGACGCGGGCAAGGGCTTTGCCGTCGTCGCCTCGGAGGTGAAGTCGCTCGCCACCCAGACCGCCCGGGCCACCGACGAGATCGCCGAGCAGATCCGCCAGATGCAGCAGCGCACCGGCGCGTCCGTCGAGTCGATCCAGGCCATCGCCGAAAAGGTGAACGCCATGGCCGAGACCGCGTCCGCGGTCGCTGCCGCGGTGGAGGAGCAGAACGCGGCGACCCGGGAGATCGCGCGCAACGTGCAGGAGGCGACCATCGGCACCCAGCAGGTCGCCGAAAACATCGGCTCGGTCTCCGAGGCCGCCCGCACCACCGGCGCTGCGTCCAGCGAGATGCTGGCCTCCTCGGCCGAGCTTGCCCGCAATGCCGAGCACCTGCGTCACACCGTCAACACCTTCCTCGGCGACGTGAAAGCCGCCTGACGCCGAGACGCTGGCCCGGGTCAGCCCGGGTCAGCCCCCAGGTCAGTGGGGGCGTGCCGCACCGTCGCCCTGACGCGGGCTGTGGACTCGCGCGCCAACACACGAAAGCCGACATCGCGCACCTGGGGACCGTCTCCCTCCCACCCGGCCCCCTCCCGCGCGGGATGGCGCAGCAGGCCGATCAGCAGGCGGCCGGCCTCCGCGCCGATCAGCGCGCAATCGACCCGCACGGTCGAGATCGGCGGCACGCTGAGGCCGGCGATCTCGAAGTCGCCGAAGCCCGCGATCGCGAGGTCCTCCGGTACCCGGATGCCGCGGCGCTGGCATTCGCACAGCGCCCCGACCGCCGACAGGTCGCTCACCGTCATCACCGCGTCGACCCGGCGTGCGCTCAGGGTCCCGTTGTCGATCAGGCTTGCCAGGCACTCGGCGCCGTGGGCGAAGGTGACCGGGCCGGTGCCCTGGCACACCACCAGGTCGGCCGGCAAACCGGCCTGGCGCAGCGCTGCCAAGTGGCCTTCCATCCGCGCCTCGCCGCGGAAGTCGCGGAAGCCGTGGTGGGCAGCACGGCCGAAGAACGCGATCGCGCGATAGCCGAGGCCGATCAGGTGCCGGGTCATCGCCCGCCCGACCTCGAAGTTGGAGAAACCGATCGCATGGTCGATCGGCTTCTCCGGCAGGTCCCAGATCTCGACCACCGGTACGTCGGCCTGCGCCAGCATCTGGCGCGTGGCGTCGGTGTGGTTGCCGCCGGTGAGCACGATGCCCTCCGGCCGGCGCGCCAGCATCGCGCGCACCATCGCCTCTTCCTCGGCGATGCTGTAGTCGGTGAAGCCGAACAACGGCTGGAAGCCGGCGCCCCGGAGCACGCCGGACAGGGCGCGCGCGGTGTCGGCGAAGTTCGAGTTGTGCAGGGTCGGCAGGATGGTGGCGACGAAGCCGGTGCGCTGCGACGACAGACTGCCGGCGATCCGGTCGGGCACGTAGCCCAGCTGGTCGATCACCTGCTGCACCCGCCGCCGGGTGGGTTCGCTGACCCGCTCCGGATGGGCGACCACCCGCGATACCGTCATCGTCGACACCCCGGCCAGGCCGGCGACGTCGCGCATCGTGGGTTTGCCCCTCATCGCCCTGCCTGCCGTCGCCTGCCTCGCCGTCCCGCCGCCGCTCAGAACACCAGCGTCACCTTGAGCGCGCGGGTGCGATCGGCGGCGAGCCGGAAGGCGGCGTCGGCGTCGGCCATCGGCACCTCGGCGGTGAGGATCGGGCGGATGTCGATCAGCCGGTCCGACAGCAGCTTCACCGCGTGCCCGAACTCCTCATGGAACCGGAACGCCCCGACATAGTCGATCTCGCGCGCCATCAGCAGGTTGGCCGGCAGCGGGATGTCGCCGGGCGGCATCATGCCCAGTTGCACCACCCGCCCGCCGGGCCGCACCACCTTGAACAGCCCGGCCAGCGCGGCGGTCACCCCGGTGGCCTCAAGGCCGACGTCGAAATGGCCCTTGTTCGCCTCGTAGGCCGTGAGCTTGTCGGGCGCCGCCGCGACGTTGATCACCTCGTCGACGCCGAGCTTCAGCGCCGTCTCCAGCGGCTCGTCGACCACGTCGGTGATGGTCACGTGCGCGCCCGCCCGCTTGGCGACGATGGCGATCAGGCTGCCGATCGGGCCGGCGCCGGCGATGATCGCCGTCTTGCCGAACAGGTCACCCGCCCGCGTCAGCCCATGCAGGGCGACGCTCAGCGGTTCGGCGCAGGCCGCCTCCGCCCAGGACAGCGTCTCGGGGATCGGGTGGCACTGGTCGCCGCGGGCGACGACGATCTCACGAAACGCGCCCTGCACATGCGGCCGCAGCGCCGCACTGCCGAAGAAGCGCATGTTCCGGCACAGATTGCTGCGCCCGATCCGGCAATAGTCGCATTGGCGGCACGGCCGGCTGGGGTTGAGGGTGACGTGGTCGCCGGGCCTGACGTGATCGACCAGCGGCCCGGCCTCGATCACCTCGCCGGCGATCTCGTGGCCGAGGATCAGCGGCTCGCAGACCGGAAAGTCGCCGACCCGTCCCTTGAAGTAATAGGACAGGTCGGAGCCGCAGATCCCGCCGGAGCGGAACCGGACCCGGACCTCGTCGGCGGCGAGATCCTGGTCGGCAACCTCTTCGACCCGGAGATCCTTTGCCCCATGCAACACCGCTGCACGCATGTCCGTCACTCCCTCCCATGGCCCGGGAGCGGCGGAGTCCAGCCGCTGCCGGCACGCCTTGTCTGTGTTATCGATAACATGAAATAGTTCGCGTGCGACGACAAGTACCGACTTGGGCGCGGGCCACCGCCTGGTCCAGCAAAGGGAGAACCCATGTCCACACAGCTCTTCGACCTGACCGGCCGCCGCGCCCTCGTCACCGGTTCCAGCCAGGGAATCGGCAACAGCCTGGCCGAAGGGCTGGCCGCCGCCGGCGCCGCAGTGGTGCTGAACGGCCGCGACAGCAGCAAGGTCGAGGACGCGGCCTCGGCGCTGCGGGCCAAGGGGTTCGCCGCCGATGTCGCGGTGTTCGATGTCACCGACGCGGATGCGGTCGCGCGCGCGGTCGATGCGATCGAGGCCGATTTCGGCCCGATCGACATCCTGGTCAACAATGCGGGCATCCAGCGCCGGCAGCCGCTGGAGGACTACCCGATCGAGACCTGGCGCGAGGTGATGCGCACCAACGTCGACAGCGTGTTCTATGTCGGCCAGGCGGTCGCGCGGCACATGATCGGGCGCAGACGCGGCAAGATCATCAACATCTGCTCGCTGATGAGCGAGGCCGCCCGCTACTCGATCGCGCCCTACACCACGTCGAAGGGCGCGGTGAAGATGCTGACCAAGGGCATGTGCACCGACTGGGCCCGGCACGGCCTGCAGGTGAACGGCATCGGCCCCGGCTATTTCGCCACCCCGCTGAACCAGGCGCTCGTCGACGATCCGAAGTTCGACTCCTGGCTGAAGACGCGCACCCCCGCTGGCCGCTGGGGCGAGACCCGCGAGCTGCAGGGCGCCTGCATCTTCCTCGCGTCGGCCGCCTCCGATTTCGTCAACGGCCAGGTGATCTACGTCGACGGCGGCGTGCTGGCGACGATCTGAGCGGCGGCGGGCCCGCCGGAAAGCGGGCTGCACCGGCGACGGACGATCGGGCGCAGGGGCTTCAGCTCGAGCCGCCCCACCCAGGCCTGCCTTGTGCACATGGCAGCTTGACCCGCGGCTGCAGGATGCGGCACGCCTTGTTTGCTGATTTCTCGCGGCGGACCGCGCCGCCCTAGCCGACAGGCCGTGCCGATGCCCGACTCCACATCGCTGATCGCCGCGCCGGCGCGCGATCTGGTCGGCCGGCTGCGGCGCGGCGAGGTCACGCCCCACGACCTGCTCGACGCGCTGGAGGCCCGAATCGCCGCGGTGAACCCGCAGGTCAACGCCCTGCCGACCCTCTGCTTCGAGCGGGCGCGGGCCCGCGCCGACGCGCTGCTGGCCAAACCCGTCGACCAGCGCGGGGTGCTCGCCGGGCTGCCGGTCCCGATCAAGGACTCCGCCAACGTCGCCGGCGTGCGCACCACCTTCGGCTCGCCGATCTTCGCCGACCATGTGCCGGAGGTCTCCGATCTGCTGGTGCAGCGCCTCGAGGCCAGCGGGGCCGTGGTCTACGCCAAGTCCAACACCCCGGAGTTCGAGGCCGGCGGCCACACCTTCAACCCGGTGTTCGGCGTGACCCGAAATCCCTGGGACCTGGGTCGGTCCCCGGGCGGCTCGACCGGCGGCGGGGCGGCGGCGCTGGCCAGCGGCATGGCCTGGCTGGCGCAGGGTTCGGATTTCGGCGGCTCGCTGCGCACCCCGGCCGCCTTCTGCGGTGTCGTCGGGCTGCGGCCCTCGGCCGGACGGGTGCCGCAGGGGCCATACTCGTCCGCCTTCCAGACCCTTTCGGTCTCCGGACCGATGGCGCGCTCGATCGACGACCTGGCATTGGCGCTGGACGCGATGAGCGGGCTGTCGAACGCCGATCCGATGAGCTTCGAGAGCCCGCTGCAGCGGTTTTCCAGCGCGACCCGCACGCCCGAGCCGCCGCACCGGGTCGGCTACAGCGCCGATCTCGGCCTGACCCCCGTCGATCCCGAGGTCGCCGGGATCTGCCGGCAGGCGGTGGAGCGGCTGGACGGGGAAGGGCTGATCGTCGAGAACGCGCGGCCAGACCTGACCGGCGCCCGCGATTGCTTCCTGACCCTGCGCGGCGCCCATTTCGCCGCCCTGCGGGGACCGCTGCTGCAGTCGCACCGCGACGCCCTCAAGCCGGAGGTGGTCTGGAACATCGAGCAGGGCATGGCGCTGACCGCCGGGGCCGTCGCCGCCGCCGAGAACGCGCGGGCGCGGATCTGCGCCGTCATGGCCGCCTTCGAGCAGGATTACGACCTGCTGGTCACGCCCGGCGCCATAGTGCCCGCCTTCCCGGTGGAGGAGCGCCACGTCGCCGCCTGCAACGGGGTCGCGTTCGAGACCTATATCGACTGGCTGGCGCTGACCTATGCCGTCAGCCTGACCGGCAGGCCGGCGCTGGTGCTGCCCTGTGGGCTCACCGCCGGCGGACTGCCGGTCGGCCTGCAGCTGGTCGGGCCTCTTCGCGGGGAGGCGCTGCTGCTGAAGTGGGCGGCCTGGATCGAGGCTGCCCTCGACGTCGGCTTCGCCTGGCCGGTGACCCCGGGCTGATCTCGCATCCGCTCAAGCACACAGAAAGCAGACACCAGGCATGGGAGCAACCTTCTGCGGCCTCGTCGCCGCCGGGCGGTTTCCGCTCAGCCAGTTCCTCGGCCTCCCGCCCTGGCTGCTGGTCGGCGGCGTGATTGGCGCCGGAGTGGTGGCCTGCTCGATCTGGCTGACGCCGATCATCGGCACCGCTGCCTTCTTCGCCTGGCTGATCGCCGGCCAGCTGATCGCGTCGCTGGCGATCGACCATGTCGGCCTGCTTGGCGTCCCGGTGGAGCCGATTTCGCTGCTGCGCGTCGCCGGCGTACTGATAGCGATCGCCGGGGCGGTGCTGGTCAAGCTCGGCTGAACTCAGTCCTGGCGGATCGCCTCGAACTCCACGACCAGCGCGATCTCGTCGCCGACCCAGCCGTTGGCCACGCCGTAGGTCATGCCGTACAGGCTGCGGGTGATCGTGCCGCGGGCCGAGACGCCCACCACATAGGGCGGGCCGGCGCCGAAGGGATAGTCGGCGGCCTTGTTCAGAACCACCTCGAATTCGGCCGGATGGGTTTCGCCCAGCAGCGACAGTTCACCGCGGACAATGCCGGTGTTCTCGCCGGTCTGCTCGGCCTCGGTACCGACGAAGCGGATCTCGGGAAAGGCGGCGGCATCGAGGAAGTCCGTGCCCCGCAGATGGCCGTCACGCGCCTGATGGTTGGTGAACACGCTGGCCGCCAGCACGACGACCTCGATCTCGCGGACCGCCGGGGCCTCGGCGTCATACTCGAAGCTGCCCGACGCCTCCAGGAACATCCCGATCACCTCGGCATAGCCGAGATGGTGGGTCGAGAAGCCGATCGAGAAGTGGGCAGGGTCGATGGTGTAGCGATCAGGCTCCGCGCTCGCCGCCGCCGGAAACATACCGGCGACGGCAAAGGCTGCCGCCGCCGCACGGCGACGGTATCTCACTCCCATGCCACGTCCTCCTGTTGGCGCGGAACGATGGAGCCGCATGCCGCCGCCCGATGCAAGGCTCGGCCGTTCAAACAGCGGTGATCGGGGCGGGCTACAGGCTTTGGTCCGGCCAGAACGCGGCGTTGAGCAGCCGGCTGAGGGCGGCGGTCGATTCGGCGCGCACCGCGTCGTCGGCGCCGATAATGTAGGGATCGTTGCGCACGCAGAGGGCGAGGATCGCGCGCCGGCTGAGCGGGCCGGACATTTCCAGGCCGAGGTCGGCGTCACGGATGGTCGCATCCGCTTCCACCCGGAAGGCGCAGCCGGAGAGGTCGCGGCCGATGCTGCGGGGGGTGCCGAACGCCCCGTCCCACTGGTGGTAGGCGCCCTCGTAGATGATCCAGTCCGCCTCGCTGCCGCCGGCGCGCAGGTCGGCGACGGTCTCGCGGCAACGGTCGGCATCGATGATGATGTCGCCGCTGCCCCACATCATCAGCACCGGCGCGCCGGTGGTCTCGTTCAACTGGAACCGGGCGATGCAGGGTGCGTAATAGGCGACATGGGCCGCGAACCACGGGCCCTCCGGCTGGAAGATCTCCGCCGTCTGGCGATAGGCGGCGAAGGTCGCCGCCATCCCGCCATAGGAAAAGCCGACCACTGCGACCCGGCTGCCGTCGATGTCCGGCCGCGAATCGAGGTAGCGCAGGCCGGCGAAGGCGTCGGCGAGATACATCGCCTCGGTGATGTTGAGCACCCGGTCGATGAAGCCGGTGGCGATGTCGCGGCGGCTGCCGAACACGTCGACCACCAGCGCGGCAACGCCCTGGGCGGCCAGTTGGCGCGCATAGCCGTGCTCGCGCACCTGCTGGGTGCCGCCGGAGCCGTGGAGCAGGATCACCGCCGGCACCGGCTGCGCCGTCGCGGCGGTGTCGGGCATGTACAACGTGGCAGCCGCGTCCCGGGTCGGCGCCATGCCGGCCGCGGCCTCTTGCAGGGTGTAGGGGTCGGACGTCGGGAAGCTCACGGCGACGCCGCCCGGCAGCGTCTCCTCCAGACCTGGCCAGCGCTCGGCAAGCCCCGATTCGACGCTGCCCGCCTGCACAGGGAGTGCGGCGAGGCCCGTGGCCAACGCCAAGGCGACAAGCCACACGCGCTGACTGCGCGCAGCCGGCCGGATCGGGAGAAGATGGTGCCGCCTAGGTGACTCGAACACCTGACCCTCGCATTACGAATGCGATGCTCTACCGGCTGAGCTAAGGCGGCCCATATGGGTGCGCCGGCCGGGGCCGGTCGCCGGATGACGCGTGCTATAGCGCATCCGGCATGAAAATTATAGCGCGATCTGGCGGAAGGCCAACCCGTCGGCCGGCAGCATCGTCAGGCGGTCGAGGCGATGGCCGGCACAGCAGGCGGGGCGGCCGCGTCCGGTTCAGCCGGCTTTGCCGGGGCCGCCGGCGGAAATGCCGGTTCCAGCAGCAGCGGCAACTGCTCCGGCCCGAAATTGTGCCAGCTGACGGTGCCGAAGGCGCCGCAGGCCGGGCAGTGGCTGTGCCAACCGGCGCTGGCCGCCCCGCATTCGCTGCAGATCCAGCCCTGTTGCTGGCCGAAGGCAGAGGCCTTGGCCAACCAAGTGCGGGCGGCGGCGCTGTCGCCGTGCTGCTGCTCCTCGATCTCGGCCAGCAGCCGGTAGCGGCGCGCCCCGCCCGTGGCGTCGTCGACGCCGTCGAGAAGGGCACGCGCGTCGTCGTGCTTGCCGGCATCGGCCGCGGCCCGTGCCAGCACCAGCCGGCTCTCGGTCGACTCCGGCGCACCGGCCGTCAGCTTGCTCAGGCGCCGGTAGAGCCCGATGGGGGTTTCAGCCGGGTAGAGGCTACGATAGGCGGCGGCGAGCTCGGGATGCGGCGACTGACCCCAGGCGCGGGTCAGCACGTCCGACGCCCTGCGGACGTCGCCCCTGGTCGCGTGCAGGTGGGCGAGCTGGATCGCCGCCGGCACGAAATCGGGGGCGACCTTGTGGGCGTGACGGGCGAACTGCAGCGCGCGGGTCTCGTCGCCCGCCTGCTCGATCGCGCGGCTGGCCTCGGTCTGGATGATCGCCAGCCGCCGGCTGGTTTCGGCGTCGTCATAGGCGCCGAGGCGACGGGCGGTGGCGGTGGTCTCCAACGCATCCTCCCAATCGCCGTTGCGGGTCTGCAGTTCGGCCAGGGTCTGCAGCAGCCAGGGCGATCGGGGCCGCAACGCGCGCGCGCGCTCCGCCAGCCTCAGCGCGCGCACCTCGTCGCGGGCGCGCAGCGCCTGCATCAGCAGGCCGCGGAGGCCGAGGAACTCGGTCTCCGGCTGCTCGAGCATCGCCTCGAAATAGCGGCGCGCCGCCGCTTCGTCGCCCTTGAGCTGGGCGGCCTGCGCCGACAGCAGGTTGGACAGGGGCACCCCGGTGAGCATGCTCGACGCCCGCCGCGACTGGCGCCCGGCCTCCTCCGAATCGCCGGCCGCGACCGCCACCATGCCCATCGACAGCGCGTACATGCCTTTGCGCTGGCGCCGGCGGCCGAACCAGTGCGCGAGCCGGTGCGGCGAGAACACCACCAGCCGGAACAGCTGGACCAGCAGGATCACGACCACGGTGAACAGCAGCAGCACGGCGATGGCGACGCCGATCTCCGCCTCGATCCGGTAGCCGAGCCACTCGAGCCGGATCTGGCCGGGATTGTCGCGGACGAACAGCACGGCGGCGATGGCAGCCAGCACCAGGACGAAGAAGGCAATGATCCGCCGCATCGTCTCCGTCCCTCAGCCGCGCCCGGAGGGGGCGCTATTGCCCATCGTCACCGGCCTCCGGCTGGCCCGGCGCCGCGGCGTCGGCCGCCGGCAGCTCGGGCCGGAAGCGGGCCATCGCCGCCTGCTGGACCGCCTCCACCGCGGCGTCGGCGGCGAGCCGAAGGCGGGCATCCGCGATCCACGGCGCCGCCGCCTCGGCATAGCCACCGCCCAGTGCCGCCAGTTTCTCCAGCTCCGACACCGCACCGGCCAGGTCGCCGGCCACCAGGTTGCGTTCGGCCGCCGCCAGGATGCCGTCGACGGTGCCGGTCCCGGCGCCGTCGACCCGGCTGACCGTAACCATGCCGCGGATCTCGCCCCAGATCTCGTCGAGGGTATCCTCGGGCGGCGTGTCGGCGGCGTTGAGCACGACGCGGCGCGTGTCGTCGAATGCGGCGCGCAGGCCGGCAAGCGTCGGCACGCCTTGCGCGGCGGCGTCGGCGAGCGGGGCGAACGCCTCCTCGACCGCCGGGCCCAGCGACGGCGCCAGGGCTTCGCTTCCCGCCACCACCTGATCGAGCGCCGCGACCTCGTCGGCAAAGGGCTGCGCAGTGCGCAGCCGCGCCGATAGCTGGCCGAGCGCGATCAGGAATGCCTGATTGTCGGCCGACGCGCCGTCGGCGCCGGCCAGTGCGGCGATGCTGTCGCCGAGCCGGGCGACCTCACGTTCGACCAGCGCCGTCGCCTCCTCCACTGCCTGCTGCCGCGCCGCCTCCGCGACCTCGGTGACCTGCCCCAAGTCGCCCTGAACCTGGTCGAGGGTCGCCTGGACCTGCTCCAGGGCGGCCTGCAGCGCTCCGACCGACTCGCCGTCGGCGGCACCCTCGATCCGGCCCACCTCCGCCTCGATCGCATCGATTCGCGTCTGCAGTCCGGAGACGACACCGTCGAGGGTTGCGATCGCGCGCTCCAGCGAGTCGAGCGCCTCGGCCAACGCCGGCGGCGTCGCTCCGGCGTTGCCTGCCGACTGCTCGAGCGCATCGATTCGCTCGGCCAGCGCCTGAACATCGGCCGGGTCGCCGGCCGCCAGCGCGTCCAGGTCGCTGCGCAGCGCCGCGACCGCCGCCTGCAGCGCCTCGCCCTCACCGGCCTCTTCCAGTGCGCTCACGCGCGCGGCCAGCGCTGCCGCGTCGCCCTCCTGAGCGTCGGCGCCGAACCAGATGCCGAACAGCACCGGCCACAGCACCGCCACCGCCAGCGCGATGCCGGCCAGCGCCAGCGCGCCGCCGGCCCGGCGGCCGTCGCTCGCGGGCGGACCGGCATCGGCCTGCCGGGGGCTCGGGGCGGCAGGCGGCGTCTCGCTGGTCACGGGCTGTCCCTCGCTTGTCGGCACCCTGGCCGGCGGCACGTCCTCGTCCGGCGGGCTGAACCGGATCCCCGGCCGCGGCCCGGCCGGCCGGTAGGGCGGGTCGGACGCCGCGCCGGACGCATGCGGCATCGCTACCGCATGACGGTGGGCCGCGGCTTCGATCGACGGCATGCGGGACGCCGGGATGGTGTCCCGCTGCTTCCAGCCCTGGACCGTGCTGACCGGAACCCCGAGCTTCGCCGCCATCGGCCGGATGCCGCCGAACGCATCGATCACCGGCTGCGCCGGCACGTCCGGCTCCGTCTCGCCAGAGGACGGACCGGATGCCGAAGCCTCGTCGCCAATGTCGGTCATCGCGCGAACCTCCTGAAGTCACCGAGTGTCGCGTACGGCCATCGATCGCACAGGCCCCGCCGATGCTCAACCGGAATCATGCCCACGGGATGTGACAAGATGGTCGGTCGCGGTCAGGTGCCGCCAGGCCGCAAGGACATACGCTCCTGCTGCAGCCGACGTACGACCGCGAGCAGGGCCTCCTGGTCCGGACGTGCGGCGACGTCCAGACCAGCCCAGCGCAAGGCCTGAGCACGGCCGGCTACCGCGGGGCTCAGGCATAGTGCGCGCGTATGTCCGACCCGGTCGGCCAAGCCGTACGCTTCCACCAGGTCGACGAAAATTCCTGCCGTACGGGGGCTGTAGAACAGCACGGCGTCGAAGCGGCGGTCACGCAGGCCATGCTCCACGTCGCGCGGCAGCCGGGTCTCAGCGCGGGCCGCATAGACCACGACCGGACGGCAGTCCAGGTCGATCCGCGCCAGTTCCGCCACCAGGTCGTGCGCCCGGTGCTCGCCGCACGGGTAGATCACCGCGCCGCGCCCGGGATCCACCCTGCCGGCCAGCACCCGGACCAGCCCTTCCACATCGCCGCCGGCCGCCTCGACCCGGCCGAAACCGGCGTCCCGCGCAGCCTGGGCGGTCGCCTCCCCGACGGCGAACAGCGGCCGGTCTCGTTCCATCAGCATCGCTCCCAGCGGCCGCTGGATCAGCGCGCGGGCGGCGTTGGCGCTGGTCAGCACGATCGCCTGTACGTCGTCGACCCGAGGTTCCTCGGCGGCCGACGAAACCGGCATGATCCGCAGCATCGGCGCCAGTGTCGCCCGTACGTCCATCTCGCGCAGCAGCATGGCCGTATGCTCGGCTTCCGGCTGCGGCCGGGTGACCAGGACCTCCATGGCTAGGTGGCCTCCGCAGCCAGCGCCTGCCCGCAGCCGGCGCCGAAAGCGGCGAGCGCCGCCGCGTCCATGGCCGCCGCGGCCGGGCAGCGCCACTGCCGGCGGGTGACCCGTCGGCCGTCGGGCGCGGCGACCAGCCCGTCAAGCACCAGCGCGCCGTCCGCCTCGAGCGTCGCCAGACCGGCGATCGGGGTGCGGCAGGATCCATCGAGGGCGGCCAGGAAGCCGCGCTCCACCGCGACGCACAGGGCGGTCGCGGCGTGGCCGATCGCCGCCGCCAGCGCCAGCGACGCGGCGTCCTCGGCATGGGCGGTGATGGCGATCGCGCCCTGCGCCACCGCCGGCAGCATCGTCGCCACCGGCAGCAACAGCATGCCCGGCGGATCGAGTCCGATCCGGCGCAGGCCAGCGAGCGCCAGCAGGGTCGCGTCGGCCTCGCCGCGGCCAAGCTTGTCGAGGCGGGTGCCGACGTTGCCGCGCATCGGCGCGACCGCCAGGTCCGGGCGGTGGGCCAGCAACTGGGCCTGGCGACGCAGCGAGGCGGTGCCGACGCGCGCGCCCCTGGGCAGGAGCGCGAGCGGCGCCTCCGTCCAGTCCGGCCGTTGCAGCGCCGGGCGCAGCAGCAGCACGTCGCGGGGATCCTCGCGCTCGAGCTGGGCCGCCAGCACGATGCCGTCGGGCAGGACGGTCGGAAGGTCCTTCATCGAGTGGACGGCGAGGTCGATCTCGCGCGCCAGCATCGCCTCGTCGATTTCCTTGGTGAACAAGCCCTTGCCACCAATTTCGGCCAGCGTCCGGTCCTGCACCCTGTCGCCGGTGGTGCGGATCGGGACCATGGCGATCGCGCCGGGCGCCGCCAGCGCAGGATCGGACCCGACCAGCGCACGGGCCACGATGTCCGCCTGCGCCAACGCCAGCGGGCTGCCTCGGGTGCCGATCCTGACCGGCAGGCGCATCCGCGCTATTCCTTGTCCAGGTAGCGGTAGGGGTGGGCTGGATAGGCGCCGAGCAGGGCGAAGCGCTCGGTAAAGAAGCCGAGCTCCTCGAACGCCCGCTTCATCGCCGGCTGGTCCGGATGCCCTTCGGCGTCGGCATAGAACTGGGTGGCGATGAAATGGCCGTTCAGCATGTAGCTCTCCAGCCTGGTCAGGTTGACTCCGTTGGTGGCGAAACCGCCCAGCGCCTTGTATAGCGCCGCCGGCACCGAGCGGACCTGGAAGACGAAGGTGGTGATCGAGGGGGCTTCGTCCGCGCGATGCTCGCCGCGCTCGCGCGACAGGACCAGGAACCGCGTGGTGTTGTGGTCGGCGTCCTCGATGTCGCGCTCCAGGATCTGGAGCCCGTAGATCTCCGCCGCCAGCGTGGTCGCGATCACCGCCCGGGTCGGGTCGGGGGCGGCTGCGAGTTCGGCAGCGGCACCGGCGGTATCGGCGGCGACGACCGGGTCGAGCTTGAGTTCCGCGATCCGCCGCCTGCATTGCCCAAGTGCATGGACATGGGTGTGGACGCTGCGGATCGTCTCCAGACTGGCATCGGCATTGGCCAGCAGCTGGTGGCGGATCGGCTGGAAATGCTCGCCGACGATGAACAGGCCGCTCTCGGGCATCAGGTGGTGGACGTCGGCCACCCGGCCGGCGATCGAGTTCTCGATCGGGATCATCGCCAGCCGGGCGCGGCCGGTCCGCACCGCAGCGAACGCATCCTCGAAGCTCCGGCAGGGCAGCGTCTCCATCTCCGGGTGGACGATGCGGCAGGCGACGTCGGAGTTGGCGCCGAGCGCGCCCTGAAAGGCGATGACGCCGGCGCTGCGGGCGGGTTGCTGGCTGGTCACGATGGTGGCTGTCCTCGGTTCAGGGTTTCAACGGGCGCCCAGCAGCCGGCGCGCCTCCTCCAGGTCCTCGGGCGTGTCGACGCCCAGCGGCACGGTGTCGACGATGCGGCAGGTGATGCGCAGGCCGTTCTCCAGCAGGCGCAACTGCTCCAGCCGCTCCCGCCGCTCAAGCGGCGCCGGCGCCAGGGCGACGAAGCGCGCGAGCGCTTCGCGCCGGTAGGCGTAGATGCCGATGTGATGGTAGTGCGGCCCCTCCCCCCAGGGGGCGGTGGTCCGGGTGAAGTAGAGGGCCGGGCCCTGGACCGAACCTGGTTGCAGCGAGACGATGGCCTTGACCACGCTCTCGGCGCCGCGCTCGCGCTCGCTGCGGATCTCGGCCGCGATGGTCGCAACGTCGGCGCCCGAACTGGTCAGCGCGTCCAGCACGGCGGCGACATCGGCCGGCGGGATGGTCGGCAGATCGCCCTGCAGATTGACCACGATGTCATGCCGGCATCCGGGATCGACCGTCTGCAGCGCCTCGAAGATCCGGTCGGAGCCGGAGGGATGGGCCGGATCGGTCATGATCGCCTGCCCGCCGGCCTGCTCCACCGCCTCTGCCACCGGACGGTCGCAGCAGGCGACGACAACCGGGCCGACACCGGCTTCGATCGCGCGGCGCAGCACCTGCACGACCAGCGGCAGGCCGGCCACGTCGGCCAGCGGCTTGTCCGGCAGCCGGCTGGCCGCCATCCGCGACGGAATCAGGACGATCGCGCTCACGATGTCTCCCCTGCGCCTGCCTGCGCGTGTTCCGCGGCGGGCCGCCAATAACGGCTCCCGTCACGCTGCGTCATATGGGCGCAAACAGGATGACGCTGCGCCGGCTTGTGCCGTAGTTTCCGGGCGGTCTAGCCGATCTGCGACCGCGACGCAAAGGTTCCTGAGCCGCGAATCCCGGGCATCGACGCTCCCCGTGGGGGCCGACCGGGCCGTCAGGCAATCTGCGCTGGCCGCGGATCGGCACTTGCGCTTCATTGGAGCGATCTGGCGGGGCGATCTGGCGGAGCGTTCCATCGGCGGGCGGGCAGGCTCGTTGCAACGGAGACATCATGTCGAGCGGTATTGAAACCAACAAGATTGCCGGCGCGGTCCTGACTGCGCTGCTCGTCACCGTCGGCATCAGCCATTTCGGCGCCGCGCTGTTCGACTCGGGCCACGCGGTGGGCGAACTGGCCTATCCGGTCGCCGGCGGGCCCGCCCCTGTCGAGCCGACGGCGCCGGAGGCGCTGCCGAGCGTCCTGCCGCTGATGGCCGACGCGTCGGCCGAGAACGGCGAGCGGCTGTTCTCCGCCTGCCGCGGCTGCCACACCAATACCGCCGGCGGCGCCAACGGCGTCGGGCCCAATCTCTGGGGCGTGGTCGGCAACGACATAGCGGCGCACGAAGGCTACAACTACTCCGATGCGCTGGCGTCACTGGAGGGCGCCTGGACCTACGACGCCCTGAGCGACTTCTTCCACCGGCCGCGCGACTTCGCACCGGGCACCAAGATGACCTATGCCGGCATGCCGCAGATCGAGGCGCGCGCCGACCTGATCGCCTATATGCGGACCCTCGACGACAATCCGCAGCCGCTGCCGACCCAGGAGGAGATCGACCAGGCGACCGCAGAGCGGCAGGCGGATGCGGGCGGCGAGGATGCGCCGGCGGAAGACGCTGCGACCGAGGGGGATGAGGCGGCCCCTGCCGATGAGGCCGCTCCCGCCGATGAGGCCGCTCCTGCCGACGAGGCCGCCCCTGCCGACGAGGCCGCCCCTGCCGAAGAGGCCGCTCCTGCCGAAGAGGTCCAGCCCGCCGAAGAGGTGCAACCCGCCGAGCAGGTTGCTCCGGCCGACGACGCGGAGCCCACACCGGCCACCGAGGAGGCACCGGCCGGCGCCGACGAGGAGCAAGTCGAGGAGCCGGGCGAAGACGGCTGAGCCGGGCACCGGCTGCCGCATCATGCACATCGTTCCCGGCGAGCTGATCGCCTTCGCCGCGACCCTGGCCGAGGCCAGCGGACCGATCATCCGCGACTACTTCGCCAGCGGCGTCGCCGTCGAGGACAAGTCCGACCTGAGCCCGGTCACCGCCGCCGACAAGGAGGCCGAAGCGGCGATCCGGGCGCTGATCGAGCAGCGCTATCCCGAGCACGGCATCGTCGGTGAGGAATATGGCGCGCTGCGGCCGGACGCCGAGTTCGTCTGGGTGCTGGATCCGGTGGACGGGACCAAGGCGTTCATCGTCCACAAGCTGACCTTCGGTACCCTGATCGCGCTGTCGCACCGAGGCAGGCCGGTGCTGGGGGTCATCGACCAGCCGATCCTGCGCCATCGCTGGGTGGGCGCGAGCGGACATCCCACCACGTTCAACGGCGCAAAGGTCCGCGGGCGATCCTGCACCTCGCTGGCCGAGGCCCGGGTCAACACCACTGCCGCCGACCTGTTCACCGCCGAGCAGTTCCCGCGGTTCATGCAGGTCGCACGGCAGGCGAAGTTCTGCCACTGGGGCGGCGACTGCTACGGCTTCGGTCTGGTTGCCAGCGGCTATATCGACCTCAGCGTCGAGGCCGGCCTGAAGACCCACGATTTCATGGCTCTGGTGCCGATCATCGAGGGCGCCGGCGGACGGGTCACCGACTGGTCCGGCCGCTCGCTCGACATGGGTTCCGACGGCACCATCATCGCCGCCGGCGATCCCGCCCTGATCGCCCCCACTATCGCCGCCCTGGCGTAGCGGCCGACCCGCGCTAGATCGTCCTGGCGCAGTCGGCCAACGCCTGCAACGCGGCGTCGATCTCGTCCTCGCTGTTGTAGTAGTGGGGCGAGGCCCGGTTGATCGCATCGAGCCCGCGCTCGTCCATGTCGAGCCGGGTCGAGGCGAGGCTGCTGGTCGACAGGTTGACCCGGCGGGCAGCGCAGAACCGCTGAACCGCCGCTGGATCGCGACCGGCGAGCGAGAAGCCGACGATCGCCGCCTTGTCGACGCCCTTGTCATGCAGTCGGGCGCCCGGGATGGCGGCAAGGCCGGCGCGCAGCCGGTCGGCCAGCATCCTGGCGCGGGCGGCGATCGCCTCCAACCCCCAGGCCATCGCATAGTCGGCGGCTGCGGCGAGACCGAGCCGCCCGGCAACGAAGCTTTCCCAAGTCTCGAACCGACGCGCATCCTGCCGCAGGGCATACGACTCGCGCCCGGTCCATTCGGCGGCCAGCAGGTCCACGAACGGTGGATGCAGGCGCTGGGTCCAGTCGCGCCGGACCCAGAGGAAGCCGGTGCCGCGCGGCCCACGCAGGAATTTGCGCCCGGTCGCCGACAGCATGGTGCAGCCGATCCTCGCCACATCGACCGGCATCTGTCCGACCGACTGGCACGCGTCGAGCAGGAAGGGGAGTCCGTGTCCGGCCGCAACCGCACCGATCTCTGCGGCTGGATTGACCAGCCCGCCATTGGTCGGGACGTGGGTGATGGCGATCAGCCGCGTCCGGCCGTCGATCAGCCGCGCGACGCCGTCCGGGTCGGTGCGGCCGGCGCCGTCGTCCGGCGCCACCCGGATCTCGATCCCGTCGCGCTGCGCCCGTTGCAGGAAGGCAAGGTAGTTGGAGGCATATTCCGCCATGCCGGTGATGACGGCGTCGCCCGGTTTCAGGTCCAGCGCATAGAAGGCCATGTCCCAGGCCCGGGTCGCGTTTTCGACCAGCGCGATCTCGTCGGACGCGCCGCCGACCAGCCGGGCGACCGCGGCATAGGCGTGGTCCATCCGCCCCGCTGCCGCAGCCGCGGCCTCGTAGCCGCCGATGGTGGCTTCCAGCCACAGATGGTCCTGCACCGCCCCGATCACGGGCAGCGGCATCAGCGCCGCCCCGGCATTGTTCAGGTGAACGACCTCGCGGCAGCCCGGCGTTTCCGCCCTGGCGCGGGCGAGGTCGAAGGCGCCGCTCACTCGGCCGCGTCGGCGATCCGGTCGGCGAGGCCGGCGGGAACCCCGCCGCGGCCGAGGCCGGAATAGGCGAAGCCCAGGTCTTTCATCGTCGCCGGGTCGTAGATGTTGCGCAGGTCGACCACGACATTGCCGCGCATGCTGTCCTTCAGCGCGTTGACGTCGAAGGCGCGGAACTCGTTCCACTCGGTCAGCACGACCACCGCGTCAGCGCCGGCCGCAGCGGCGGCCGCACTGTCGCACATCTCGACTCCCGGCAGCAGCGGCCCGGCCTCCTTCATCGCCGCCGGGTCATAGGCCCTGATCGTGGCGCCCTGCTGGATCAGCCGCCGCAGGATGGTCAGCGACGGCGCCTCGCGCATGTCGTCGGTGTTCGGCTTGAAGGCGAGCCCGAGCACGCCGATCACCTTGCCCTCGACGCTGCCGCCGAGCGCCGCCAGGATCCGCTCGGCCATCGCCGACTTGCGCGCGTCGTTGGCGGCGACCACCGCGCCGACGATCCGCGACGGGACGGCGAGTTCCTCGCTCATCCGGACCAGGGCCAGGGTGTCCTTCGGGAAGCAGGAGCCGCCATAGCCGGGGCCGGCGTGCAGGAACTTGGGGCCGATCCGGTTGTCCAGCCCCATAACCTTGGCGATCACCTGCACGTCGCCGCCGATCCGGTCGCAGATGTCGGCCATCTCGTTGATGAAGGTGACCTTGGTCGCCAGGAAGGCGTTGGTGGCGTATTTCGCCAGCTCGGCCGATTCCAGGGTGGTCTCGACCATCGGCGTCTCGCTGAGGTAGAGCACGCGGTAGAGCTTGCGCATCACCTTGCGCGCCCGCTCGCTCTCGGTCCCGATCACGACCCGGTCGGGGCGCATGAAGTCGTTGACCGCCGAGCCTTCGCGCAGGAACTCCGGGTTGGAGACCACGTCGAACGCCGCATCCGGCCGCGTCTCACGGATGATCCGCTCGACCCGGCGGCCGGTGCCGATCGGGACCGTCGACTTGTTGACGACCACCGTGTAGCCGTGGATCGCGGCGGCGATCTGGCGGGCGGCGCCGTCGACGTAGCTGAGGTCGGCGTGCCCGTCGCCACGCCGGGTCGGCGTGCCGACGGCGATGAAAACCACCTCGGCGCGGGCAACCACGGCTGCCAGGTCGGTAGAGAAGTGAAGCCGGCCGCTCTCGATGTTGCCGGCGACCAGCGCGTCGAGGCCCGGCTCGTAGATCGGGATCTGTCCGTCCTTCAGGCGCGCGATCTTCGCTGCGTCCAGGTCGACGCAGGTCACCTGGAAGCCGAACTCAGCGAAGCAGGCGCCGGACACCAGGCCGACATAGCCTGCACCGATCAAGGCGATGCGCATTCCGATCTCCCGTCTCCGCCAGCGGCTGGCGCAGAAAAGACCGCTCTAGCGGATTTGCCGGATCGCGTCGATAGGCCATGGTGTAGACGCAGTGTAAAGAACAGGCGCCTGCGCGCCTTGCCAGCGCCCAACTCCTGGGGCCTGATGCGCGGCAATTGCCGCCCTGCCGATGGGACGTGCCGAAGGAGCATCCGAATGATCATCCGAAGCCGCCGGGCAAGGATCGTGTGGGCGGGCATGCTGCTGCTGGCGCTCGCTGCGCCGGCGCCGGCCCTGGCCGACCTGTTCGGCCGGACGGCCCCGGTAGACCCGTCCCCGCAACAGGCGGCCACGCCCGACGCCATCGCGCCCTTCGACGCCGCCACGCTTGCCGAAGGCCTGCCACGCGCCTGGCGCGGCACCTTCGCCTGGGAGGAGGGCGTCGCCTATTACGTCGAGATGGAGATCGTCAGCCTGTCGGTTCGCGACAGCGGGGAGATCGGCTTCATCGCCGAGAGCCGCTGGTCGCCTGGCGACCTTCTGGCCCGGATGAGCGGCCGCATCGATCCGACGACCCTAGAGCTGCGGATCTGGGAGGTGCCGGACGACGCCAGCGCCGACGGCTTCGACAGCGACGGCCAGTATGACGGCGTTGTCGCGACGGACCTGTGGGACCTGCGCGCCACCTGGGTGACCGGCGCCACCGGCCAGGCCGGCACGCTGGTGCTGGTCGCCAAGGCGCCGACGAACCCGTAGCCTGGGGGGAGCCCGAAGGGCGGCGACGCACAACACCAGTTGAGGCGGCGTCCTGCGCCCGATAGCATGGCGGGCAACCAGAGGGGCGCGGTCGGCGCCGGCTCCGGGGGGCAACGGGAGAGAAGCATGACGACAAGGAACACCGCCCGCCGCTTCGGCCTCATCGCCGCGAGCAGCCTGCTTGCGCTCGCCGCCGGTGCAGGCGGGGCCGCCGCCGAGGTCAGGCTCGGCGCGCTGATGGACATCACCGGCGACCTGGCCAGCTTCATTCCACCGCTGCTCGACGCGGTCAACCTGGCCGTCGACGAGGTGAACGCCCAGGGCGGCATCCACGGCGGGCAGGAACTGGTGCTGGCGATCGGCGACAGCCAGGGGACGGCCCAGGGCGCGGTCGACGCGGCGACCAAGCTGGTCAACGTCGACAACGTCGCCGCGATCATGGGCTCGCTGACCAGCGGCTCGACCATCGCGGCGGCGAATGCGGTGACAATCCCCAACGGCGTGCTGCAGGTCTCGCCGACCGCGACCTCGCCGGAGATGACGTCCATCGAAGACAACGACTTCCTGTTCCGGGTGATCCCGAGCGACGACTTCCAGGGCATCGCGCTGGCCAAGCTGCTGCTCGACAACGACATCGAGCGGGTCGCGCTGACCTACGTCAACAACGACTACGGCGTCGGCATCGCCGGTACCTTCCGCGAGGCCTATGCCGCGGCCGGCGGCACCATAACCGCCGACCAGGTGCACGAGCCCGAGAAGAGCTCCTACCGTGCCGAGCTGGCCACGCTGGCCGGGGGCGGCGACGCCCAGGCGCTGGTGCTGATCGCCTATGCCGGCGGCAGCGGGATCACCATCGTCCGCCAGTCGCTGGAGAACGGCTTCTTCGACCGGTTCATCGGCACTGACGGGCTTCGCGACACCCTCCTGATCGAGGAGATCGGCGCCGAGAACCTGGAGGGCACCCTGTTCTCGTCCCCGACCTCGCCGCCGGCATCGACGGCCGCCGAGAAGTTCGAGGCCAATTTCTCCGCCGCCTACGGGACCACGGAGGAGAAGTTCTTCATCCAGCAGGTCTACGACGCAACCTTCCTCGTCGCGCTCGCGATCGAGAAGGCGGGCACCACCGACCGCACCGCGATCCGCGACGCGCTGCGCGAGGTCGCCAACCCGCCGGGCGAGATCATCGAGCCGGGCGAGTGGGCGAAGGCGCTGGAGCTGATCGCCGCCGGGGTCGACATCGACTACAACGGCGTCTCCGGGGAACACGACTTCGACGAGAACGGCGATGTCGCCGGCTATATCGGCCAGTTCATCATCGAGGACGGCGTCTTCGTCGAGGTCGGCGTGATCGAGGTCGAGTAGCAGCCGGCGCCCGCTCCGGGCGCCCCGCCCCGGTTGCCGCAACTGCGGCCGGGGCGGGGCCGCCGGTTCAAGGACAAGCCCGGCACGACGGCGGCATAGGCAACCATGACCGGAACCGACCTCTCCGCCATCTATCGGAGCTACATTGCCTGCCTGAACCGACAGGACTGGGCTGACCTGGGACGGTTCGTCGACGACGACGCGATCCACAACGGTCGCCGGATCGGGTTGCCCGGCTATCGTGAAATGCTGGAGAGGGACTTCGCGGAGATCCCCGACCTGCGCTTCGACATCCAGCTGCTGATTTGCGAGCCCCCTTATATTGCGAGCCGGCTGGACTTCGACTGCAGGCCGAAGGGCATGTTCCTCGGCCTCCCTGTGAACGGGAGGCGCGTTTCCTTCAGCGAGAACGTGATCTATGAGTTCCGCAGCGACAAGATCGTTCAGGTGTGGTCGATCGTGGACAGGGCCGCTATCGAATCACAGCTCTAGTCTGACCCAAGCAGGCGCCACAGCGTCCTTTGGATCCGGAAGATCATTGCTCGTCATGGTCGTAGGCCAGCCAGAGGTCGTGAGGGCAGGCCTCCATGGGTACCGGATACAGCCGAAACGCGCGATGCTCAGCGTCTGCCTCGATCCTGATCACCCGGTTCTCCTCGACCTCCTCGCCGCAGCCGCCATAGAGCACAAAGCCGTAGGCCTCGTTGCGGAGCATCGCCGAGCCGTCCGCCGAGATCCCGAGCGAGAACTGGCCGCCGTCGCACTCGATGCCGCAGTCGTAGCTGCCACCGCCCAGGTCCTGGCAGCTGCCGGAATTGGCGAAGAACTCGCCGAAACGGTCGCGCACCATCGCCCGGATCGTCGCGTCGGCGTAGTCCCGGCCGTCATGGACATAGGGGCGGAGGACAAGCAGCATCTCGACCACGAGCTGGCCGGGATGGGCCGCCAGGTGCGCGGCGTCATAGGCCCGCGCGAAGCACTGCGCCGCAGGCTCCTGCGCCGACGCAGCAGGTGCGGCCAGGCACAGCGCCAGGGCCGACGCAATTCCGTACTGTCTGATCACCGTCACCTCCTGCCTTCCCGGTCCATCATAGAGCGTGACAGGGGCGGAAGCGAACGCTCGCTCATCGCTCCGCAGATCCTTCCGCCGCCGCGTTCATGAACCGGGCCAGCTTGATGTCGAGCTCGGTCACACCGCCGGCGTCGTGGGTGGCAAGCGTCACCTCGACCCGGTTGTAGACGTTGCACCATTCAGGATGATGGTTCATCTGCTCCGCCTTCAGCGCGATTCGGGTCATGAAGGCGAACGCCTGATTGAAGGACTTGAACTGGAAGGTCCGGGCGATCGCGTCGCGGCCAGCCGCCTCGGACCAGCCGGGCAGTCCGGCCAGCGCCTCGGCGCGCGCCTGGGGTGAGAGCGTGTCGGTCATGGCGCCTTCTCCTGCTGCAGTTCCGGCATCTGGATCATGGTCCCGCAAACGGATATACCGCGACCATGAGCAACACCACATGGACAACCGCGCCCACACTGGACGATATCGAGGCAATGGCGCGAGAGGCGTTCCAGACGATCCCGGCAGCATTGCAGGCCCACGTCGACGACGTCGTGATCACGGTCGTCGACTTTCCCGACGACGGGGTGATGAGCGAGATGGGGCTGGAGACGCCCTTCGACCTGCTCGGGCTCTATTCCGGCGTCCACATCGGCCACAAGGACGCCGGCCACACGCCCAGCGACGTCGACCGGATCTTCCTGTACCGCCGCGCCCTGCTGGATTACTGGTGCGAGACGGGCGAGGATCTCCACCACTTGGTCCGTCACGTCCTGATCCACGAAGTCGGCCATCATTTCGGCCTCTCCGACGAGGATATGGAGGCGATCGAGAACGCCGACTGAGCCCCCCCACTTGCAAGGACCGTCACTCCATGCCCCCACCCGCGCCGCTCGCCGCCGCCGAGGTCTATCGCCGCTGCATGCCCGACTGCCTGGCATTCGAGACCACGGCCGATCTCCCCGAGGTCGACGATTTCATCGGCCAGCATCGGGCCGAGGAATCGGTGGCGTTCGGAATCGCGATCGACCGGCCGGGCTACAACATGTTCGTGATGGGCCGCGACGGGTCCGGCCGGAGCACCTTGATCGGGCGCTTCCTGCGCAACACTGCGCGCGGCCGGCCGACGCCCGACGACTGGGTCTATGTCCACAACTTCGCCGAGCCGCACCGCCCGCTCGCGCTCAGCCTGCCGCCCGGCCAGGGCCAGAAGCTGCGCCGCGAGATGGAGGAGATGATCGAGGACCTGCGCACGGCGATTCCGGCCGCCTTCGAGAGCGAGTCCTACCGCCAGCGCGTCGGCCAGATCGAGTCCTCGATCAAGCAGCAGCAGGACGCCGCCTTGAAAACGATGGCGGACGAGGCCGAGACCCAGGGGCTGCAGCTGACGCGGACCCCCTCCGGGCTCGCCTTCCTGCCGGTGCAGGACGGGCGTCCAATGGAGCCGGATACGTTTCGCGCCCTGTCCGAGGAGGACCGCCAGCGGTTCGAAGCGGCGATGGCGCACATGCAGGAGCGGCTGCGCGACGCCCTGCGCGACAGCCACAAGTCCGAGCGGGAGCAGCGATCGGCCCTGCGCAAGCTGAACCGGGAGACGGTGGCCAATGCCGTGAGCCCGGTGATGACCGAGCTGCGCGAGATGTTCGGCGGCCTGCATGCGGTGGTCGCCCACCTGGCGACGGTCGAGCGCGACGTGATCGAGAATGCCCAGTCGGTGCTTACCGCCCTGACGGCGTCCGAGACACCGGCCGGCTCTCCGGGCGGTCCGCAGGTGCTGGCCCAGGGGCAGCCCGCCGAGGGTCCGGTGGCTGCGGCCCAGTTCCTGCGTCGCTACGAGGTCAACGTCCTGATCGAACACGGCCACGGCCACGGCGCGCCGGTGGTGGAGTGCGACTTTCCGGCCCATGGCAACCTGATGGGCCGCATCGAGCACATCGCCCAGTTCGGCACGCTGACCACCGATCACATGCTGATCAAGCCGGGCGACCTGCACCGGGCGAACGGCGGCTACCTGTTGGTCGACGCCCGCAAGCTCCTGAGCCAGCCCTTCGCCTGGCAGGAGCTGAAACGGGCGCTGAGCAGCGGCGAGATTCCGATCGAGCAGCCGGGCGCGATGACCGCCGTGATGTACACCCAGACGCTGCAGCCGCAGCCGGTGAAGCTCGAGGTCAAGGTGGTCCTGTTCGGCGACCGCTCGATCTACAGCCTGCTGCAGGTCTATGACGCCGAGTTCGCCGAGCTGTTCAAGGTCGCGGTCGACTTCGCCGAGACCATGGACCGCACCTCGGCGACCGAGAACGCCTTTGGCCGGGCGATCGGCCAGATGGCGCGCCGGCACCAGATGCGCAATCTCTCCTGCGCCGCGGTCTGCCGCATCGTCGAGCACGCGTCGCGGCTGGCGTCGGACCAGCGCAAGCTCAGCACACATATGCGTTCGATCCTCGACGTGCTGACCGAGGCCGACCATGTGGCGGCACGCAGGGGCCACAACCTGGTGGAGCGGGAAGACGTCCAGGCCGCGATCGATGCGATGGTCCGCCGGATCGACCGGCCGCGCGACATGCTGCAGGAGCGGATCGACGACGGCACCATCCTGATCGACACCGCCGGCGGCCGGATCGGCCAGGTCAACGGACTCTCGGTGCTCGACGCCGGCGGCTTCATGTTCGGCAAGCCGAGCCGGATCACCGCCCGGGTAAGGCTGGGCAAGGGCGAAGTGATCGACATCGAGCGCAATGTCGACCTCGGCGGCCCGCTGCACACCAAGGGCGTGATGATCCTGGCCGGCTATCTCGGCGCCAAATATTCGCCCGCTGCGCCGCTGGCGCTGTCGGCCACGCTGGTGTTCGAGCAGTCCTACGGGCCCGTCGACGGCGACAGCGCCTCCTCGGCCGAACTCTACGCCCTGCTCTCCGCGCTGTCCGAGATGCCGATCGACCAGGCCAAGGCGGTCACCGGGTCGGTGAACCAGTTCGGTCAGGTACAGGCAATCGGCGGGGTCAACGAGAAGATCGAGGGATTCTTCGAGGCCTGCGCGGCCCAGGGGCTGACCGGTGACCAGGGCGTGCTGATCCCGGCCTCGAACGTATCCAACCTGATGCTGCGCGAAGAGGTCGCCACGGCGATCGGGGATGGACGTTTCCATGTCTGGCCGGTGTCCACCGTCGACCAGGGCATCGAACTGCTGACCGGCGTCCCCGCCGGCGAGGCCGACGACAACGGCGCCTATCCGGCCGGCAGCATCAATGCGCGCGTCTCCGCCAAGCTAGCCGAGCTGGCGACCGCGGCGCGCGAGCATTTGCGCTATGTCAACGCCGGCGACTAGCGATCGGCGGCCCGCTTGCATTCCCGCCCCGGCGACACTAAATTAGAACTATTCTAAACTATTGCGCGCCTGCGCAGAACCCTGAGAGGACCTCCCATGGAACCGAATATCGGGATCTCGGCCGACGACCGGAAGGCGATCGCCGACGGCCTGTCGCGTCTGCTGGCCGACAGCTACACGCTCTACCTCAAGACCCACAACTTCCACTGGAACGTCACCGGGCCGATGTTCAACAGCCTGCACCTGATGTTCGAGCAGCAGTACACCGAGCTGGCGACCGCCGTGGACCTGATCGCGGAGCGCATCCGCGCCCTGGGAGAGCCGGCGCCAGGCAGCTACCGGGCCTATGCCGCCCTGTCGTCGATCGAGGAGGCAGACGACAACGTCGACGCCAACGAGATGGTGCGCCAGCTGGTGGTCGGCGCTGAGACGGTCGCCCGCACCGCGCGCGAGATCTTCCCGACCGCCGAGAAGGCCGGCGACGAGCCGACCTGCGACCTGCTGACCCAGCGCATGCAGCTGCACGAGAAGACCGCCTGGATGCTGCGATCGACGCTGGGCAGCTGAATCTGCCGCGTCGGGCTCGATGGCCTGTGACGGCCGTCAACGCCTGCGGTCGTTGGGAACTCTATTATCTGTCGAAGGAGCAGTCATTAGCCAGGGAAGGCCCGCCCCAGTTCCCGTGCGCGTCATGTCGGAGGATGAGCGCATTCGCACCCGGAGATGGTCCGATGGCAGCCTTGTTGACAGTATCGATCTCAGCCGCCCTCGGCGCGGCGACATTCGCGATCACCATGATCGG
>JBHJOG010000105.1:0-45426 GCA_050329975.1 Alphaproteobacteria bacterium | reverse complement strand
TCGGCGATGCTCTCGGCCATCTCCACCGGGACGATCACGACGCCGTCGGCGTCGCCGACCACGACGTCCCCGGGGCGCACCATCACGCCGCCGCAGCCGATGACCAGATCCCGATCGGCGAAATGCACAGCCGTGATCGTCGGCGGGGCCGCAGAGCCGGCAGCGAACACCGGCAGCCCGGTCGCCAGCACGCCGGCCGCGTCACGGACCGCCCCGTCTGTCACCACCGCCTTGATCCCGCGCTGGGCCATGCGGGCGGCCAGGATGTCGCCCATGATTCCGGCCGAGGTGCAACGGCAGGCGTCGGCGACGATGATGCAGCCCTCGGGCGCCGCCTCGATCGCATCGCGCGAGCTGCCTTGGCGGCCGAGGCTTTCGAGCGTCGACACGTCTTCGCGCATCGGCACGAACCGCCAAGTCTCTGCCTGCCCGACCAGACGTGCCGTACCAGCCAGCGGCCCGACCCCGACCATGTAGGCATGGCGCACGCCGCGCTTCAGCAACTGCATCGTCAGGGTCGCGGTGCTGACCCCGGCGAGCGCATCGAGGGTCGACTTCCCCACGCGCGGCGGCGACAGCAATCTGGGCATCGCGGCAACTCCTTCTCTGTCGCCCCTGGATTGGGGCATAACCATGCGCAATCACCTTGAGGGAGGCGCCTGTGGCTGACAATCCGTACCTGCTTGCCATTGACCAGGGCACGACCAGCTCGCGGGCGATCCTGTTCGACCATGAATTGCAGCCCGTGGCCAGCGCCCAGAAAGAGCTTCGCCAGATCTACCCGCAGTCAGGCTGGGTCGAGCACGATGCCGAGGAGATTTTCGCCGATACGGTTGCGGTCTGCCGCCAGGCGATCGCCGCCGCACGGGCCAAGGTCCCCGGACTGCATATCGCTGCCGCTGGCATTACCAACCAGCGGGAGACCGCCGTCGTGTGGGACCGGGCCACCGGGAAGCCGCTGCACAACGCGATCGTCTGGCAGGACCGGCGCACCGCTGAGGCATGCCGCTCCCTTGCCGTAGGCGAAGGCGCCGCGCTGTTCCAGACCCGCACCGGTCTCATTCTCGACAGCTACTTCTCGGGCACCAAGTTCGCGTGGATTCTGGACCATGTCGAGGGGGCGCGCGAGGCGGCACGGGACGGGCGTCTGGCCTGCGGTACCATAGACAGCTGGCTGATCTGGCGACTGACCGGCGGCACCGCCCACCTGACGGACGCAACCAATGCCGGGCGCACCCTGCTGTTCGACATCACCCGGCAGCAATGGGACCCGGAACTTGCCGAACGGATCGGCGTGCCGCTGGCGATGCTGCCTGAGGTCAGGGATTGTGCCGACGATTTCGGCGTTGCCAATGAAGGCATCCTGGGCGAGGCGATCCCGATCGGGGGCGTCGCTGGTGACCAGCATGCGGCGCTGATCGGCCAATGCTGCTTCAGGCCCGGCATGATCAAGAGCACCTACGGCACCGGCTGCTTCGCCCTGGTCAATACCGGTGACCGGCCGCTCGCCTCACGCAACCGGCTGCTGTCCACGCTGGGCTACAGGCTCGCCGGCCAGCCGACCTACGCCCTGGAGGGCAGCATCTTCATCGCCGGCGCAGCGATCCAGTGGCTGCGCGACGGGCTGAAGCTATTCGCCCAGGCGTCCGAAACGCGGGCGCTCGCCGAGGCGGCCAAGCCCGATAGCGCGGTGATGTTCGTTCCCGCTTTCACCGGGCTCGGCGCCCCGCACTGGGACCCGGATGCGCGCGGCGCGATCTACGGGCTGACCCGTGACACCGGTATCCCGGAAATTGTCCGCGCAGCCCTGGAATCGGTCGCCTTCCAGACCCGGGACCTCCTGGAAGCCATGCGCGGCGACGGGGCAGCGCCGACTACCTTGCGTGTGGACGGCGGCATGACCGCAAACGACTGGGCGATGCAGGCCCTCGCCGACCTGCTCGGCATGCCGGTCGAACGGCCGACCAATCTCGAATCCACTGCCGTCGGCGCGGCCATGCTCGCCGGGCTGCAGCATGGGCTGTTCGATGATCTCGACAGCCTCGCCGCCCATTGGGCGCGGGACCGCCGCTTCGACCCCGCTCTGTCCACCGCCCAGGCCGCCGGGCGCTACCGCCTGTGGCGCGAAGCCATCGCCCGGACCCGTCGTGATGCGGTCAGCGTGGACTGATGGCCGGGGTTGGATCCGAATCGGCACTGGTCGTGTGTGCTCCCGAGGCCGAGGCCGCCGTGAACCGGTTTCGCACGGCTTACGATCCCTCGGCCGCCGCCGGGGTCCCAGCGCACATCACCCTCCTCTATCCGTTCAAGCCGCCTGACGAGCTCACCGAGTCAGTCATCGTCGGCTTGCGGCAGTGTTTCGGGTTCCAGGCGCCCTTTCGCTATTCTCTCGCCTGCACCCGGCGCTTTCCTGGCGTGCTGTACCTGGCTCCGGACCCGGCTGAGCCGTTCCGCCAATTGACTGAGGCCATAGTGGCACGCCATCCGGAAACGCCGCCTTACGGTGGCCGACACACAGGGATCGTGCCACACCTCACCGTCGCGCACATCGGGGACGAGCAACGCCTCGATGCCGTCGCCGAAGAATTCTCGGCGACCGTGCACTCTCACCTCCCGATCCTGGCCGTGGCGACCGAGGCGACACTGCTGGTCAGCCGGTCCGGACAGTGGCGGGTGTTGCGGACCTTCCGCCTGGGGTATGCGTCGGACGAGACGCCTGCTCCTTGAATCGAAAGGGGAGGCGCCGAGCCTCCCCTTTGATACGGCGTTTTGGACCGCTCAGTTCAGGCCCTGGGGCGTATAGTTGTCGGCGACGAGCTCCGGCATCTCGGGGACGGCTCCGACCATCGCTTCGATCAGCACGGCGTCGCGGTCATAAAGGTCGTTGTAGAACCGGACCGTGCCGCCCTCGTCGGGCGCCGCCGTGAAGTAGCCGATATAGACAGGGATCGGGTGGTCGAGGATCAGGTCCCGGGTCCTGCCCGACGCAATTATCGCTTCAACCTCCTCAACGGTACGCTGACCGCGGAAGACAAAGTCGGCCATGCCCATCGGGTCAGCCAGTCGGATACAGCCGTGGCTGAACGCCCGGGCGCTGCGTGCGAACAGATGGCGCTGTGGCGTGTCGTGCATGTAGACGGCGTGCCCGTTGGGGAACATGAACTTGATCCGGCCAAGAGCATTCCCAGCCCCAGGCTCCTGTCGCAGGACGTAGGGGAAGCGGCCGCCGATCGACGACCAGTCGACCAGCACCGGATTGACCTCGCTGCCGCCCGACAGGATGCGGATGTTCTGGTTGAGCAGGTGGAACGGGTCCCTGCGCAAAGCCGGCAGGTACTCGTTGTCCGCGATGCTCTGCGGCACGTTCCAGTACGGGTTGAGCTGAGCATATTCCATCCGGTCGTTGAATACCGGAGTCTGGTGCTGCGGCGTTCCGACAACCACCCGCATGACCATCGGCTCATGGTCGCCATCGACACCACGCACCGTGAAGGCGGGGATGTTGACCATGAGGTGCTTGCTGCCCAGGTCGCGCGGATACCAGCGCCAGCGCTCCATCGCCGCCTCGATCTGGAGGACGCGGTAGTCGATCGGCGCGTTAAGGGCTGCAATCGTCCGCGGGCCCACGATCGCATCGTCGAGCAAACCATGCCCGCGCTGGAACTCCTTCACCGCTTCGGCGAGTGCTGCATCATAATAGGCGTCGTCGGTTACGCCGCCGGCCGGCGGAACGTAGTCGCCGGATGCGATCAACCGGGCGCGCAGTGCGCTGATCGCACTGCCGCGCTGACCCTGTTCCAGGCTCGATCCGGTATCCGGCACGGACGGCCAGCCGCCGGTTTGCGCCAGCATCCGATATTGGGCCAGCGCATCGCGCAGTGCCTTGTACTGCCAGTGCGGAGGCGTGAGACCGGCGAGGGTCTCGGCGACCTGACCCGTGTCGAGCGCGTAGCGAAGCGGCTGAGTCAGGTCCATGGTCGATTCGTACGATCGCATTTGCGGCGTCGCCTCACGCTGGCGGAAGCGCCCGTTCATCAGGTCGTTGCCGAACTGAAGGAACGCCTCGCTCAGCTTCACGTCGAGTTCTGCGCGAACCCGCGGGTCGGCCACGTCGAGCCGGCTCAAGATCGGATCGTTCAGATAGGCGTGAGGCTGCAAGCCCTCGTCAGCCGCCTTGGAAAGAGCCGAAACCAGCGCCTCGCCATTGGCGTTAAGGCCCTGTCCGTCGACCCACGCCGGGGCGAAATCCCGCGACGCATACACGTCCGCCAAAGTGGCGTCGGCTGCATCGGCTTCCAGCATCAGCGACAGCTGCTCAGCAATCGGACCGGAACCATCCCCGCCTGCCAGCGCGTCGACCACAGGCGCTTCGCCCGCAGGCTCGACCGCGACGGCCTCGCCCGCTTCCGCCGTCACGGCATCCTCACCTTCCAGGGCAAGCGGATCGGCCGCAGCCTGCTCGTCGACGGGCCCCGTACCGGTCAGCGGAACAGCCGTCTGCTCTTCCACCGGCGCCGCCATCAATGGCTCTGCGCCCAGTTCAGCCGTTTGAGCGAAAGCACCGGCCGCCATCGCCAGCCCGAAGGCCAGCCCGGCTGCAGCGCCGCCGCCAAGCAGAGTGGTCCGTCTCATTTTCCGCGCCCTTGCGAGGTCACCCACCGTGCAACTCCCTGACCGTCAAATGGTTTCATCCGCAACACGCATTCGTCCAATCCGATGCAGCGACGCGGCTCTATGTGCATCCGAGACACACTGCGATTCCTAGCCAAACTATTGGGAAAGTCATGGTTCGGCAAGCTTTGCCGCACAGTCGAGCGGTAAGAATTCGGTGACCGCTTGCGCCGGAACGGCTGAGCCGTCACATTCGGCGCAGTTTTGCAACAGTGCTTCGTTAGAGTCTGCCGTCGCCATGCGGCGATGGTATGACGTGTATCCGCGGCACCTGGGATTCGGCGGCGGACGTTCTGCAGGAGAGGAAGGTCAAATGGGGGGAGTACGCGCAATAGCGGCGGCGGCGATGCTGGCGGCGATGCCCGCCGCTGCGCTTGCCGACGGCGTCATCGGAACGGTCGAGGGCGAGCTGCCGTTCGAAGGGCTCTACGTGAAGGATGTGGCAGCCCTGAACGTCACCGCCTTCCGGGCATCGATGACCATCGATTTTCGCAAGGTTGACCGGATCGAGTTCGTCGAGATCGATCCCGAGACCCAGGTCGCCACAATCCGCGTGACCTTTCTCGACAGCTACGCGATGCCGGCAACGTTCAGCGTTGCCGAAAACGCCCCGTGGGTCGCGATCGGCGCCTACGGTCGGGCGAACTACACGCTGGAGAACCTGCTGAACGGCGACGTGCAGTATATCCAGTTCGTCCACCAGGAAGGCGAGGTCGACGACGGTGGGCAGCCGGAAAGCGACACCGGCGGCTGACCGCCGACGCTACGCCGGCCAACGGCTGACGTAACTTTCCGTTGGGACCGGGCGCAGCGGCGGCACCGATCCCGGGGTGCCGAGATAGAGGAAGCCCACCAGGCGGTCATCTTCGCCCAGGCCGAAGGCTGATTTCAGCTCGGGATCGTTGGTCACCTCTCCGGTTTTCCAGTTGCAGCCGAAACCAAGCGCGTGCGCCGCGAGCTGTATGTTCTGGGCGGCGCAGCCGGCGGCGAGGATCTGCTCGATCGCCGGGATCTTCGGGTGCCTGGCCTCGACCTTGGCCGCAACCGCGATGATCATCGGCGCCCGCAGCGGCTTGGCCGCCTCGCGCTCGATCATCGGCTCCGTGGCGTCCGGCTCCCGCCGCTTCAATGCCTCGACCATGAGTTGGCCCAGGCGCTCGCGACCGTCGCCCTCGATGACGAACAGCCGCCACGGCCGGAGTTTTCCGTGGTCCGGCGCGCGCATCGCGGCGGCGACGATCTGATCCAGGGCCTCCCCGGACGGCGCAGGCGCCTCCAGGCTGATTGGGCTGACCCGTGTCGTCAGCGCCGTCATGGCATCCATGTTCCTCGTTCCCCTTCCTGCTTCGCCCACGGTCCCGGCGCAGATGGCACGGCCGCGCGCACAAGGCAAGGCTCATACCGAGCCGTTCCCGATCGCCTCGCGGAGACCGGCCGTCAGCTGTTCGCCGGCCAGGGTGTCGCTGAGTCGCTGGCGCGCCACCTCGGTCACCTGCCGGCGCAACTCCGGATGGGCGCTGAGGAAGGCGCTGAAGTCGCGATCGCGCAGCATCAGAACCTCGCAATAGCCGAGCGCAGTGACGTCGGCAGTGCGCGGCCGGTTGAAGACCAGCGCGATCTCACCGAAGAAATCCCCTGAGCCGAGGCGGGTCACTGCCTCTCCCGCGGCCACCTCGACCGCACCCGACAGCAGGAAGTACATCGCCGCGCCGCGCTCGCCGGTCGTGACAATCCGCTCGCCGGGCAGGAACAGGCGCGCCCGCAATCGGGACGCCAGCGCCCTGCGCTGGGCGACGTCCAGGGCGGCAAACAGCGGGACCCGCTTGATCAGGTCTTCCATCGTTGCCGAGACGTCCAGGCTCGGCCGCCGCTCCGACCTTGCCCAGCGTAGCCGCCAGTCGCGCATCAGAGTGTTGTAGACTTCCTGGCTGATCATGGAATCGTCGTAGAGCGCGCGGTAGGCGCCGTCCTCCAGCCTGAGCGCAACCCGATGCATCTGCAGCGCCTTCAACGCACCCGTGTAGTCAGGATACTGCAGTTCCAGCGCATCCAGGCCGGTGGCGATTCGCTTCTGGCGGGCGGACAGCGCCGCGTCGAGCCGTTCGGCCGCTTCAGCGCCGATCAGGGCCGACAGCCGCGAACCGGAGAAGGTCATCAGGTCGCGTACCGCAACCCGGATGGTCAGCAGCATCTCGTAACGATCCGCCAGCACGCGCGCCAGCAGCCGGCCGACCCGGAGCCTCCGGTTCACCCAGACCGCTGCCCAGGTCGCCGGCGAGAACAGCATCGGTCCGGTGACCGCGGCCTGATACCCGGGGAGCCCGCCCGTCTTCACCGCGTCCGCCAGCCGGCCGGAAAAGGCGAGCAGCGCCCGGTTGGTGTGACGCGACATGATGCGCTTGGCGAACATGTCCTCGTAGATCTGGCGCTCCTGCGCCGCCAGGGCGGTCAGGCCGATGTAGATCCGGTCGTCGAGCGACAGGCCGACAAGGCTCGTCGCGTCCCCTTCCAGCTGCTCCCGCCGCAGGTCGAGGTCGTCGCATACCGCCTGCGAGATGGCGGCCTCGACATTATAGCGCTGCCCGGTGGAGCGCAGATCGCGCTGAACCTGGTTCAGCGCCAAGTCGATGGCGCGCACCCGCACCAGCCGGTCGGCGGCCGACAGCCGCGTCAGTCCGAGCCAGCGGATCACCATTGGCAACGTGGTGGCATTAACGAACAGCGTGAACAGCACGAACCCGGTTGCGAGCGTGGCGACCGTCGTGCGGGTCTCAGCATCGATCTCCGGATGCTCGGTCACCGCCAGCGCAAGCGCCAGGGTGAGCGCGCCGCGCACGCCGCCCCACCAGATCGCGATCAGGTAGGCGCTGCTCAACCGCTTGCCGAGGCGGAAACGCGCGATCAGCGGGAAGAAGACCAGGAGCACGGCGCCGCGGGCGGCAAAGGCGGCGACGACCATCACCCCGAGCAGCAGCACGTCCTGCCAGTCGAAGGTGCTGATCAGCTGTGGCATCGCCATGGCAGCCAGCACGAACACCAAGCCGCTCGCCCAGTAGTTCAGCTGCTGCCAGACATCGATCAGGACCACCCAGGTGTCCGCATCGATCCGCGTGCGACCGTAGGAGCCGATGAACAGCGACGCCGCGACGACGGAGACCACGCCGGAAACGCCGAACGCCGTCTCTGCCACCGCATAGCTGAGATAGGCGAGCGCCAGCGTGACGGTGATCTCGGCGAGGCGAAGCCCGTAGAGACGGGGCAGGATCAGGCACGCGATCCACGCGCAGCCGATCCCGACCAGGAGGCCGCCGCCAAGATCGATGCTGAACTGGACAAGGACGGCGGGCCAGACCGTCTCGCCGAGATGCAGCGTGAGATTGAAGAAGATGGCGAACAAGGCGATGGCAGCCGCATCGTTGAGCAGGCTCTCGCCCTCGACCAGGATTCCGAGCCGTCGCGGCGCGCCGACGTCGCGAAACAGGCCGACCACCGCGGACGGATCGCTGGTGGCAACGATGGCGCCGAGCAGTAAACATGCGGCCAGCGCCAGGTCGGCCACCAGGCCGAGGCTGAACCCGATCGCCATCGTCGTCACCACCACCGCCACGACGGCGAGCACGAAGATCGCCCAGAAATCGTCGAGCAGGCGGCGCACATTCAGTGCCAGCCCCGCCTCGAACAGCAGCGTCGGCAGGAACAGGTAGGTCAGCGCGTCCGACGGCAGCGCGATCCCCCCGAGCGCGCGCAGCATCTCGCCACCGAACCCCTGGGGATCCGCGGTCTGCCCGGCGACGACGACTCCGCCGAGCACGAGGCCGAACACAGCCAGCAGTACCGTGTGCGGCAGCGACAGCTGGGTCGCCAGCGGCTGCAGCATCGCCGCCACAAACAGCAGCAGCGCGACCGCGATCACCAGCAGGGCAATGTCAGGCATCGTTCAACTGCGAGCCGTCCTTGTCGCCGACCGTCGACTGGACGCCGGCAGCCGCCAAAGGCCGCAGCTGCCGGGATCGCCAGTGCGTCCAGTTCATCCGCTTCCTTAAGCCGAGCCGGCACGCGGGGCAAGGCCGCCTACCCCCGGCCTGCCGCTACCTTCGCCGCAACGATGGTCCCGGCGGCACAAAGCGCTATAGTGAACTGATCGCGCCGCCTCATCCTTGCGGCGGCGCGTCGTCAACGAACACGTACGCAAACAAGACGGACAGGGAGACATGAGCATGAGAGCAGCATCCTATGTCGCTGCAGGCATCGTCGTGGCGGGTCTGGCGGGCGCAACTTCGGCCCAGGATATCGACCGCACCGGCTGGCCCGATTCCTTCACGGTCGGCACCGCCAGCCAGGGCGGGACCTACTTCGTCTACGGCAATGGCTGGGCCAACCTGGTCGCCGAGACGCTCGGCATCGGCGGTGGCGGCGAGGTGACCGACGGCCCGGTGCAGAACGCCGCGCTGGTGCAGACCGGCGACGTAGAGTTCGGCATGGTCACGATGGGTCCGGCCTATGATGCCTGGACCGGAAACAGTCCGCTTGCCCCCGGGGTCGAGATGGACCAGCTGCGCGCCGTGTTTCCCATGTACCAGACCTCCTTCATGTTCATCGCGCTCGAGAGTTCGGGCATCGAAAGCGTGCAAGACCTCCAGGGCAAGCGCGTCGGCGTGGGCCCGGCCGGCGGCACGCCGGGTACCTATCTGCCGCTGTTCCTCGAGTCGCTGGGCGTCACAGCCGAGATCCAGTATGGCGGGGCCGAAGACTTGGCCGGGCAGGTGCAGGACGGACTGGTCGACGCGTTCGGCTTCGCCGCCGGACTGCCGATCCCGGCGTTCAGCCAGCTCGAGGCACAGGTTGCCGTCAACATCTTCGCCTTTACCCCCGAAGAACAGGCCACCGTGCTCGAGGCCTTCCCATCGGTTTCGGCTTTCGACGTCCCGGCCGAAACCTACGCCACGACAGAGAGCGACCTGCCTTCGGTCGCGATGTGGAACTTTGCCATAACCAACGCGGACGTGCCGGAAAGCCTTGTCTACGAGGTGACCAGGATCGTCATGGAGGACAACGCGCGGATGGTGCAGATCCACAGCGCGGCGACCGAGACGCTGCCGGAAAACTTTATCAACAACAGCTTCCTGCCGTGGCACCCCGGTGCCGTCCGCTGGTTCGAGGAGAACGGCTACGACATCCCCGACGATCTGGAGGGGTAAGGACACGGACACCCTCCCTTGCGAGTCTACCTCTCTCGCCCTCGGGGCGGGAGAGGATGACTCGCGCCAGCTTGGTGGGTGGATGGGTCGACAGCGAGATCGAGGTCTGACGCTCCTTTGATCCAAGCCAGCGACATCCGCCGCCGGGGGTCTTCATCCGTTACGCCGCGCGCTGATCTCTGGCGAGACCGGAGAGATGAGGGCAAAGGAGCTGCATGGTGACAGCCACGCCGCACGCCGGAGTTGCCGAGGCTCCGCAGGAAGGACCCACCGGCCCGATTCGTGTCGAAGGGGTCGACGTCGAGCCGCTCGCCGCCAACCAGCGCGAGCCGACCCGCTGGCAGGCTCCGCTGATCCGATGGGCGACGATCGCCTACACGGTCTTCCATCTGCTGGCCCTGAACGTCTACCCCTTGGAGACCTGGACGTTCCGCGCGCTGCACGTGCTGGGTGCGCTCATCATCGGCTTCCTCCTGTTCGCGGCCGCCCGGCTCGACCGCGACCGGCCGGCACGGCCCATGGACCCCGTAGAGCGTGTCGTGTTGGCGATCGGTGCCGCCGGAATCGGCTGGGGCCTTGGCTGCGTCGCCATCGCCTTCGGCTACCGGATTATGGCGGAGATGCCGCTGCCGCCCGAATGGGTGCTCGCCTGGTACGGCTGGCCGCTCGCGATCGGCACCGCCGTCGCTATTGCAGCAAGCTGGGCCTTTCGCGGCACCGCCGACCGGGCCCATTGGGCGGACTGGCTGCTGATCGCAGCCGCGCTCGCGTCCTCCGGCTATCTGCTGTTCAATCTCGACGCCGACAACCTGCGCATGCGTGCCGGCACGCCGTTCGCAGCCGAAGGCAACATGTTTGCCGCCGTTGTGGGCATCGCGCTCATCCTTGAACTGACCCGCAGGGTCGCCGGCCTGCCCCTGGTGGTGATCTCGGGCGTCTTCGTCGCCTACTCGTTCCTTGGGCCCTGGCTGCCGGGCTTCCTGACCCACCGCGGATACGAGTTCAACCGCTTCTTCACCTACCTCTATACCACCAACGGCATCCTGGGGCCGACGACCGCGGTCTCGTCGACCTACATCATCCTGTTCATCATCTTCGCCGCATTCCTGCAGGTCTCCAGGGTGGGCGAGTATTTCGTCAATTTCGCGTTCGCCACCGCCGGCCGCGCCCGCGGCGGGCCGGCCAAGGTGGCGGTGTTCGCCTCCGGCCTGATGGGCATGATCAACGGCACCTCGGCCGGCAACGTCGCCGCCACCGGCAGCCTGACCATTCCGATGATGAAGCGGGTCGGCTACCGGGCGCAGTCGGCGGGTGCGATCGAGGCCGCCGCCTCGACCGGCGGCCAGATCATGCCGCCGATCATGGGGGCAGGCGCTTTCATCATGGCCGAGATCACCGGCATCCCCTACCCCGAGCTGGTGATCGCCGCCATTATCCCGGCGGCGCTGTATTTCCTGTCCGTCTACTTCATGGTCGACTTCGAGGCCCGGCGCATGGGCATGCGCGGTATGGCTCGAGCCGACCTTCCCTCGTTCCGCGGGCTTGCGCTGCAGATCTACAAGTTTGTGCCGATCGTGATCCTAATCGTCACCCTCTACCTCGGCTTCTCGGTGATCCGGGCGGGGACGCTGGCTCTCCTCGCCTCGATGCTGGTCTGCTCACCGCGTCGCTTCGTCATCTACTATGCCGGGCTTGCTGCCTTGATCGCGGGCTTGTGGATCGCCGAGCGCCTCGGTCTCTCGCTCAGCTCCGAAGTGGAGGGCGCTGCCCCGGCCTGGCTTGCGCTGACGGACCTGTTCAACCTGGTGCTGTTGGTGCTGCTCGTGGTCGCCGCCTTGGGGATGGGCTGGCAGCGGGTGCTGAAGGCGCTCGAGATTTCCGCCAAGATGGCGATCCAGATCATCGCCGTCTGTGCGGCGGCGGGAGTCATCGTCGGCGTGATCGCATTGACCGGCATCGGCTCGCGCTTCTCCAACGTGCTGCTTGGCCTGGCTGAGGCCAGCCAGTTGCTGGCGATGATCTTCGCGATGGTGATCACGATCATTCTCGGCATGGGCATGCCGACCACGGCCGCCTACGCGATCGGCGCCTCCGTGATCGCGCCGGGCCTGCAGCAGCTCGGCATCCAGCCGCTGGTCGCCCATTTCTTCGTCTTCTACTTCGCGGTGATTTCGGCAATCACGCCGCCGGTGGCGCTGGCCGCCTACACAGCTGCCGGTATCTCCGGCGCCGATCCGATGCGGACCTCCGTCACCGCCTTCAAATTCGGGCTCGCTGCCTTCATCGTACCGTTCTGCTTCTTCTATAACCCGGCGTTGCTCATGGCCGGCGAAGCCGTCGACGTGATCCACGTGACCGTGACCGCCTGCATCGGCGTCTACCTCCTCTCGGCGGCAGTGCAGGGCTGGCTGTTCGGCCCGCTGGCCCTGCCGCCGCGGGTGCTGGCGCTGGCCGGAGCGCTGGCGATGATCGAGGGCGGCTGGCTCACCGACCTCGTCGGGCTGGGGTTGGCCGCTGTAGCGGTGGCTTGGCAGAAGTTGGCCGGGCGAGGCCGCCCGAAGCCCGAGGCGGCGGCGTCGGAAGGCTCGCCGGGGGCCGGGTGAGGCCGAAACGGAGGCAGTCTCCGGGGGGTGGACTGAGTCTCCGCTTCGGCCTCGATGCAACGGATACGGATAGCCCTATGCCGCCATCAGTGTCCGCCGCAAAGCGACGCGTGCCTGCACCGGGCCGTCGGGCCGCAGGGTGATCATCGGCGCCGGCCGCACCGCATCCGGGTCGGTCACCTGCACCGCGAAGCGCTGCAGGGTCATGGCCATGATAACCAGTGCCTCGAAGATCGAGAACCGCGAGCCGAGGCAGTGGCGCGGGCCCTTGATGAACGGGATATAGGCGAATGGATCGTGCGTCGGATTGAGGAACCGTTCGGGCCGGAACCGTTCCGGATCCCCCCAGAGAGCCCGACGGTGGTGCACCGCATAGGGGCAGAGGATCACCGTCTGATCCTTCGCGATCGGAATGTCGCCGACCTGATCTGCCTGGTTGGCCTGGCGGGAGACGGTCCAAACTGTCGGATGCACGCGCAGCGTCTCGTCGAGCACTGCCCGGCAGTAGGTGAGCTTCTGCACGCTCTCCAGCGTCGGGGTGGCCCCGGCGAGTTCGCGGTCGATCTCGGTCACCGCCCTGGCCAGAACCTCCGGATTCCGGCTCAGTTCCAGCCATAGCCAGCACATCGCGTTGGCGGTCGTCTCGTGCCCGGCCAGAATGAAGGAGCGAACTTCGTCGACCAGGATCGAGGACTGGAATCCGCCCGCCTCGGGATCGGAATAGGCCTGAATGAAGGCGTCGAGCAGATCGTCCTGGCGCTCCCCGGATAGTGTGCGGCGGGCGATCACCTTCTCGACCAGATCGGCGATCACCGCGTGGGCCTCGGCGCAGGCGCGGTTTCGCGCCGTCGGCATCCAGGTCGGCAGGGACAGGAACGACCACGCCCGCTTCTCCGCATCCGCCAGCAGGGTCGCCAGCGCCCGGTACAGGGCCTCGTACTCGTCTTCCATTCGATAACCGAGGAGCGAGCGCAGGATGATGTCGAGGGTCACCCGCGACATCTCGGGACCCAGGTCAAGCGTCGCGCTGCCTCTGGCGCTCCAGCGATCGAGCATATCCTCGGTGCCCTGCACCATCGCGTTCAGCAGGGCCGGCATCCTGCACCCCTGGAACGCGGGATTTGCCACCCGGCGCTGCTGCAGCCAGCGATCGCCCTCGACCATGAAGATGCCGCCGCCGAGCATCGGCCGCAGCGGCCCATAGAATTTCGACTTGCGGTAGTTCTGGTAGTTGTCCTGCATCACGTGGCGGATGGCGCGCGGATCGTTGAGCATCAAAGCCTTGTGGCCGGCGAGGCGCAAGGTCACCGCAGACCCGTGCGTGTTGGCGAGCCCGGCGAAGAAAGCCAGCGGATCGGCCCTCATTTGCGGAAGCACGCCCAGCAGCCAGTGCCCCTTCTCCGCCGGCACACCGCCGACGGTGGCCAGCCCGCCGTCGGCATCGTGCGCGACGTCGCGAGGCGGAGTGTCGTGAGCTGTCGTCAGCGCCATGTCTATTCCCCGGGAACCATGTAGGCGGCATGCATGTCGGCGGAGCCGGGGGGACGGCGGCGGGTGCTAGGCATGTCTTGCTGATAGCGGCGCTCCGCATCGCAGAAGCGCTGCACATCGCTGACCTGTCGGACTGCGTCGTCTACCAGCTTGGCCGCCTGGCCAAGACCCAGCTTGCGCAGCTCTGCGGAGAGGTAGACGAGGCAGTGCTGGACGGCGGCCGCCTCCTTGCTCGGCGCCTGGTCGTCGGCGATCAGGCCATGGAGGGGATTGTCGAAGGTCGAGGTATCCATGGGGAACTACTCCGCTGCGATGGCCGGGACCTGGTCGCGAACCAGGACGGACCCGACGATGTCGTTTCGGCGCCGGCAGACGTCGAGCACGGCGTGGTTGATGGCAAAGCGGCCCGCCATGGCGGCGGTGACGCCGATACGCTTGATCGCCGTCTTCCAGGTCGGGTAGCAGCCGATTCGCGGCAGCAGCCGCGCGACACGAAGGTCGTAGACGGTCACCACCTCTTCGATACCCACCTCCAGGCAGTACTCGATGAGGCCGCAGAACAGCTCGCTGGTGATGCGGTGGATCGACTGGGCGGACCGTTCACCGTCATGGTCGTCGACCGCGAACCGGGAGCACTCCCAGATTCGTGCCGAACGCGGCACGGGCTCCCCGTCCATCAGCACGCCGAACACATCGGGCAGCATGTAAGGGCCGGTGGTCGGCAACAGGCGCCACGTGCCGACAACATTCTCGTCGTCGTCGACCGCGACGAAATAATAGGGGCTGAGCTTGTCGTAGTTGTCGATCTCGCGGCCATTGTCGACCGTGACGTCCCAGCCCATCCGTTCGTAGAACACACGATAGCGCAGGGCGAACATCTGCTGCAGCAGATGACCCTGCGCCTCGTAATCGTAGGGGGTCAGAACCCGGATCATGATCGCCTCCATACCTGTTGCCAGGATGGAAGCTGGATTGCCGGAATGCGCCTAGAGGGGGACTCCCCTATTGCGGCGAGTGAGCCAACCGGTTATGCTCGTGGTTTGATTCTGGTCCAGAGTAGACTCGAATCTTCGTTCGGCTCGATCCTGTCCGGTTCGATCAATCCGAGCATGTAGGCCTTTATTACCGCGTGAACAGTCTTGTAGACGCCGAGGCGTTGGCGCGCGTTGGCGAGATGCTGTTCCACCGTTTTCTCAGCAACGCCCAGAATCTGACTGATTTCCCAGGATGATTTGCCGGCGCTGGTCCAGGCAAGCACGTCCTTTTCCCGCACCGACAACTGGGGCGGCGGGTCGGCCGGGCCGAAGTCCTGGCGCTGGAGGATGTGCAGGTGCACCGCCTTGGCGATCTGTTCCAGTTGCGGCACCATCGTCGGAAGCTGCGCCTGGAACTCCCGTTCCGACAGGTCGCTCGAGACACTGAGCGTCGACAGGACGCGGTAGGGCCCGTGGATCGGCACGGTCACTCCCCGCCTGATCCCGAACTCGCTGGAATCGTGGAACACGCGCCGTTCCCGCTCATCCACGCCGGCCTCGATGTCCTGCCACAGAAGGGGATTCATCGACTCGAAGGCCAGCCGGAAGGTCGGGTCGATGGACTTCAGATCCTCACGCAGATAGTGGGCGCTGAACTCGCGCGGGTAGTTGGACAGGTAGTCCTGCCGCCGGCCCGCCGGGGGTCGCAGCGCCACGAACGCGTAACGGTTGCAGCCGACATCCGCCAGCCTGTCGCCGACAAGGCCTTCGAGACAGTCCAGGGGCAGGTCGGTCGGGAACGTGATGGCTTCTGTCAACATCGCAGTCACTCCGCCTGAACCCTACCACGAGGGAACGATCGCGCGCTGCCGGCGATACAAGAATTTACATTACGACGTAGTAATGCGATTTGCCACCATCGACTGAGTGGTTATACTGCGACGCTCACAGGATAGGTGCAGCAGGAAATTGGTACGAGGCTCGGGGGAGAGGCGTCTTGACTGGCGGGCGGACGTGGGTACGCCAAGCGGGGAGCTGCAGCGATTGCCGCGGTCGAGTTGGGCTGCGGTGAAGTCCCGCTCTGCGCAGCGGACGGCTTATGCCGGGCGCGCGGTCCAGATTCTCTATGCCTTCCTGCTGATGGACGGGCGACGCCCGAGCCTGCTGCTGGCTCTTGAGGGCACGGTGTGGCGATTTGACGCAGAGGGGCGGGTGGACTACTCGGTCCCGACGTTCGACGAGAGCCGCATCGGTCTGACAACCCCGTTCGTTGCCGACGTGCTCCCGCTGGAAGCGACCCAGACGGGCGACCGCTGGCAACCCACCGACCGCGTTCGCCGCGCGGTCGAGCAGGCCGTCTGGCCGGCCGGCCTGCCATCGATAGAAGCGGTTTCGAGCGATGCCGATCTGGAGGATTGCGCCAGCCTGAAGCGGGCGCTGGTCGCAGTCGGCACCGCGGGCATCGCCCGGACAATGAGCCGGCTCGTCGGCGAGTTATCCCTGTCGCAGCAGACCACGGAACGCCTCATGTCCGCGCTCTCCGTCGAGCCGGAGATTCTGCTCGACATGATCGCGGCCGAGCGCCAGTTCGACGACAGCCTGATGCACTGACTATCGTTTTCACAGACATGCCAGTGGCTGCCAGCGGATGCTCTGAACCCTGCGGCATATCGCTACCCGCCGAACCTCTTCTTCAACGCGTCGAAGCCGACCTGGAACACGTCGTCGCCGACGAAATCCTCCAACGCCTCCTCCTCATCTTCCTCGGCGTCGAATTCGGCCGTCCATTCGATGTAGCTGCGGTCGCCGTCGGTGATCGGCACCAGCCTCAGGGTGGCGACATAGTTCTCCACCGCCATCGGCGATTCGAGGATGGAGTAGGTGCAGGTGAACTCGACGTCCGACAGGGTCAGCAGGCGCTCGCGAATCCGGCTGCCGTCGTTCAGCGAGAAATTGCGGATGCAGCCCACCTGGTCGGCAGGCTTGCCATCCTCGATCCGGCTATCGGCTATGACGGGCAGCCATTTGGGCAGGCCGTTGAAGTCGCGGATCAGTTCCCAGACCTGGTCCGGCGGTGCGTTCAGCACGCTGCTGACGAAGACACTGGCCATCGGAATCCTCCCTTGTTCTTGCCCCGTTGCTACGTGATTCTTCCTGTGCGCCGCCAGCATTTTTCCGCGCGTTTCACCCGCCCCCGAAGAGCGGCAGTTCCCGCGGCGACTCCGGTTGCTCCGGAGGGTCGACCGTCATTTGATGGGCGGGGAGAGGCCGAACCAGGGTCCGCGCTTCCTCCCAGGACGCCGTGAGCCAGCCCGTCCAGGCAGCCGGTCCGTCGAGGATTACGGGCATCGCCTGGCGGTGAATCGGCTCGACCAGTGCGTTGGGCGCGGTGGTGAGGATCGAAAAGAGGCGGAAGCTGCCGCTCTCTTTGCCGCGGACTCCCTCCCAATCACGCCATAGGCCGGCGAAGGCGAACAGCCCGTCGGGCGTTCCGCCGCGGACCCTGAACCAGCGCTTCTGCTTCGAGCCTGTCTCGCCTTCATACTCGCAGAAGGCCGTGGCCGGGACCAGGCAGCGCTGCGCCGGCCGGGCGAGGAGGCTGCGCCAGAATGGGCTGTCCAGGTTGCGCACGTTCGTCACCGGCCGTTTGACCCCGGCCGGCGGGGGAAGGCCCCACCGCATCATCACAGCTACCCGCGCGCCGTTCGAGACGTGGATCACCGGCGCCTGCTGGTCCGGATAGATGCCGTCGAGCAGCGGCAGGTTGCCCAGGCGATCCTCGGTCACCGCGAACAGGCGCCGCATCGCCTGCTGCGACGTCTCGAGCCGGTAGAGATTGCACATTGGAGCCTCCTGGGTCCCAGCCGTCCACGGCGCGGCGCACGCATCCTCGCCAATATGCTCAGGGAACTCCAGGCCGGTGCAGCATCGGCGCCGGCCGCGTGAAGGTGCGTCGGCCGGCCTTGAAACCCATCAGCGTCTGGGCGATCTCGGCGACGGCCTGGGCAGGCGTGGCGCAGTCGAGCACGACCAGGTCGGCCGAATTGCCGACGACAAGGCCGTAGTCGGCAAGCCGCATCAACTGGCCCGCCCGATCAGAGACCATCGCTAGGCAGTCGGCCATCCCCGCCGTGGATCCAACCTGGGCGACATTGGCGAAAAGGTTGGCCATGCGCACCAGCGACCCGTCGCCGAAGGGCGTGAACGGATTCAGCATGTTGTTGGTCGAGAGCGCGCAGTTGACGCCGTGGGCGAGCAGCCGGTCTGCGGGAGCGACGCCGCGTGGCTTCGTGTGGTGGCATTCCCGGCCCATCAGGAACAGGTCCGTCGCCGGCAGGACGGTCACCGCAACCCCTGCATTTGCCAGCCGGCGCGCGGTCGCGGCGAAGCGGTCCCGGTCGAGGTAGGCCAGTTTGGTGACGTGCCCGATCGCCACCCGGCCACCCCAGCCGAAGGCATCGGTCAGACGGCAGACATAGTCGGCGTCGAGGCTGGAGGTGTCGGCGCTCAAGTCGAGATGCATGTCGATATCGACGTCGAACTCCCGGGCGATGGCAAAGACCCGGTCGATCTGGCCGTGCGGGTCGCTGTCGGTGTAGGGCGCCGCGCCGACCACGGTCGCACCGGCGCGCAGGGCGGCCAGCATCAGCGCCTCGGTGCCGGGATTGTTGAGCAGCCCCTCTTGCGGGAACACGCAGATCTCGACATCGATCGCCCAGCGGTGCTCGGCAATGGCCGCCTTGACGCCTTCGAACCCGCGCAGGCCGATCACGGGATCGACCTCGACATGGGTGCGCATGCGCATCGTGCCGTTGAGGATGCACTTCCTCAGGGCGGCGCCAGCACGCGACGCCACATCGGCTTCGGTGAAGCCAGCCTTCAGCAGCGCCACCTGGCCGATCGCCTCGGCGAGGACGCCGCTCTCGATCCGAACCCGATCGAGGATGCAGGCCTTGTCGAGGTGGATGTGGGTCTCGACGAAGCCCGGCAGGACCAGGCGCCCGTCCAGGTCGATGGAGTCGGTATCCGCCTCGATCCGTGACTCGATCGCTGCGATCCGGCCAGAGGCGAAGCCGATGTCGACAGAGGACATCGGCTCGCCGCGCAAGATCGCGTTGCGGAGGATCAGGTCCATGGGCGACTCGCTGCCGATCGGGTTGACCGCCTCGTGGACTTTGCAAGAACCCTACCGCGACCGTCTGGCTTAACGGCGGATAACGGTGCAGCCATGGCAAATTGACCGCCGACGATGGATGGTGGTGGAGGCCGCACCCGCTGCCTACCCCTACCCGACCGCAGCACGGTCAAGGACGACATGGGAATCCGCACATGATCAAGACGATACTTGCCGCCCTCGCTTTCCTGATGGGTACCGCCTTCGGCGGCATGGCCATCGCCCAGGGCTTCGGCGAATTGGCAGTCTGCACCGGCGACGATCCGAAATGCCAGACGCCGGGCACCGTCGCGTTGAGTTGCCTGAGTGCCCACGTCGAGGACGTGTCGCGTTGGCGGGACACTGGCGACGCGTTGCGAGTCAACAACGGACGCTGGCAGATGTTCTACGCCAGCAGCGACCAGGTTCACAATTGCGCCAACGTCCTGGTGTATCGGGGCAGCGGCCAGGGCTGGGGTGCAGGATTGAGATACTGCGCCGGAGACGACCGCAACTGCCAGACCCCCGGGCAGGTCGCCTACGCCTGCTTCCTGGACGCCCAAGCGGCCGGGCAGCCCACCCTCTATCAGTATACGGGCGACGCGATCCGGGTTTCCGGCAACCGGTGGCAGATCTGGTATTCGCACAACCAGCAGTCCTATGCCTGTGCCGCCGTGCTGGTCGGCGGTGTTCCTTACGGCGGCGGATTCGGTGGCCAGCCTCGCCTCTGCGCCGGCAACGACCCTGCATGCCAGGCGCCGGGCACCATTCCGCTGCTGTGCGACATCAACGGCGATGGCTTCGCTAGCCCCGAAAGCTATGCCTACACCGGCCGCTCGATGCGGGTGAGCGGCGGTCATTGGCAGATGCAGTACCCAAGCCAGCAGATCTACACATGCAAGTCGGTAATCGTGGCCGCATCGAGCTATGCGCCGCCCTCCGCGCCGCCGGTCCAGCCGACACCGCCCACAGCGGCCGGCGGCCTGCCGCCGGGCAGCGTGATCCTGTTCGACGCCGCGCAGTGCCCAGCCGGATGGGCCCGGATTGGACAAGTTATCCACCCTGGCAGCCCCGTTTCCGGCATGAGCTACTGCCGGCGGCAGTGACAATTCGCTCGCCAGCACCACCCGTGGCAACCACCATGCGCCGCCTTGCTCGATGGTCGAAGCGGATTAGATGCAGTGGGAGCAATCGGGAGGGCATGGGTGAAAAGCGCAGCGGAACGCAATACTGCGGCGACCAGAGCCGCCAGGAAAACTACGGACTCGACGGACCGCCTGATGCGGCTGGCGGAGACCAGGATCGCGATCGAGGACGTGTCGCCTGTGATCGACGGTGGACGCTTTCCGGCGAAGGCGGTGGTCGGCAGACCGTTCGTCCTCGAGGCCGATATCTTCTGCGACGGGCACGATGTCATCGGCACCGCGAGCCTTGTGCGGCCCGTTCAGTCCAGGCGCTGGACCGAGCTGCCCATGCAGCCGCTGGGCAACGATCGATGGCGCGCCGTTACAACGTTCGATGCGGTCGGGCTGCACGAATTCACCCTCCAAGCCTGGCGCGATCTGTTTGCCTCCTGGCAGGCCGAGGTGGCCAAGAAGCATGCGGCCGGTATGCCGATCAGCCTGGAATTGCGTGAAGGGCTGTCCATCGTCGAGAGGACCCTGCAGGAGGCGGGTCCTCGCACGCCGCAGGACAAGACTGCGCTAAGGGGCCTCCAGGCCAAGCTGCAATCGGTCCGAGACGAGGGCGGTCTGTTCGCCCTGCTGATGACCGGCGAGACGACCCAGTTGATGCGCCGCGTCGGCATCCGGACCAACCTCTCGACACTGCCGGCGCCGATCCCGGTGTGGGTCGATCGGGAGCGGGCGCAATTCTCGGCCTGGTACGAACTCATGCCCCGCTCGATGTCCTTCTCCGAGGAGCGGCACGGCACGTTCGACGACGTCGTGAAGCACCTGCCCTATGTTCGCGACCTGGGCTTCGACGTGCTCTACTTTCCGCCGATCCACCCGATCGGCCGGACCAACCGCAAGGGTCGCAACAACTCGCTGACGGCCAGACCGGACGATCCGGGTTCCCCTTATGCGATCGGGGCTCCCGAGGGCGGCCACACGGCAATCCATCCCGCGCTCGGCACGTTCCAGGACTTCAAGCGCCTGGTCGATGCAGCGCGCGCGCATGGGTTGGAGGTGGCGCTGGATTTCGCCATCCAGTGCTCGCGCGACCATCCGTGGATCAAGCAGCACCCGGAGTGGTTCGACTGGCGCCCCGACGGCACCATCAAATTCGCCGAGAATCCCCCCAAGAAGTACGAGGACATCGTCAATGTCCACTTCTACCGCGATGCAATCCCGTCGCTATGGATCGAGCTGCGTGACGTAGTCCTGTTCTGGATCGACCATGGCGTGAAGATCTTCCGGGTCGACAACCCGCACACCAAGCCGCTGCCATTCTGGGAGTGGATGATCGCCGAGGTGCGCGAGCAGCACCCGGACGTGATTTTTCTGGCCGAAGCCTTCACCAGGCCGAAGATGATGAAGCGACTGGCGAAGGTGGGGTTCAGCCAGTCCTACAGCTACTTCACCTGGCGTGATACAAAGCAGGAACTGATCGAGTATCTGACCGAGTTGACCAGTGGTACGATGCCTTACGTCATGCAGCCGAATTTCTTCGTCAACACGCCGGATATCAATCCGTACTACCTCCAGACCAGCGGTCGCGCCGGATTCCGGGTGCGGCTTGTACTCGCGGCGACGTTGTCGACCAGCTACGGGGTGTACAACGGGTTCGAGATATGCGAGAGCGCCGCTGTCCCGGGCAAGGAAGAGTATCTCGACAGCGAAAAATATCAGCTGCGGGCCTGGGACTTCGACAAGCCCGGAAACATCAAAGAGGATATCAGGCTCGTCAACCGGCTACGCAACCGCCATCCGGCGCTGCAGCAGTTTGCTCATCTGAAGTTCTACAACGCCTGGAACGACCATGTGCTGTACTATGCCAAATTCACGCCGGACCTTTCAGATTTCCTCTTGATCGCCGTCAACCTGGATCCGGTGAGCCCGCAGGGCGCGGCAATCGAAGTGCCCCTGTGGGAGTTCGGCCTGCCGGACGACGCGGCCATCGACGCCCATGACCTGGTAACCGGAAGCGACTTCCGCTGGGAGGGCAAGATGCAGCACGTCTGGCTCACCCCGGAAGAGCGGCCCTATGCCATCTGGCAGCTGCACAATCCTGCTTTTGCCTCGAAGTGAAGGGCGCCCGATGAACAGTCCGCAAGAGAAGCAGCTATCCGCGCGTCCGGTCGATCGGTCCGAGGGGGAATGGTACAAGGATGCCGTCATCTATCAGTTGCACATCAAGGCATTCCAGGATTCCGACAACGACGGAACGGGGGACTTCAAGGGCCTGCTGCAGCGTCTGGACTACATTGAGGATCTCGGCGTCGATACGATCTGGCTCCTCCCGTTCTACCCGTCACCGTTGCGGGACGACGGCTACGACATCGCCGACTACGAGGCCATCAACCCGAGTTACGGCGACATGGACGACTTCAAGGGGTTCGTGGATGAGGCGCACCGTCGCGGGCTGCGCGTCGTCACCGAGCTGGTCATCAACCACACGTCGGACCAGCACCCCTGGTTCCAGCGGGCCCGCAGCGCGCCGGCCGGCAGCGTCGAGCGCGACTTCTACGTCTGGTCGGACACCGACACCAAGTTCCCCGAGACCAGGATCATCTTCATCGACACCGAGAAGTCGAACTGGACCTGGGATCCTGAGGCGGGCGCCTTCTTCTGGCACCGGTTCTATTCGCACCAGCCGGACCTGAACTTCGACAACCCGGAGGTGCTGAAGCAGATCCTGAAAACGATGCACTTCTGGCTCGACATGGGGGTCGACGGACTGCGGCTCGACGCGATCCCCTACCTCGTCGAACGCGAAGGCACCAATAACGAGAACCTGCCCGAGACGCATGAGGTCCTGAAGAAGATCCGGGCCGAGTTGGATGCCTCCTACCCGGACCGGATGCTGCTGGCCGAGGCCAACCAGTGGCCCGAGGATACCCGCCCCTATTTCGGCGAGGGCGACGAATGCCACATGGCGTTCCACTTCCCCCTGATGCCGCGGATGTACATGGCACTGGCGCAGGAGGACCGTCACCCGATCACCGACATCCTGCGGCAGACTCCGGAGATACCTGAGAGCTGCCAGTGGGCCATCTTCCTGCGCAACCACGACGAGTTGACGCTGGAAATGGTGACCGACAAGGAACGCGACTACATGTGGGCGTTCTACGCGTCGGAGCGGCGGGCCCGGGTCAACCTCGGCATCCGCCGCCGGCTGGCGCCGCTGCTGGAGAACGACCGGCGCAAAATCGAGCTGATGAACGGGCTCCTGTTCTCGATGCCGGGAACGCCGGTGATCTACTACGGCGACGAGATCGGCATGGGAGACAATTATTTCCTGGGCGACCGGGACGGTGTGCGCACTCCGATGCAGTGGTCGGCCGACCGCAACGGTGGCTTCTCGAGAGCCTTCCCGCAGCAGCTGTGCCTACCGACGATCCAGGACCCGATCTACGGCTACGACGCAGTGAACGTGGAGGCGCAGAGCCGCAATGCCGGCTCGCTGCTGAACTGGATGAAGCGGATGATCCGCATCCGGCGGCTCCACAAGGCGCTGGCGCGCGGCCGGCTCGACTTCATCTATCCGCGCAACCGCAAGATCCTGGCCTTCACCCGCAGCGATGACGACGAGGTGGTGCTGGCGGTATTCAACGTCAGCCGCAGCGCACAGGCGGTGGAGTTGAACCTCTCCGAGTTTCGCGACCGGGTACCGGTCGAACTGGAGGGCGGCACCGCCTTTCCGCCGATCGGCGACCTGCCCTATCTGCTGACATTGCCGCCCTACGGCTTCCTGTGGTTCCAACTGGCGACAGAGGCGGCGATGCCGAAATGGCACCAGCCCTATACCGAGGTGCTCCCGGAGTTCGTGACGCTGACCTGCCGCAGCACGCGGATCGGAGACATGCTCTCGGCCGAGGCGCAGGGCAGGCTAAGCCGGGAGGTGCTTTCCGAGTTCCTCCCGCTCCAGCGATGGTTCGGCGCGAAGGGAGAACGGTTCAAGGACATCGAGGTCATCGCCGGCCCCGAACTTGCCGACAGCTACAAGCTGTCGATCGCCCAGGTGGAGACCGTCGAGTCCGGAGCGCAGACATATTTCCTGCCGTTCTCGGCGCTCTGGGGCGAAGAGCATGTGCAGTTCGGTGCGCCGCGGTTGTCGGCCACGCTCGCCAAGCTTCGCCGCACCAACCAGCTCGGCGCGTTGACCGACGCGTCGGCTGACCCGCGCTTCGCCGAGGCGCTGATTGCCGCGATGAAGAGCAGCGCGGAGGCGAGCGCCGGCGGCCTCACCTTCAAGGCGCGCGGGACCGAAGGCCTGCTCGAACTGGACGAGGTCGATGAGGCGCGCGCGCTCGGCGTCGAGCAGTCCAACGTCTCGGCCGCGTTCGGCGACAAAGGCCTGCTCAAGATCTACCGTCGTCTCCGGCCCGGGCTTCAGCCTGACATCGAGGTCAGCCGCTTCCTCACCGAACGCACCGACTTCGCCAACACGCCCGCGTATCTGGGCGAAGCGACGCTGACCCGCGACGGCGGCGACCCGGCGACGATCGCCGCCTGCTTCGCCTTCGTGCCGAACCAGGGCGATGGCTGGACAGCCATGGTGGACGCTCTTGCCCGGGAGATCGAGGACTGGTCGATCGGCGAACCGGCGGATGTTGCCGAAGCGGAAGAAGAGGATGGCTTTCCCTACCCGCTCGATCTCACCGATGTCCTGGGCCAGCGGACAGGCGAACTGCATCGCGCGCTGGCCACCGCCACCGATGACCCGGCCTTCGGCGTGGAACCCGTCACCCCGGGCGATATCGCCGACTGGGTCGCCGACGTGACCGCCCAGGCCCGGGATGCGTTCCAGCGCCTGCGCACCATTCGGGAGAACTCGGACGTCGACGCGCTGCTGGCTCGCCGAGAGGAGGCCGAGACGATGATCAAGACTCTAGGTGCGCGGATCGCTCCCAGCGGCGGCAAATCGCGTATCCACGGCGACTACCACCTCGGTCAGGTCCTGGTCGCCCAGGCCGACATCGTCATCATCGATTTCGAGGGAGAGCCGCGCCGCAGCCTGGAGGAGCGCAGGGCGAAGTCCTCGCCGCTGCGCGATGTTGCCGGGATGCTGCGCAGCTTCGACTATGCCGCCTTCGCCGCAATCGACCGGCTGCGCGCGAAGGAGCTGGTGGTCGAGGGCGCAGATGCGGTCGCCTGGGCGTGGCGCGACCGCGCCGTCTCGCGGTTCCGCACCGCCTACGATGCCGCCACGGAAGGAGTTTCGACCATCCCCGACGATAATGATCTGCTCGACCTCTTTGTCCTGCAGAAGGCCTATTACGAAATCGGCTACGAAGCGGCGAACCGCCCGGCCTGGCTGTCGATCCCGGTCCGAGGCGTGCTGGCGCTGCTCGACAGGGATCGCGCCTGATGCCCGTGCCCTCGAAACAGGCGGCGGCCGAGCGCGCACCGATCCTGCCGCCGGACGTCTGCCAGGCGATCTGTGAAGGCCGTCTCGACGATCCGTTCCGCTGGTTCGGCATGCACGAGACCCCCCAGGGGCTACGCGTCGTCGCCTTCGACCCCGGGGCCGAGGGCGCCAACGTCGTCGACGAGAAGGGGAGGCTGGTCGCAGCGCTCGACCGTGTCCATGAGGACGGCGTCTTTGCCGGCCATATGCCACGGCGCCGCAAACGCTTCGCATACCGGCTCGCATTCTGGGGACATGGGCATGAATGGGGGGGACACGATCCCTATGCCTTCGGCGCCGTGCTGGGCGACCTCGACGTGCATCTGATGGGCGAAGGCCGGCACCGCGAGATCTACCGGCGGCTTGGCGCCCATCCGATGCGGGTCGAGGGTGTCGACGGCACAGCCTTCGCGGTCTGGGCGCCCAATGCTCGCCGGGTCAGCGTCGTCGGCGACTTCAACTTCTGGGACGGCCGCCGCCATCCGATGCGGCTACGCTACGGGGCGGGCGTCTGGGAGATCTTCCTGCCCGGTGTCGGCCCCGGCACCCCCTACAAGTTCGAGATCGTCGGCGCTCATGGCAACGTTCAGCCGCTGAAGTCCGACCCGCTCTCGCTGCAACAGGAACTGGCGCCCGGGACGGCCTCGATCGTCTGTGGCTTGAGCGACACCCCGCCCGAGACGGACTGGATCGGCCGCCATGCCGCGGTCGACAACCGGGCAGCGCCGATCTCGATCTACGAAGTTCATCTCGGATCCTGGCGCCGGGCCGAAGGCGAGCGCATGCTGAGCTACGACGAGCTCTGCGAGACGCTGGTGCCCTATGCCCGCGATATGGGCTTCACTCATCTCGAGCTGATGCCGATCTCCGAACACCCCTTTTCCGGCTCCTGGGGCTACCAGCCGATCGGCCTGTTCGCGCCGACCGCGCGCTTCGGCGAGCCGGACGGGTTCCGCCGCCTCGTGCGCGCCTGTCATGACGCCGGGCTGGGCGTGATCATCGATTGGGTGCCGGCCCACTTCCCGTCCGATGCGCACGGGCTGGTCTATTTCGACGGCACGCACCTCTACGAGCACGAGGATCCCCGGCTCGGCTTTCACAGGGACTGGAACACACTGATCTACAACTACGGCCGGCGCGAGGTCGCCAACTTCCTCTGCGCCAATGCCATCTTCTGGCTCGAGCACTACGGCGTCGACGCCCTGCGGGTGGATGCGGTCGCATCCATGCTCTACCTCGACTACTCACGCCAGCCGGGCGAATGGATGCCCAACATCCACGGCGGGCGGGAGAACCTGGAGGCCATAGCCCTGTTGCGTGAGATCAACAGCCTGGTCGGCGAGCGCTGCCCCGGCCGCCTGACGATCGCGGAGGAGTCCACGGCCTGGCCGGGAGTCTCCCGCCCGGTCGACGAGGGCGGCCTCGGCTTCGACTTCAAGTGGAACATGGGCTGGATGCACGACACGCTGGAATACTTGCAGCTCGAGCCGGTCTACCGGAAGTACCACCATCACCTGATGACCTTCGGCATCGACTACGCGTTTACCGAGAACTTCGTGCTGCCGCTGAGCCATGACGAAGTGGTGCACGGCAAGGCATCTCTGCTCGGCAAGATGCCGGGCGACCGCTGGCAGAAGTTTGCCAACCTGCGCGCCTATTTTGGCTTCATGTGGACCCATCCGGGCAAGAAGCTGCTGTTCATGGGCGGCGAGTTCGGCCAAGAACGCGAATGGACGCATGACCATTCGCTCGACTGGCACCTGCTGGGCGATCCGGCCCATGCCGGCCTGCAGCAGCTGATCCGCGACCTGAATAGGCTATACCGCGAAGAGCCCGCCCTGCATGCGCTCGACTGCAACCCGGCCGGTTTCGCCTGGATCGAGGGTGGCGACGTGGAACAGAGCATCTTCTCATTCGAGCGGCGCGGGCCTGACGGGACCAGCGTCGTGGTGGTAGCGAACTTCACACCGGTGGTACGGCACGACTATACGATCGGAGTGCCCTCGGCCGGCCCCTGGCGCGAGCTGTTGAACACGGATGCGGCGATCTATGGCGGCTCGAACATCGGCAATGGCGGCCAGGTCGACGCCCAGCCGACGCCGATGCACGGCCGCCCCGCCTCCATCCGGCTGACCCTCCCTCCCCTGGCAACGATCGTCGTCCAGGCGGCACGCCCTTGACACCGGCCAAACTCGACAGGCTCATCTGAATGGCAACCCGCGTTTCTGCCGGATTGCCCCATCCGCTGGGCGCGACCTGGAACGGATCCGGGGTGAACTTCGCGCTGTTTTCCGCCAATGCGACGCGGGTGCAGCTCTGCCTCTTCGATCCGCAGGGTCGGCGGGAGATCGAGCGCATCGACCTGCCGGAGCATACCCATGAGGTCTGGCACGGCTATTTCCCCGACCTCCGGCCCGGCCAGCTCTACGGCTACCGCTGCCATGGGCCCTACGCCCCGGAGGTCGGCCATCGGTTCAATCCGAACAAGCTGCTGATCGACCCGTACGCCAAGGCCCTGAAGGGGGAGCTGCGCTGGCACGACGCCTGTTTCGGCTACCGGGTCGGGTCGGCCCGCGCCGACCTGAGCTTCGACCGCCGCGACAGCGCGTTCGTCATGCCGAAATGCGCGGTCATCGATCCCGCCCACACCTGGGGCGACGACATCCGGCCGCGCCGCCACTGGTCGGAAACCATCATCTACGAGGCCCATGTCAAGGGCATGACCGCGCTGCACCCGGACCTGCCCGAGCAGATCCGCGGGACCTTCGCCGGCTTGGCCGATCCCCGTGTGATCGAGCGCCTGGCCCGCCTTGGCGTGACCGCCGTCGAGCTGCTCCCGGTGCAGGCCTTCTTCGACGACCGACACCTGGTGCAGAAGGGGCTGTCCAACTACTGGGGCTACAATACGATCTGCTTCCACGCGCTGGCCACGCGCTACATCTCGCCAGGCCACGGGACCGGCGAGTTCAAGGTCATGGTCAAGCGCCTGCACGAGGCCGGCATCGAGGTCATCCTGGATGTCGTCTACAATCACACCGCGGAAGGCAACCAACTCGGTCCGACCTTGTCGTTTCGCGGAATCGACAACGCCAACTACTATCTGCTCGGCGAAGACAGGCGCTACTACTTCGACACGACCGGCTGCGGCAACAACATGCGGCTGAACCATCAGCGGGTGATCCAGATGGTCGCCGACTCCCTGCGCTACTTCGTGCAGGAGTGCCATGTCGACGGTTTCCGCTTCGATCTGACCACCGCGCTGGGCCGCGAATACGATAACTTCGACCCCAACGCGATCTTCTTCGACACCATCGCGCAGGACCCGGTGCTGCAAAGCGTCAAGCTGATCGCCGAGCCCTGGGACGTTGGACCCAACGGCTACCAACTGGGGAACTTCCCTCCCGGCTGGGCGGAATGGAACGGTACCTATCGAGACAACATCAGGAGTTACTGGAAAGGGGACCGCGCGGCCCAGCGCGAGCTGTCGACCGGCCTCCTGGGCTCAGCCAACCTGTTCGAGCATCGTGGCCGCAGGACCTGGGCAAGCGTCAACCTGGTAACCGCCCACGACGGCTTCACGCTGATGGATCTGTGGTCCTACAACGACAAGCACAACGAGGCCAACCTCGAGGACAACCGGGACGGACACGACGACAACCGCAGCTGGAACTGCGGCGCCGAGGGCCCGACCGACGACCCCGGGGTCCTGGCGTTGCGCGATCGGCTGCGCCGGGCGACCGTGGCCACATTGCTGTTCAGCCACGGCGCTCCGATGCTGCTGATGGGCGACGAGACGGGCCGCACGCAAGGCGGCAACAACAATGCCTACTGTCAGGACAACGAAATCAGCTGGCTTGACTGGTCCGCCGCAGATGACGAGTTCGAGGAGTTCGTGCGGCAGCTGATCGCGCTGCGCCAGTCGCGCCCGCTCCTACGGCACGACAGGTTCCTGCATGGCAACGATGTCGGCGCGACCGGCTTCCCCGACGTGCTTTGGCTGACGACACAGGGCGTCAGCATGACCCCGGAGGACTGGGAGAAAGGCGACGCAGGCATGATCGCGCTGATGCTCAGCAAGCCGGGCGAGCGATCGCTCCTGATGCTGTGCAATCCGATTGCCGAGGTCGTCGAGTTCACGCTGCCCGAGCGGGCGGGGTCGGTGGCGTGGCGTGTGCTCGTCGACAGCGCGAGCGGTACCGTGTTCCCGCAGCAGCCCCCCCTGCCGGGTGGCGAACCCATCCCCGTGCCGGAACGGGCGCTCTTCCTGCTTGAGTCCCTGGACCCGCTGCAATGAGCGGTTCCCACTTCGTCAAGTCATGGGGGGCCGAGCCTGTCGGCGACGGCCGCTGGCTGTTCCGCCTCTGGGCTCCGGCCGCGGCCGGCATCGGCCTGCAGCTCGCCGACCGTGCGCATCGCCTCGACCGGGCAGAGGACGGCTGGTTCGAGGGCGAGTTCCCGGCCTCCCCGGGCGACAGCTATGTCTTCGTCCTCGACGGCGGCCAGAGCGTTCCCGACCCCGCCGCCCGCGCCCAGGCCGGCGACGTCCATGGCCCCTCGCTGCTCGTCGATCCCGCCGCTTACCGCTGGCAGAGCGAATGGGCTGGCCGGCCATGGGAGGAGACGGTGCTCTACGAGTTGCACGTTGGCGCCTTCTCCGACAATGGCGACTTCGATGGCGTCCGCGCCCGTCTCGACCACCTCGCCGCCACCGGCGTCACCGCCATCGAGCTGTGCCCGGTGGCGCAGTTCTCCGGCGACCGCGGCTGGGGCTATGACGGCGTCCTCCTCTATGCACCGCACCGCGCCTATGGCGGCCGCGACGGGCTGAAGCACCTGGTCGACGCAGCCCATGCGCGCGGCCTGATGGTATTCCTCGACGTGGTCTACAACCATTTCGGCCCCGACGGGAACTACCTCGGCCTCTACGCCCCGGAGTTCTTCGACCCGAAGCGGCACACGCCCTGGGGGCCGGCCATCGCCTACGAGCGGCAGCCCGTGCGCCGGTTTTTCATCGACAACGCGCTGTACTGGTTGGAGGAGTATCGCCTGGATGGGCTTCGGCTCGATGCCATCGACCAGATCCGCGATACCAGCCGCCCGCCGGTGATCGAGGAGATCGCCCAGGCGGTGCGCCGCCACGGCTTCGACCGGCCGGTGCATCTGACGACGGAAGACGAGCGCAACATTACCGCACTGCATCGGCGCGACGGACAGAACCGGCCGCTGCTCTATAGCGGGGAATGGAACGACGACTTCCACCACGTCGCTCATGTGCTCGCCACCGGCGAAGGCGACGGCTACTACGCCGACTACGCCGACGACACCCGCGGCGACATGGTCATCGCACTGCGCGACGGGTTCGTAGAGCAGGGCCGACCCTCCGGTTACCGCGACGGCACCCCGCGCGGCGAGCCCTCGGCTCACCTGCCGCCGGTGGCCTTCGTCAATTTCCTCCAGAATCATGACCAGATCGGCAACCGCGCCTTCGGCGAGCGGCTGACGACGCTGGCCGAACCCCGGGCGGTGCAGGTCCTGACCGCCCTCCTGCTGCTGTCGCCGATGATCCCGCTGCTGTTCATGGGCGAGGAATGGGGGGAGACCGGGCCGTTCCTGTTCTTCACCGACTTTCACGGCGAACTGGCGGACGCGGTGCGGACGGGCCGGCGCCGCGAGTTCGCCAAATGGCCGCAGTTCGCCGACGAGAATATGCGCCGGACCATCCCCGATCCGAACGACCCCGCGACCTTCGCCGGCTCCCGCCTCGACTGGTCGCAGGCTGACACCGCACCCGGCCGCGAGAGGCACCGGCTGGTCACTCGCCTGCTGGCGATCCGGGCGGCGGAGATCGTGCCGCGGCTGAAGGCGATGACGGCGGTGAACGGAGAGGCCGCGGCCCGCGGCGAGCGCGGCGTCGAGGCCCGTTGGACTCTGGGCGACGGCAGCCGTCTCGGCTGCGCGGCCAATCTCGGCGGCGCGCCTTTCGCCAGCGGACAGTGGGGCAGCCCGTTGTTCACTCTCGGCCACCCGGACCAGGACCGCTGGTCGATCCGAGTGGTTCTGGAACCATCCGCATCGTGAGCCGCGACCTCGCCGCCCTCTGCGCATCCCATGGCATCGAGCCGACCTTCATCGACATGAACGGAGTTGAGCGTTCGGTTCCCGAGGAGACCCTGACCGCCCTCGCCGCCGCCTTCGGCATCGACAGCCGGGTGCGGCATTCTCCACCGGATCTCGTCCAGGCGGGGGCCGAGACGGCGCCGTCGGAGTGCTATGTGCCCGAGGGCCTGCGCGACGCGCGCGTATGGGGCCTGACCTGCCAGCTGCCGAGCCTCGCCTCGGCCCGCAACCTCGGCATGGGCGACTTCGCCGACGCGTCGACGCTGTGCCGGACGGCCGCAGCCGAGGGCGCCGATTTCCTTGGCCTGAACCCGCTGCATGCGTTGTTCTGGAGCGACCCGACCCGGGTCAGTCCGTTCTACCCCTCGAACCGGCGGCTGCTGAATCCGCTGTACATCGCCGTCGACTGGATCGAGGGCTTCGCCGGGCTGTCGCCGGAGGAGCAATCGGAGGCCGACCGGCTGCGGCAGACTGCCCTTATCGACGTCGCCGGCGTCATGCGGCTGAAGGACCGGCTGCTGCGCAGGCTGTACCAGCGCTTCCCCTGGGACGACCGGCATCGGGACGCCTATGCATCCTTCTGCGCCGACGGCGGGGATTCCCTCGCCGCCCACGCCCTGTTCGAGGCGATCTCGGAGACCATGACGGCAGGTGGGACCGGCGCGGGATGGCCCGCCTGGCCGGCGCCGCTCCAGGACCGGCGCACCGCCGAGGTCGCGTCCTTCGCCGCCGCGAACCGCGACCGCATCGACTATCACCTGTGGCTCCAGTGGCTGGCGGACCGGCAGCTCGCGCGGGTCCAGCGCGACGCCCGCGACGCCGGCATGCGGATTGGCCTGTACATCGATTTCGCAGTCGGGACCGCGCCCGACGGTTCGGCGACCTGGACTGACCCCGACCTCGCCATCCCGGGGGTTTCGATCGGTGCGCCGCCGGACCCTTTCAGTGCCGTCGGCCAGGATTGGGGCCTGGCGCCGCTTTCGCCGATTCGCCTCGCCGACGCCGACTGCCAGCCGTTCGCCGACACGCTGGCGGCGGTCCTGCGCCACGCCGGGGCGGCACGGATCGACCATGCGATGAGCCTGGCCCGGCTCTGGCTGATCCCGCGGGGCGCGACGGGAAAGGAAGGCGCCTATGTCCGCTACCCGCTCTCCCGGCTGCTGGCCCGCACCGCGGAGGAATCCCGACGTGCGCGGGCGATCATGGTCGGCGAGGACCTGGGCGTTGTGCCCGAGGGGTTCCGCGCGCTGATGGCGCAGCACCGAATCCACTCCTACAAGGTCTTGTTCTTCGAGCAGGGTCCAGCCGGTTTCCACCCGCCGCGCGATTGGCCTGTCGATGCGCTTGCGTGCGTTGCCACCCATGACATGCCGACTTTTGCCGGCTGGAGCGTTGGCGCCGACATCGCGCTGCGCCGGCAGCTCGGCAGGCTTCCGGAGGGGGCCGACCACGCGGCGCAGTCCACACGGCGCGCCGAGCGGGAGGCGCTGCTGCGCCTGCTCGACGGCCCTGTGCCACCCGACGAGCTGTCGCCGCGGCTGCACGCCGTGGTCGCTGCCAGCCCTTGCCGGCTCGTTGCGCTGCAGGCGGAGGACGCGCTGGGCATGACCGACCAGGTCAATCTGCCAGGCACCATCGACGAGCACCCGAACTGGCGCCACCGCCTGCCTGTCGCTGTGGACCGCATCGCCGATAGCCCCGGGTTCCGCGCCCACGCGGCGGCGATGCGGGCGGCACGGCCGCGATGAGCTTGCCCCGCGCCACCTATCGTCTGCAGTTCCGCCAGGGAATGGGGTTCGACGAGGCTGCACAACTCGCGCCCTACTTCGGCCGGCTCGGCGTCAGCCACCTCTACGCGTCGCCGCTGTTCCAGGCGGCTCCCGGATCGACGCACGGCTATGACGTCACCGATCACGGCCGCCTCGACGACAGCCTCGGGGGGATGGACGGCTTCCTGCGCCTGTCTGCGGCGCTGAAGGCTGAAGGCCTCGGTCTGATCGTCGACATCGTCCCCAACCACATGGCGGCGTCGGCGCACAATCCCTGGTGGCGCGATGTGCTCCGCCAAGGCCGCGACAGCGACTATCGCGGCCATTTCGATATCGACTGGTCGGCCCCCAGGCTCATCCTGCCGCTGCTGGGCCAGTCGTTCGGGGCCGCGCTGCAGGCAGGAGAATTCGCCCTCGGCATCGAGGCGGGGGAGCTGGTCTGGCGCTACCACGAGACGGCGCTGCCGCTTGCGCCTGCCAGCTGGCAACTGGTGCTCGAGGCGGCCGGATTCGGGATGCCCCTGCCTGCGGATGCTGATCTCGTGGCATGGCTGGCCGGACAGAGTGCCGACACCACCACGGCTGGCCGCCTGTCCGAGCGGCTGGCGGCCCTGTCCGGCCAGCCCGATCTGCTCGCGGCAATCCACGAGCGCCAGCATTGGCGGCTCGCCTACTGGCGCTGTGCACGCGACATGCTCACCTACCGCCGGTTCTTCGAGATCTCGGATCTGGTCGGCGTGCGGGTCGAGGATCAGCAGGTGTTCGACGACGTGCACCGCCTGCTGTTCGACCTGCTGGCGGCGGGCCATGTCGACGGTGTCCGCGTCGACCATGTCGACGGCCTCGCCGACCCTGCCGGCTACCTGCGTCGGCTGAAGGACCAGGCGCCGACCCATCCGCCGATCTGGGTCGAGAAGATCCTGATCGGCGACGAACGGCTGCCAGCCGACTGGCCCACCGAGGGGACGACCGGCTACGAGTTCGCAAACGCCGTCGGCGGCCTGCTCACCGATCCGAGCGGAGCCAGCCAGCTGCGCACCATCTACGACGCCTTCGTCGGCGGAGCGGAGGTACCGCGGACAATGCTCGCCGACGCCAAGTGCGAGCTGCTGACCTACAACCTCGCAGCCGAGCTCTCCTATCTGACCACGCTAGCAGTCGCCGTTGCGGCGACCGATCTCGTCGCCCGAGACTGGGGACCTGACTCGCTGCGCCGCGCCCTGATCGCAGTCGCGATCGCGATGCCGGTCTATCGGACCTATCTCGGTCCGGATGGCCCGTCGCCGTCGGACGCAGACCTGCTGCAACGGGTGGAGCAGCGGGCGAAGGTGGAGGTCGACCACGAGGATCCGGCCGTGATCGGCGACCTGCTCCGCGTCATCTCTGGCGCGCAGGGGCCGGAGGCCGACCGTCTGCGCAGCCGGCTCGAACAGGTCACCGGCGCCCTGATGGCCAAGGCGATGGAAGATACGCTGTTCTATCGCTTCCCGCGGCTGCTCTCTGCCAACGAGGTCGGCGGCGAGCCGCAGACGATGAGCCTGGCGGCGCCCGCCTTCGACCGGGAGATGGCGGTGCGGGCAGAGCTGCAACCGTTCGGCATCAGCGCCACGGCGACCCACGACACCAAGCGCGGCGAGGATGCACGAATGCGCATTGCCGCGATCTGCGACAGGCCTGCCGGATGGGAGCAGGCGGTGCATGAGTGGGATCGCCTGATCGAGAGCGACGGGTTGCCCGCGCCCGACGCCGAGATGCGGTGGCAGTTCTACCAGGCCCTCCTCGGCGCCTGGGAACCCGGCGACCTGACGGAGCGCATCGGGTCGTACCTGGTGAAGGCGGCGCGTGAAGCAAAACAGGTCACCCGCTGGACGAGCCCGGCGGAGGGCTATGAGGGCATGCTTACCGCATTCGTATCGCGTGTGCTGTCGCCGCGGCACCCGTTCGCCGACGCCTTTGCGCGCGCAGCCGCGCCCTTCATCGCGGCCGGCGAGCGCAAGAGCCTGGTCCAGCTCGCCCTCAAGCTGACCCTGCCGGGCATCCCCGACATCTACCAGGGCAGCGAAGCGGCCGACCTGAGCCTGGTCGATCCGGACAACCGGCGGCAGGTCGATTTCGACGTCCGACAGGCCGCGCTGGACCAGCTCATCGGACCCGATGCCCCGTTCGACGCGACAAAGACCGCCCTGCTTCGCTGGCTGCTGGCTGCGCGCAGGGTGAACCCGGACCTCTTCGGCCGGGGCGACTATCGCAGGCTGGAATCGGCCCCGGCGCCCGACCAGCGCCTGTTCGGCTTCGCCCGGGAGCATGCGGGCCACGTGGTGGTGGTGCTCAGCGAGTTGTGGGCACCGCCGGACGCCCGCGATGCACCGCCGCAATTCGCCCTTCCGCACGGCTGGGAAACGCTTCGTCTCGAGGCCTGCCACCCTCCGGACGGCCTGGCGCGCAACGAGGACCTGCTGGCGCCTCGCGACGGTTTCGCCGGGCTGCCGGTCTCGGTGGCGGTCGGACGCCTCTGAACGGCAGGTGCCGGTGGCCCGCCAGGCAAGCGCCCGCGAACACTGTCCCACCTGTGCACTTCTGTTGACAATCGCTTGCATCACGGCGACGCTCGGCGCCCTGGAGCAATGAGGCTCCCGTTTGGGTGGTGTCCACAGGATGCCCTCGCGGGAGCCTGATTTTTTTGAGGGGTCGCATCGTTGGGCCTGACCACTACCGAGCCGTGGCGAATCGGGATCCTGTTCTCCCAATCCGGTACGACGGCCTTGATCGAGCAGACGCAGTTGAACGCGGTGCTGATCGCGATCGACGAAATCAATGCGGCTGGCGGCGTCCGCGGCCAGCCGATCGAGCCGGTGGTCTACGACCCGCAGTCGTCGCCCGAGCGCTACGCAGCCTGCGCCGAGCGGCTGTTGAGCGAGGACGGGGTGCGGATCATCGTCGGCGGGTACATGTCGAGCACGCGCAAGGCGGTACTGCCGGTGGTGGAACGGCGGAACGGCCTGCTGGCCTATCCCGCGATGTACGAGGGATTCGAGTTCTCGCGCAACGTCATCTATGCCGGCGCGACGCCGAACCAGCACAGCGTGCCGCTGGCGCGCTACCTGATCGCCAACTACGGCAAGCGGTTCTACCTGGTCGGCACTCGCTATGTGTTCCCGGTCGAGGCCAATCGGGTGATGACCACGCTGGTGACCGAGCACCAGGGCCAGGTGGTGTCGGAACGATATGTTTCGTTCGAGGACGGCCGGCGGGTCTTCGACGACATCGTGCGCGACATCCGCAGCAAGGCGCCGGATGTGATCTTCGCCACCGTCGTCGGCGAGAACGCGAACTGCCTGTATCGGGCCTATCGCGATGCAGGGCTCGACCCGGCGAGGATGCCGATTGCCAGCTTGACCACCACGGAGACCGAGATCGCCGAGATGGGCGCCGACATGGTCAGCGGCCATATCACCGCCGCCACCTATTTCCAGTCGCTGCCCGGCGAGGCCAACCGCACCTTCGTCGCCCGTTACCGCAGCAGGTTCGGCGCCGCGGCGACGACCAATGCACTTTGCGAGGCGGCCTACTTCCAGACCCGGCTCATTGCCGATGGGCTGCAGGAAGCCGGCAGCACCGACCCGGACGTATTGCTGCCGGCCCTCGCCGGCCGCGGGATCGGGGCCCCGCAGGGCCTGGTCAGGATGGACCCTGACAACCACCATTGCTACCTGTGGCCGCGCATCGGCCGCGCCCTGCCCTCTGGACAGTTCGAGGTCCTGGTCGAGCCTGCCCGGCCGGTCAAGCCCGACCCCTACATGGTCGACCACAGCCTCGACGACTGGGGCAACGACGTCGGCCAGTCCCATCTGGCGGGCGCGTTGCCGTGAGGCCCGGGGGGGCCACCGATACCGCGCAAGCCGCTCTCAAGGTCCTGCGCGAGATACGCGCCCTGCGTGTCCTGGTCGTCCACCCGCAGGATCGCGACGCCGAAGAACTGGTCGCCCATCTGCGGCGGATCGGCTGCCGGGTGACCGCGATCTGGCCGCCGCCTGCCGAGCTGCCGGCGGAGATCCAGCTGGTGTTCGAGGCGATCCGGACGCCCGGCACCGAAACCGCCTCCCTGGTCGGAACGTCAGGATCGGACCCAGCGGTGGTGATCGGAATAGTCGAGTACGAGAACCCGACCATCCTGCAGTCGGTGATCGATGCGGGGGCGATCGCGATTATCACCAAGCCGATCCGGGCAACAGGGCTCTTGACGACTATGGTGATGGCACTTACTGTTTCGCGTCGAGAGCTAGTCAATGCGAAGAAATTGGCGAAACTCGAAGCGCGAATGAGCGCGCTGCGGCGAGTGGAGCGCGCCAAAACGATCCTGATGGATCGCAACGGGGTGTCGGAAGAGGAGGCCTATTCTTCAATTCGAGACCAGGCGATGGCAAGGCGCGTCAGCATCGACGAAATAGCCGTCGCTATCATCAACGCGAGTGAGTTTTTCGGCGGCGGTCCGAAGCGGAGCAAATCAAACAGGCAAAGTAGCTCTTGAACGCATAGAATTTGTCCATCGGCGCCAGTGCTGCCGTTGATGGATTTCGGCAAAGAAGCCCTCCCGGTCTACGACCGCGAGGGCTTTTGTTTTGCTCGTCGCACGGGAATCGAACCGGGCGACGCATCGCAGAAGGAGGCTGAAATACATGGACGGATCGGTTGGAATCCCTGAGGCGGATGGCATCGCAGGAGTAGCGGTACGCGTGGCCTGCGATGTTGGTGGCACCTTCACCGACGTGTGCATCTTGGACGAGGCGACCGGCGCAATGCGGGTCGCCAAGGTGCCGACGACCCGGGACCCGATCGACGGGGTGCTCGAGGGCATCGCGGCCGCCGGCGTCGACCTGAAGGACGTGCTGCTGTTCTCCCACGGCACGACCCTCGCCACCAACGCACTGATCACCCGACGGTTTCCGCCGGCGGTCATGATCACCACCGAAGGCTTTCGCGACGTGATCGAGATCCGCCGCGGCACCCGCGACGACCTGTGGGACACCTACAAGGAAATGGCGCCGGCCTACATCCGCCGCCGCGACCGGCTGGTTGTCAGCGAGCGGATCGACTACGCAGGCAAGGTGGTGACGCCGCTGGACGAGGCGGAGGCCCGCGACATCGCGCGGATCGTCGCCAAGCGCGGCGTCAAGACGATCGCCATCTGCTTCGTCAATGCCTTCGCCAACCCGGTCAACGAGCGGCGGATGGGAGAGATCCTGCGGGAGGAACTCCCGGACGCAGTGGTCTCGCTGTCCAGTGAGATCATGCCGGAGATCTTCGAGCACGAGCGCTTCTCGACTACCGTCGCCAATGCGGTGCTGGCCCCTGTCGCCGGCGCCTACGCCAAGCGGCTGGAAGAGCGGATGCAGGCCGGCGGCTACTCCGAGGACGTGCTGCTGCTGCACTCCGGTGGCGGCGTCATGACCACCAAGACCGCCGAGCATTTTGCCGCGCGGCTCGCCGCGTCGGGCATCGCCGCCGGCGCAATCGCCAGCCGCCATGTGGCCAACCTGGCCGGCTACGAGAATTCGATCGGGCTCGACATGGGCGGCACCAGCACGGACGTCTCGCTGTGCGACCGCGGCAGCCTGCGCGTGACCAAGGACTGGCACGTCGAGTACGGCTATCCGATCTGCTTCCCCAGCATCGAGGTACTGACCATCGGCGCTGGCGGCGGATCGCTGGGCTGGATGGACGAGGCCGGTTCGCTGCGCAACGGGCCCCAGTCGGCCGGTTCCGACCCCGGCCCGGCCTGCTACGGCCGCGGCGGCACCGAGCCGACCAACTGCGACGCCAATGTCGTCCTCGGCCGGCTCAGCGACACCCTGGCCGGCGGGGCCATCCGCCTGGACAAGGCGCTCGCCGCCGAGGCGATCCGGCGCAAGGTGGCGGATCCGCTCGGCCTGTCGCTGGAGGATGCAGCGCTCGCCATCCTGCGGGTGGCCAACGCCAACATGGCAGACGCGGTGCGCCTGATCTCGATCCGCCGCGGCTACGACCCGCGCGATTTCGCCTTGGTCGTGTTCGGCGGCGCCGGCCCGCTGCATGGTACCGCGCTGGCCAAGGACCTGACGATCCCGACCGTGCTGGTGCCGCCGAACCCGGGCGTCACCTCGGCACTGGGCTGCCTGCTGGTCGATATCCAGCATGACATCACGCAGATGTACCTCGGCAACGTCGCCGAGATCGACCCGGCGGATGTCGAGCGCACCTTCCTCGAGCTGGAGCACGAGGGCCGGGACCGGCTGGAGCATGAGGGCGTCGCCGACGAGGACATGGTGTTCCAGCGCTCGATCGACATGCGTTACCTCGGCCAGTGGCGGGCGATGTCGATCAGGGTCGACCGCCCCATCGCGGCCCTCGATGCGGCGATCGCCACGTTCCACGAGGAGCATGGCCGCGAACACAACTACACCAGGCCGGACGCACCGGTGGAGATCTACCGGCTCGGCGTCACCGCGACCGGCCTCACCCGCAAGGCCCAGTTCGCCAAGCACGAGCCGGACGGCGCGGTGCCGCAGCCGGTCTCCCGCCGCCCCGTCCGCTTCGACGAGGTGCCGGACTGGATCGACACCCCGATCTATGACCGCGACACCCTGTCGGCAGGGGCCAGCATCGCCGGCCCGGCGGTCATCGAACAGCTGGATTCCACGATCGTCGTCCCGCCGGGCGTGACGGCTGAAGTCGACGGCTGGATGACGATCAAGATGGAAGTCCCGCTCGCCGGCAAGTGATCGGCGTAGAGCTTAAGGAGACAGACGATGACTGAGCAATCAACCGGAAAACTCGATCCGGTAACCTTCGAGGTCTTGAAGAACGCCTTCATCAACATCGTCGACCAGATGGCCGAACAGATATTCCGCACCTGCTATTCCTTCGTCATATACTCGCGGGACTTCTCGTCGGCGATCTGCGACCCGAAAGGCAACACGGTGATGCAGGGCAGCGGCGACATCGCCGCACATGTCGGCACGCTGCACTACACCGCCCAGGCAGTGATCAACAACTTTCCGGACGACATCCACCCGGGCGACGTGTTCGTGGTCAACGACGTCTACCAGGGCGGGACCCACTTCAACGACACCCGTATCGTGCGGCCGATCTACTACGGCGACGAGTTGCTGGGCTTCGCCCAGGCCAACGGCCACTGGGCGGACGTCGGCGGTGCGGTGCCCGGCTCGTTCAACGTCAGCGCCATCGACCACATGGCCGAGGGCCTGCGGATCACGCCGGTGCGGGTGGTGAGCCAGGGCAAGTACCTGGCCGACGTTGTGCGTCTGATCGCCTCGAATACCCGCGCGCCGGCCGACATCGTCGGCGACCTGCAGGCACAGGCCGAAGCGACCAGGATCGCCGAGGTCGAGATTTGCCGGCTAGCCGACAAGTACGGGCTCGACGTAATCCGGACAGCGTTCCAGGAGGTGCAGGACTACGTGGAGACCCTGACCCGGCAACGGGTCGCCAAGCTGCCGGACGGCGTCTGGGAGACGGTCGACTACATCGACGTCGATCCGGCGCTCGGCGAAGGCCTGATCCCGATCCGGGTCAAGATGACGATCAAGGGTGACCGGGTCCACTACGACCTCTCGAAGTCGCATCCGAAGTCGATCTCGACCTTCCTCAATTCCTGCTACGGAGGCGCCTTCGCCGCGATCGTGGCGGGAACCAAGATGCAGTTCCCCGACATTCCGTTGAACTCTGGCTTCTACAGGGTGGTCGACGTCGATCTCGGGCCGGAGGGCAGCGTGGTCAACGCCAGCTGGCCGACGCCGGTTGCCGGCTTCTGCTCCGGCCCGTTCGAGAAGATCATGAATTCGATCTTCGAGCTGTGGGCCGAGATCATGCCGGAGCGGGCGATGGCCTGCACCTTCAACCTGGAATACCTGCTGATCGGTGGCCGCGACGGCCGTCTGGCCGACCGCCCGTACTTCATGTGGTACGACTGGATGGTCGGCGGCTGGGGCGCCCGCAACGGCCGCGACGGCTGGGGCGCCACCGGCCCGGTGTTCGGCGTCCAGCTCGGCACCCAGCCGTTCGAGGGCCAGGAGCGGCTGGCGCCGGTCCTGACCACCGGCCACGAACTGAAGGTGGACTCCGGCGGCCCCGGCAAGTTCCGCGGCGGCATGGGCGTCGAGAAGGGTGCCATCCTGACCCAGGCCGAGCGCACCGTCGTCTCCTACTGTTGCGACCGCGAGCGGTCGATCACCTGGGGCCTGTGGGGCGGCATGCCGTCGATCCCGCACGGCGTCTGGGTAAACCCGGGCACGCAAGGCGAGCGCTATCTCGGCTCGCTGTTCTCCAATGTGCCGCTGGAGGCGGGCGACACCATCACCCGCCCCTCCGCCGGCGGCGGCGGGCTGGGCGACCCGCTGGAGCGCGATCCGCAGGCGGTCTGTGAGGACGTCACCGACGGTTACGTCTCGATCGGCCGCGCGCTCAAGGACTATGGCGTCGTCATCCGCGAGGTCGATGCCGACCTCGCCCAGTACGAGGTCGACCACGAGGCGAGCAAGGTGGAACGGGCGCGGATCCGATCCCACCGCCGTGCCTGGCTCACCGAGGACGCAGCCTCCGTGGCGGCGCGCTTCCGCTCGGGCGAGCTGGACACGCTCGATCTGATCCGCCGCTACGGCGTCATCGTCGACTGGGGCTCCGGCGAGTTGCTGGAGCGGACGACCGAACAGTTCCGCGACATGCTGGAGCGGCGGATGGCCGCCTACTGGGACGGCAGCGCGGCCAATGCGGGTGCGCCGCCGACACTGAAAGTCGCCTGATCTTGGGGCGGCGAATGCATGGCACCGTCCGTGCATCGCGCCGCCCGCAGGCAGAACGACCGAGGCGCACCGGCCCTTGCGACAAGACAAGCGACGCATTGCGTCGAAGAACAAGCGTGCGGGGGAGGCTCGCCCAACAAAGGTTCAAACCGACCGCAAGCGGTCACAGAGGGGGTCTATCGATGGCACTACGTCTCAATCGTCGTCATTTCCTGCAAGGCTCGGCTGGCGCGGCCGTCGCCGCCACCGGGCCCTGGTACATCAAGGACCTGCGGGCGGAAGACCCGATCAAGATCGCCGGCATCCACGACGGATCGGGCGGGCTCGAGATCTACTGCCTGCCGATGATCAAGTGCCTGAACCTGGCGGTCGAGGAAGCCAACGAGAACGGCGGCGTCCTCGGCCGGCCGGTCGAGCTGCTGAACTACGACGCGCAGTCGAACATGCAGCTCTACACCCAGTATGCGACCGAGGCCGCGACCCGCGAGCGGGTGTCGGTGGTGTTCGGCGGCATGACGTCGGCATCGCGGGAGGTGATCCGGCCGGTGGTCGGCCGCTACCAGACACTGTATTTCTACAACACGCTGTACGAGGGCGGCGTCTGCGACCGCAACATCTTCTGCACCGGCTCGACGCCCGCCCAGACTCTCGAGAAGCTGGTGCCCTATATCATCGAGAAGTGGGGCCCTAAGATTTACACGCTGGCTGCCGACTACAACTACGGCCAGATCACCTCCAAGTGGATCGAGAAGTATGCACTTGAGAACGGCGGCGAGGTTGTCCAGAACGATTACTTCCCGCTTGATGTCGCCGACTTCGGCTCCACCGTGCAGAAGATCCAGGCGGCCCAGCCCGACATCGTAATGTCGATCCTGGTCGGCGCCGCCCATCTCGGCTTCTACCGCCAGTGGGCTGCCGCCGGCATGACCAGTCAGATCCCGATGGCATCAACCACGTTCGGCATCGACAACGCCCAGGTGCTGACGACGCCGGAGGAGCACAACGGCATCCTGGTCTCCTACGGCTACTTCGAGAAGATCCAGACGCCGGAGAATCAGGCCTTCGTCGAGAAGTACTACGCGCGCTACCCGGACGGCGAACCGCTGACGGAACTGGCGATGATGACCTACCACGGCTTCCAGCTGTGGAAGAAGGCGGCGGAGATGGCCGGGACGGTCGATCGGATGCCGGTGATCGAAGCAATGGAAACCGGCCTGAGCTACGACGGTCCCGCCGGCAAGACCACGATCGATCCGGCCACGCACCACAACATCCTGGACGTCTACATCGGCGAGGCCCAGGACAGTGCGTTCGAGGTTCTGGAAAGTTTCAGCCAGCAGTTCCCCAACGACACCGCGGCCGTCTGCGACCTGATCGCCAACCCGGACGACAATCAGCAATATGTGGTCGAGGTGAGCGGCTGATCAGCCGCTAGCTCAAGCAGGAGGGCCGGCCTTGGACTATGCGCTCTCGATTGCCCTGCAGGTCGGCAGCGCGATCGCCACGCTGGTGATCATCAGCCTGGGGCTGGCCATCATCTTCGGGATGATGCGAATCATCAACTTCGCCCATGGCGAATTCCTGATGCTCGGCGGCTTCGCCACCATTACCGCCACCAACGCAGGCCTGAGCCTGTGGGTGGGGATGCTGGTGGTGGCGCCGCTGACCGTCGGGCTGATCGGAATCGTGCTGGAGCGGCTGATCATCCGCCATCTCTACGGGCGAATGATCGACACCATGCTGGCGACCTGGGGCATCAGCCTGGCGCTGATCGGCGGCGTCACCGTCATCTACGGCAACACGGTCACCGGCGTCTCCGCGCCGCTGGGCAGCATCGAGATCGGCTCCTATCGTGCCGGCGCCTACGACCTTTTCCTGATGGCGGTCGCGGCCGTGCTGCTCGTCGCCGGATGGCTGTTCCTCAAGCGGACGCGTGCCGGGCTGATCGCACGCGGCACGATGCAGAACGCGCAGATGGCGGCGGCGCTCGGGATCAACCAGTCGGCCGTCTATGCAATCACCTTCGGCGCCGGCGCGGCCGTATCCGGGCTTGCCGGCGGGCTGCTGGCGCCGGTTTCAGGAGTCGTCCCCACCATCGGTATCGCCTACATCGCCAAAGCCTTCATCACGGTGATCTCGGGCGGAGCCGCGCTGCTGACCGGCACACTGAGCGCTTCGGGCCTGCTCGGTGCGATCAACACCACCGCCACCTTCCTCACCAGCCCGGTGATCGGCGAGGTCGCCCTCCTCGTCGCTGCCATCGTGCTGATCCGGGTGCTGCCGGAAGGCATCACCGGGCGCTTCTTCAGGAAATCTCTATGACCGCACGCCAGCGCACGCACTTCGGCACTGCCTGCGTGGTCGCGATCGGCCTCGCTTTTCTGTTCGGGCTCCCTGCCCTTGGCGAAATCTATCTGCTGATCAACGCCACCATCTATGCAAGCTTCGCGCTGCTGGCGCTGTCGCTCGGCCTGATCTGGGGGTTCGCCGGCATCCTCTGCTTCGGACAGGCCGCCTTTTTCGGACTCGGCGGCTACGCCTATGCCATCGCCGCGCTCAACTTCGGCGACACCAGCTGGGCGGTGCCGATCGGCATGTTGGTCCCGGCCGTCTTCGCGCTCCTGCTCGGCTACTTCATGTTCTGGAAGCGGATCAGCGACGTCTATCTCGGCGTGATCACGCTGACCGTCTCCCTGATCCTCTACCGCTTCTTCAACCAGACCGCGGGTGACGAGTGGACGATCGGTACCGCGCGGCTCGGCGGTTTCAACGGCATCCCGGGGACGCCGCCGCTCAACTGGCCGGGCGATCGGCAGGCGGTGCTGTGGCCGGAAGAGATCTTCATGGTCGCCGTCGGCGCGCTGATCCTTGGGTATCTGTTGTGCAAGCTGCTGCTGTCCAGCGGCTTTGGCCGCACCATCGTGGCGGTGCGGGAGAACGAAGTCCGAACCGGCCTGCTCGGCTATGACGTCCGGGTCTACAAGCTGATTGTGTTCGCCATTTCCGGGGCGCTCGCCGGTCTCGCCGGCATTCTGTTCGCCAATACCGGCTTTGTCAGCCCCAACATGTTCAGCCTCCA
>JBHJOG010000104.1:0-23082 GCA_050329975.1 Alphaproteobacteria bacterium | reverse complement strand
ACGAAAACCCAGGCGCCGGCACTGTCGGGGAAATTGTCGGCCCGGCTGTCCACCGAGCAGTCCATGCCCTGGCTGGTCGGGAAGGTGGTCGCCTCCCAATTGTCCTCGTACCAGCCGAGGCTGGTCTCCTGTGCAAGGGCGCTGCCGGCAGCCAGCGACGCGGCGACCAGCGTGGTGACGAAAACGGAACGCATCGAGGATTCCCTTCAGGAACAGATGTGAGAGGCGGATGTGCGCTACAATCGTGGCTGGATCGCGGCCGAGATCCAGCGCGGTGCACGCACCTTATACCGACTTCCGGTCACCGGCCATCACCGGCAAGGTCGCTTGCCGCCATCCAGATCCGCGCATGGAGCTAACGGAGGAGGGGCAGATGAGCTGGATCTTGCTGGGGATCGCGATCGCGCTGGAGGTCGCCGGTACGACCAGCATGAAGCTTTCCGACGGGTTCTCCAGACTCACGCCGACCGTCCTCGTATTCGTCCTCTACGCTGGCGCGTTCTCGCTGCTGATCGTCACCCTGAAGCGGCTGGAACTCGGCATCACCTACGCGATCTGGTCCGGCGTCGGCACGGCGGCGACCGCCGCGATCGGCATCTTCTTCTTCGCCGAGTCGACGGGTCCGCTGAAGCTGGTGTTCATCGGCGTCATCATCTTCGGCGTGGTCGGTCTCTATCTGGTCGGGGACCGATAGTGATTATGCGAGCCGTTCGCATCACGCGTTGACAACGGTTCGCAGCTTCGCCAAGGTGCGCTGCAGATGACAATCGTTCGCATCGGTCATCTGCCTGAACCCAGAACCGCCAGAGGGAGATTTCGAATGACAAGAACCGTGACCATGCTGCCGGTCGCCGCGATGGCGCTGGCCGGCACGTCTCTCGCCGCGATGGCGCAGAACGACGTGGTCAACGTCTACAGCGCCCGGCACTACGACACCGACGTGCAACTGTACGAGAATTTCACCGCCGAGACCGGCATCACAGTCAACCTGATCGAGGCGAGTGCGGACGAACTGATCGAGCGGATCACGCGAGAGGGTGCGAACAGCCCGGCCGACGTGTTCATCACGGTCGATGCCGGCCGCCTGTGGCGCGCCGTCGAGGCGGGAATCCTGGAACCGGTTCAGTCGGACGCGCTGGAGGCGGCGATCCCGGCCGAACTGCGCCATCCGGAGGGATATTGGTTCGGGATGTCGAAGCGGGCGCGGCTGATCTACTACAACACCGAAGCCGTCAGCGACCCGTCGGCGATCGCGACCTATGAGGCGCTGGCCGACCCGGATCTGGGCTACACCATCTGTATCCGCAGCTCGAGCAACATCTACAACCAGTCCCTGATGGCGTCCCTGATCGACGCACATGGGGAAGAGGCGGCGACCGACTGGGCCGCCGGCGTGCTGGGGAATCTGGGTCGGGAGCCCGAGGGTGGCGACCGCGATCAGCTGGCAGGCGCCGCAAGCGGCGAGTGCGACATCGCCGTCGCCAATCACTACTACTTCACCCACTACATCCCCGACCAGGATCCGGCGAGCCAGGCCATCGTCGCGGCGTTGACTCCGATCTTCCCGAACCAGGACGATCGCGGCACCCACGTCAACATCTCGGGCGCTGGCGTTGTTGCCGGCGCGCCGAACCATGACGCCGCGGTCGCCTTCCTGGAATATCTGGTGACCCCCGAGGCGCAGTCCTACTTCGCCGCCGGGAACTTCGAGCTGCCGGTCGTGGCCGGAGCCGAGATCGCGCCGGAGGTGATGCAGGTACTGTCGATGGCAGGGGTCGGTCCCGACTTCAAGCAGGACCAGCTGAATCTTTCGGTCCTGGGCGAAAACAACCCGCTGGCGGTGATGATCTACGATCGCGTCGGCTGGAAATAAGGGGAGGGGGAGATTTCTGGCGGGATATCCCCATCCCCGGCGGGCGGCCTTCTGGCCGCCCGCACTTTTTTGCCCCGCCGGTCAGCCCGGCTCGCCCCGGTCGCCGGGGCGGGTACGGGCCATCAGCCGGGTCAGCAGGATCACCGGCGCCAGCCCGACCAGGATGATCGCCAGCGCATAACCGGCTGCCTCGTCGAGCCGCTCCTCGGTCGCCAACCGGTAGGTCTGGACGGCCAGGGTGTCGAAGTTGAAGGGGCGGATGATGATCGTCGCCGGGAGCTCCTTCATCACGTCGACGAAGACCAGGATGGCGCCGGTCAGCATCGCGCTTGCGATCAGCGGCACGTGTATCCGGAACAGGCGGGCGATGCTGCCATGGCCGAGCGTGCTCGCCGCGCCGTCGAAGCTCGGGCGCACCTTGGTCAGCCCGGCGTCGATCGCGCTGTGGGCGACGGCCAGGAAGCGCACCAGGTAGGCGAACACCAGGGCGGCGATGCCACCCGTGAAGATCAGGCCGAGCGGGGTGTCGAACTGGTCGCGGGAAATGCCGTCGATCAGGTTGTCGAGAGCGGTGAGCGGGATCAGCACGCCGACCGCGATCACCGAGCCAGGCGCGGCGTAGCCCATGGTTGAGACGTTCGTGGCCGCTGCCAGCGTCGGGCTGGGACGCTGGCGCCGGCCATAGGCGAGGACGAGGGCGATGGCGACGGCGACGGCCGCAGTGACGGTGGCGAGGATGATGCTGGCGCCGGCCGCGTTGTAGAAGCGTGGATCGTCGATGGCGTCGAAGTTCGCCAATGCGCGCAAGACCAGGCTGCCGAACGGGATGCCGAAGCCGAGCAGGATCGGCAGCACACAGATCCCTGTCATCAGCCAGCGGCGCACGGGGCCGAGTTCCAGGGGGCGCAGGGTGCGGTAGCGGGTGGTGGCGTGCTGGAAACTGGCGGCCCGGCGCGACCAGCGCTCAAGCAGCAGCAGAACCAGTACGAACAGCACCAGCACGGTGCCGAGCTGGGCTGCCGCCATCGGGTCGCCGAGACCGAACCAGGTGCGGTAGATGCCGGTGGTGAAGGTCTGGACCCCGAAATACTGCACCGTGCCGTAGTCGTTCAGGGTTTCCATCAGGGCCAGTGCGGTGCCGCCGGCGATCGCCGGCCGGGCCAGCGGGGCGCCCACACGGATGAACGCCTGCCAGGGTGTGCAGCCGAGTGTGCGGCTGACCTCGAGCACGCAGACGCACTGCTGCAGCAGCGCGGCACGGGTCATCAGGTAGACATAGGGATAGAGGGCCAGCGTCAGCATGATCGCCGCCCCGGGCAGGGAGCGAATGCTGGGAAACCAGTAGTCGCGGCGGCTGGTCCAGCCGGTGAGGTCGCGCAGCAGCGATTGCACCGGCCCGCTGTAGTCCAGCAGGTCGGTGTAGACATAGGCCAGGACATAGGCCGGCGCCGCCAGCGGCAGCAGCAGCGCCCATTGCAACCATCGCCGCCCGGGGAACGTGCACATCGTCACCACCCAGGCCGTCCCGGCGCCGACGACGATCACGCCCGCGCCGACACTGACCATCAGCAGCAGCGAATTCACCACATAGGTAGCCAGCACCGTCTCGATCAGGTGGTCCCAGACCGCGCTCTTGGCGAAGCCGAGGCTGGAGACGATGAAGAGCACCGGCAAGGCGATGACGATCGCGATAGCCAGCGCGGCCGCGGTCCAGCCAAAGCCGCCGAGCCCGCGGCGCATTGGAGGTGAGGCAGGCGGGCTCGTCGCCGGGCGCGCGAGAAGTGCGTCGGGATCGAGGGCGAGCTGGCTCAACGCCGCTTGGTTCCTTGCTGACGGTGTGGTGGCGCAGGGAGGCGCCTGCATGCAAATAAGTCTCACTTGCGGCACCTCGACGCAAGGAGCTTCGCTGTCGCATGGGGAGGGCAGGGCGAAACTTCGCCGTCGGCGATCGGCTACCCGGAATCCACAGTCGCAGAAACCAGAACGGCGATGCCGAGGCACCGCCGTTTCCGATTGTCCTGTTGTCTGCCGGCGTGCGTCAGCGGGGCGCGATCACCATCGCCATCTGGCGGCCTTCCAGGCGGGGAAACTGCTCGACCTTGCCGAGCGTATCCAGGTCCTCCTTGACCCGTTCCAGCACCTTCATGCCGAGTTCCTGATGGGCCATCTCGCGTCCGCGGAAGCGCAGGGTGACCTTCACCTTGTCGCCTTCCTCAAGGAACTTGACCATGGCGCGCATCTTCACGCCGTAGTCGTGGATATCGATGTTGGGACGCATCTTGATCTCTTTGACGGAGATCTGCTTCTGCTTCTTGCGTGCTTCGTTCTTGCGCTTCTGATCTTCGTATTTGAACTTGCCGTAGTCGAGGATCTTGCAGACCGGAGGGTCGGCGTTCGGCGACACCATCACCAGGTCGAGTCCGGCCGCTTCGGCCTCGCGCATGGCGGCATCGCGGGTGAAGACGCCGAGCATTTCGCCGTCCGCTCCAACCAGACGCACCTGCGTCGCGTGGATGCCTTCGTTGACCGGTGGCCCATCGCGTGACGGCGCCATGTCATGGGGGGGTCTAGCTATCTATCGATCTCCTCTGTTGGTTCGACACGCCTCGTTGCATCGCCGGATCCTTGCTGACTGGATCCGCGCGACGCTGGCGCGACGGCGCACGCACGCCCTACCGCTCCGAGGCGCCGTCCCGCAAGGGTCGGGCATCGGGAGCTAGCCGGGCGACCGGGCATCCGCGACAAGTGTATGAATCGCCGTATCAAGCGCAAGGACTTCCTGATCGGCCCGGCCAAGCCGGCGCAGGGCGACCGTCTGTTCCTCCGCCTCGCGTCGGCCGACCACCGCCATAATCGGCGTTTTGGCGAGGCTGTGCTCGCGGACCTTGTAGTTGATCTTTTCGTTGCGCAGGTCGAGGGCGACCCGCAGACCGGCATCGCGCAGCCGGGCGGCAACGGTTTCAGCATAGCCGTCGGCGTCGCTGACGATGGTCGCCACCACCACTTGCACCGGTGCCAGCCATAGCGGGAAGCGACCGGCATAGTTTTCGATCAGGATACCGAGGAAGCGCTCGAACGAGCCGAGGATGGCGCGGTGCAGCATCACCGGCCGGTGCTTCTCGCCGTCCTCGCCGACATAGGCGGCGTCCAGCCGCTCGGGCAGCACGAAGTCGGCCTGGAGCGTGCCGCACTGCCAGTCGCGCCCGATGGCGTCGCGGAGGACGAACTCGAGCTTGGGTCCGTAGAACGCGCCCTCGCCGGGGTTGAGCTCGGCCTCGACTCCGGCAGCCCCGGTCGCGTTCAGCAGCGCGCTCTCCGCGCGATCCCAGGTGGCGTCGTCGCCCGCGCGCTTCTCCGGCCGGTCGGAGAACTTGATGCGGACGTCGGTAAAGCCGAAGTCGGCATAGACGCTCATCAGCAGGTCGATGAAGGCTTTGGTCTCGGCCTCGATCTGACCCTCGGTGCAGAAGATGTGGGCGTCGTCCTGGGTGAAGGCGCGCACGCGCATGATGCCGTGCAATGCGCCGGACGGCTCGTAGCGGTGGCAGGAGCCGAACTCGGCGAGCCGGAGCGGAAGGTCGCGGTAGCTCTTCAGGCCCTGGCGGAAGATCTGGACATGGCCGGGGCAGTTCATCGGCTTCAGGGCGAGGTGCTGGATACCCGTGGGATGGCCCTCGTCGTCGCTGCCCCCCTTCTCCACGACCTCGGCGACGAACATGTGCTCGCGAAACTTCTCCCAATGGCCGGAGCGCTCCCACAGCTTGCGATCGATCAGCTGCGGCGTCTTCACCTCCACGTAGCCCGCGGCCTCCAATCGGCGCCGGATGTAACTCTCGCACAGCCGGTAGAGCGTCCAGCCATGGGGATGCCAGAAGATCGAGCCGACCGCTTCCTCCTGGATGTGGAACAGGTCCATCTCGCGGCCGATCCGGCGGTGGTCGCGCCGCTCCGCCTCTTCCAGCCGGGTCAGATAGGCCTTCAGCTCTTTCTCGCTCGGCCAGCAGGTCCCGTAGATCCGCTGCAGCTGCGCGTTATTCTGGTCGCCGCGCCAATAGGCGCCGGAGACCTTCAGCAGCTTGAACGCGGTGCCGAGCTTGCCGGTCGACGGCAGGTGGGGACCGCGGCACAGGTCGAGCCAGCTGCCCTGTCGGTAGATGGTCAGGGGCTCGGCGGCCGGCAGTTCGCCGACCCATTCCGCCTTGAACCGCTCGCCGTGATCCTGGAAATAGTCGACGGCCCGGTCGCGCTCCCACACCTCGCAGGTGATCTCTTCATTGCGGGCCACGATCTCGCGCATCTTGGCCTCGATGGCGGCAAAATCGTCGGGGGTGAACGGCTCGTCACGGGCGAAATCGTAGTAGAAGCCCTCTTCGGTTGCCGGGCCGAAGGTGATCTGGGTGCCCGGATAAAGCTCCTGCACCGCTTCTGCCAGCACATGCGCGCAGTCGTGGCGCAGCAGTTCCAGCGCATCCGGGTGGTCGCGGGTGACGATCTCCACCCGGGCATCGGAGGCCAGCGACGTCGCCAGATCCCTGAGCGCGCCGTCGACCTTGATGGCCAGGGCGGCCTTGGCCAGCCCGGGGCCGATATCGGCGGCAAGGTCGGCACCGCTGACCGGGTGGTCGTAGCGGCGGACCGAACCGTCCGGCAGCGTGATCGCAACCATCTCACAGCACTCGACAGGACAAAAAAGAGGCGTCGCCCAGGCCGGCGACGCCGGGCATACCTAAACCGCCGCCGTCCGCGAAGCAACACCCGGCGGCTTCGCCAGGACCGGCGCAGATGACCGGCGCAGACTGGCCGCTTGCCGCCATCGTGGTTAACCAATCGTCAAGCCGCATGCGCCATCATGGCATGGTGCAGAACGCATTCCGGGCCCGCCAGCGGGCCGTGACAGCGGCTATGGAGCAGCAGGATGACGACTTGGCAACGCATCGCTCTCGGTTTGACGCTGGCGATCACCAGCGGTATGGCAGCGGGCTGCGTAACGGAGTCCGAGCTCGCGGCCGGCCCGACGGTGGCGGATCAGATCGCTCCTGCCGAGGCGACGGTCATCGAGCAGCAGCCGGCCGCCGCCCAGCTGGCGCGTCTGGTCGAAGCGTCGCAGCCGACCCGCACCGAGGAAGGTGGCGTCACGGTGATCCGCGGCCCCATGCCGCCTGCCCTGGCTGCCCTGGCCAGCCCGATGCCGGTCAGCGCGCCGCAGCAGGCGCTGGCCGAGCCGCGTCCCGTCGGCCCTGCCACCGGTGGATCGCTGGTGGCGGCGGCGCTGAATCAGGGCGGAGCGGTGCCGACGTCCGCGGCCCCAGGCGCGCTTGCCTCGGGGGGACAGCTTGCGGCCCTGCGTGCGCAGCCCTCGATCCCGGTCGAAGTCGCCGAACTGGCCGTGCTGGAGACCACCGCCCCTGCAGGGGGTACCGCTGCGGCCACGGCCCTGACTCAGGCCGAGGATCCGATCGTGGAGGAGGTCCGGCGGCTCGCCGCGATGAGCCCGACCAGCATCGCCGAACTGGAGGCCCGGGGCGCGACCCGGCTGACGACAGAGGCGATCACGGCGCTGTCGGTCGGCAATACCCTGACCCACACCCACGCCGGCAACGGCTTCTCCGTTGCGACCTATTTCGATCCCAGCGGCGAAAGCAGGCTTATCAACGACGGCCGCGCGCTGCCGGGCCGCTACCAGATCATCGACGGCGCGCGTTGCCGCATCGACATGGAGGGGCTCGGCATCTGCGCCGTGCTCTACCGTGAAGGGGAAACCACTTGGGTTTGCGACCAGCGCGACGAGGGGGCCTGCAACTGGTACGTCAGCCGCGTCGAGCCGGGCCTCGTCGGCGGCTGATGCGAGTGTTTCGCTGGATGGGGTTCGGATAGTCCCCAGGGCGCCGACGGTCGTGATCCCGGTCACTGCGCGCAGGTTCGCAGTGATGTTCTAACTGAGTGGCGGCACAGGCTCTCGTGCCGAAATATCAGGTGGAGCAACGCGATGACCGGCGACCTGTTTGGCTTGAACCGGCACATAATAGACTCGCCGAAGAAGTTTGGTTTTTCGAACTTCCAGTGGTTTCGTCACGAGCGCCGGCGCGCAGTCCCCAGCCTGATTATGTGGGCGGAGATAGCGACCATATCGTCAGAACGTGGGAAGTCGGCTTCCTACGGTAATCCAGGTGCCGGATCCGGGGTCAGCTTCTAGGACGCGACCGGATCGCGCGCTACTGTCACCGTCCGCCGGATACTCAATCAACTATCCACATTACCACCTGCTGCCCCGCCGGGCAGACGCGCAGGAGATATGCTCATGTTTGGATCAACAGCCTATGTTCGCGGTACGGCAGCCTTGTTCGAAGGGCACCTGCTCGAGCCGTTCAACCAGGGCGACTGGGGCGAAGGGCTTGGCGCCGTCATGGCGCAGATTCCCGGTGCCAGGCACGGCGTCTGCAAGTCCCTGTGCATGAACTGGGTCGCACATCACGCCAACGACAACCCGGAGCGCTTCTCGGACTTTGCACGGTCGATGGGGTCAGGCCGATCGCGCTCCGGGGGCAGATTCGAGGGCGTGGGCATAGCCCTGAACCAGCTTGCCTATGGCGAAGCCCTGGCCGCTCTGCCGGCTAATGCTACGGGCAATGATATCAAACTGGCCAAGGACAGGTTCACCGACGACTTCCTGCGTCAGCAGGGCGTCGTGCCGCAAATGAAGATGCATGACTCGACACAGCATCTGTCGATGTCGATGAACAGAGGCCCGTTTCGCCCCAATCTACGGGTGAAAACCTGGTTCGGTCGGCAGCTGGGCAGCGCTGTCGTCGGCGATCACACGAAAGACCGCTGGTCGTACAAGATCATCAGCGTCCACGGGCCGGCGGGCGGGCACGCGATAGCCGCTTTCGTCGGCGCCGACGCCGTCTTCTTCGACCCCAACTACGGCATCTTCTACTTCAAGCACGCAGCCGATTTCAGGCGCTGGCTCGGCGATCCCGGCGGTTTCTATTGGGTGTCGAACTATGTCAACCGGCTGGGCGACGACTTTGTGATCAGGTCGTACGCGAAAGCGATCTGAACGGCTGTGGCCAGGGGGGTGGCCAGGGGGGTGGCCATGCCGCCGGCGTCTTCGGCCGGGTCGCCGGCAACGTCCATGAGTCCGAACCGGTGCTGTCAGGCGGCACCGGAAAGTCGCGCTCAGTCGAGCACGATCAGACAGGTCTGGGTACCGTCGCCGTTCGGCTGCATGTCGCCGGAAAGCCGTTGGCAGATTTCGGCGAGACGGGTGCAGGCTGACCCGTCATGCGTCGCGCACGAAGGCGCAAGCACCGATCGCGGCATATCCGGACCCTCGGCGTCGCTCTGGGATACTGCCGGAACGGCAAGGCCCGGCATCGGGAGTACTACAGGGTCTTCCTGCCCCGCGATCGTCGCTGCGCCCACGGTATGGTGCCAAGCCAAGCCCGTCACAACAGCCAGCGCAATGAGGCCGGGCCGGCCTGACAGGCATCTGATCAGAAAGTTGGATCGCTCGCTCATCGCATCCCTCCGCCTCTTGGTCGCGGCAGATCAGCCTTTGGTTCACAAACGCGGCTTGATGCTAGACCGTTCCACGCACGACGGCCGACGGTCTGTGCGCTTGGTCACGACAACTTCCGGCAAGAGTGATCTTTTGCACAGCCGAGGTGGGGGTCTCGGTGCGGGAGCCATGCTGGATGGGCAACGAAGCTGCCCATCGTCGCAATGGGCGCGTCAGTGGCCGAAGGCTCGCTTCCATTGCTCGCCGGCAGGTCCGCGCAGGACGACCGACAGAATTTCCACGTGGCAGAACGGACCTCCCCAGGCGCTGAGCCTGACGTCGATCGCGGGACTGGCGGGGTCGCTGCTTACCTTCGTGATCTCAATGCCATAGTCCTCGCCGTGGTCGCAGTGCGCATTGCGGTCCACGCGGACATACTCCCACCCGTTCAGCAACTGCCCGCCGAATAGCCGCACCAGGCAGCTGCGGTCGGCGACATCATAGGGGGCGGGCGCGATAATGCTCGAGTCGGGAGGGAAGTATTCCATCCTGACCGCGTTCGGCCGGACCGAGACGTTGCACCGGTTGCCGAACGGCACGGACAGGATGCTGTGTCCGATGCCCATCCCTTGCACGGCGCGATAGAACTCGGGAGCAGCGACCGCGACATTCTGACTCGACGGGGCGGCCGGCTGCGTCGCCTCGGCTTGGCATGTCACGCGACCCCACTGGTCCTGCGAGACCTCTGTGAATCCGGTAGAGCACACGCAGCGGCGGTTGGTGACGTCGGCGATGCTGTTCGGCAGGCAGGGCGTGCAGGTGGCCTCGTCGTATCCGTAGATCTGGGTGGGGCCTGCGCAAGGGTTGCTGCGGCAGCGCGGGTCGGCGGGATTGGCGACGCAGTCGATCCGCTGTTCCGGGGCAGTGGGAATTTCCGGCCCCACCCGGACCTGGCCCGGGAGCTGGCCGGGAACGAGGTCGTCGGGTCCCTCGGCTCCCGCGGGTACAGCCATCCAGGCAAACATTGCTGCAACGACGGCGAGGAGCAGGATGCGGCCCACGTCATCCTCCCATTCATATCTGCCCGTGCGATGATCGGCAGCAATTGCGGCCGGATGATGGCGCTCAGTGCGCCTCCGCCCAGTTGGCGCCGACGCCGGCCTCGACCACCAGCGGCACGGTGAGCTCTACCGCGGGCCGCGTCGCGCCCTCCATCGCCATCTTGACGGTGGTGATCGTCGCCTCGACCTCGCCCTCCGGCACCTCGAACAGCAGTTCGTCGTGGACCTGCAGCAGCATCCGGCCACCGAGCCCGGCATCGGCCAGCGCCTGCGGCACCCGGCGCATGGCACGCTTGATGATGTCGGCAGCGGCGCCCTGGAGCGGGGCGTTGATCGCCTGACGCTCGGCGAAATTGCGCGCCGCCGGATTCTTCTCCCGGATGCTGGGAATGTGGATGCGCCGACCGAAGATGGTGGTGACGTAGCCCTGTTCGCGGCAGATGGCCCGCATGCCGTCCATGTAGGCGCGGATTCCAGGATAGCGCTCGAAATAGGCTTCGATATAGGCCTTTGCCTCGCCCTGCGGGATGCCGAGGTTGCGGGCGAGCCCGAAGGCACTGATCCCGTAGATGATCCCGAAGTTGATCGCCTTGGCCTTGCGCCGGGTGTCCGCGTCCATCTGCGCCAGCGGCACGCCGAACACCTGCGACGCGGTCAGTGCGTGGATGTCGACGCCGTCCCGGAACGCCTGCTTCAGGGTGCCGATGTCGGCGACGTGGGCCAGCAGGCGCAATTCGATCTGCGAGTAGTCGAGCGAGACCAGCTTGTGGCCCGGGGCGGCGACGAAGGCCCGGCGGATCTGCCGGCCCTCCTCGGTGCGGATCGGGATGTTCTGCAGGTTCGGGTCGTTGGAGCTCAGCCGCCCGGTCTGGGCGACGGCCATCGCGTAGCTGGTGTGGACCCGGCCGGTTCCAGGGTTGATCTGGTCCGGAAGCGTATCGGTATAGGTGCTCTTCAGCTTCGACACCTGGCGCCAGTCGAGCACGCGGGCCGGCAGGTCGTAGCCCTGGGCGGCGAGCGCCTCCAGCACGTCTGCACCGGTGCTGTAGGCGCCGGTCTTGCCCTTGCGGCCGCCGTCGATGCCCATCTCGTCGAACAGCACCTCGCCCAGCTGCTTCGGCGAGCCGATGTTGAACGGTCTGCCGGCGAGCCGGTGGATCTCGGCCTCGAGTTCGGCCATCCTGCCGGCGAATCGCTGGCTCAGGCGGGCAAGCTCGACCCGGTCGACCATCACGCCCGCGCGCTCCATGTCCAGGAGGACCTGAAGCAGCGGCCGCTCGATCGTCTCGTAGACCGTGACCAGCCGGTCGAGCAGCAGCTGCTTTTTCAGCACCGCGTGCAGCCGCAACGTCACGTCGGCGCTCTCGGCTGCACAGGCGAGGGCCCGGTCGAGCGGCACCTGGTCGAAGCCGACCCGATTGCGGCCGCTGCCGGTAAGGTCCTCGGGCTTGAGCATCGTGTGGCTGAGGTGCAGTTCGGCCAGGTCGGCCAGGCCATGCCCGTGCGCACCGGCCTCGATCACGTAGGACAGCAGCATCGTGTCGTCGGCCGGCGCCACCGCTAGGCCCAGATTTGCGAGCACCGTCATGTCGAACTTGATGTCATGCCCGACCTTGAGCACGCCGGGGTCGGCCAGCAGCGGGCGAAGCCTGTCGAGCGTGGCAGCCAGCGGGAGCTGCTGGGGCGGCTGATCGAGTTCGAGCGACGCCTTGTGGCCGACCGGGATGTAGCAGGCCCGGCCCGGCGCCACTGCGAGCGACAGCCCGATCGACTCGGCGCGCATGCCTTCCTGGGAGGTTGCCTGGATGTCGAGGGCGCAGAGTCCGGCGGCGGATGCCGCGGCGACCCAGCGATCCAGCGCCTCTGCGGTCTGGACGAGCTCATAGGCTGCGCCACCGGGCGGGGCAGCCTCGGCTGGCGCCGCAGGCGGCCTGGCACCGCTTGCGGTCTGCAGGCTCTCCAGCCGGGCGATCGTCCGCTTGAAGTCCTGCTCGCGCAGGAAGGCAAGCATGGTCTCCGGCTCCGGCTCGACCAGGCGCAGGGCGTCGAGCGCCATCGGCACCGGCACGTCGTCGCGCAGCCGCACCAGGTCCCGGCTGATCCGTGCCATGTCGGCGAATTCGAGCAGGCTCTCGCGCCGCTTCGGCTGCTTGATCTCCCCCGCCCGCGCCAGCAGCGAATCCAGGTCGCCATATTCGACGATCAGCTGGGCGGCGGTCTTGACGCCGATGCCGGGCACGCCCGGGACGTTGTCGGTGCTGTCGCCGGCGAGCGACTGCACGTCGACCACTTTTTCCGGCGGCACGCCGAACTTCTCCATCACCTCCTCGCGCCCGATGGGCCGGTTCTTGATCGGGTCCAGCATCGAGATGCCGTCGCCGACGAGCTGCATCAGGTCCTTGTCCGAGGAGACGATGCAGACCTCGATGCCTTCGCTCACCGCGAGCCGCGCATAGGTGGCGATGATGTCGTCGGCCTCGAAACCGTCGACCTCGATGCACGGCAGGTTGAAGGCGCGGGTGGCGTCCCTGATAAGCGAGAACTGGGGCACCAGGTCCTCAGGCGCCTCCGGCCGGTGCGCCTTGTAGTCGGCGTAGAGGTCGTTGCGGAAATTGCGCCGGGCGGCGTCGAAGATCACCGCCACCGCATCGGTGTCGGTGTCCTTGACCAGCTTCAGGATCATGTTGGTGAAGCCATAGACCGCATTGGTCGGCGTGCCGTCGGGCCGGTTCATCGGCGGCAGCGCGTGATAGGCCCGGAAGATGTAGCCCGAGCCATCGACCAGATGAAGCCTGCGGATCGGCTGCGGTACGACGGCGAGCGCGGGTTCGGAACTGCTCATCAGCGGGTTTTAGATCAATTCGCCGGATGCGGACAGCGCCTTGCCGAACACGGCAATGTGATTGGGTCCGAAATCCAGTTCCGGAATATTGTTCACTTCTTGTTCTTATTGGAGGCGTTAGGCATGGCCGAAAGCAGACCCGGGACGTTCATGTGGAACGAGCTGCTCACGACCGACGTTGAATCGGCGCGCGCATTCTACTCGGACGTGGTGGGATGGACGCGTGACAGCGTGCCCATGCCCGGCGAGCCGGGCGCGCAATATCATCTGTGGAAGGCTGGCGAGGACACCGCTGGCGGCATGATGGCGATGTCGGGTCCCCAGTTCGCCGGTACGCCCCCGCACTGGATGTGCTACGTCCATGTCGCCGATGTTGACACCTGCGCAGGGAAGGTCGAGGCCGCAGGCGGGAAGCTGGCGGCGGCCCCGTTCGATGTTCCCGGCATTGGCCGGATTTGCATCATCGTGGATCCAACCGGGGCTGCGCTCGGGCTGATAACGCCCGTTGCCATGGACTCGGCGGGCTGACGGCTCCCGGTCTCAGCCGGTCCCGGTGTGCTTCAGCGGCTCGACCAGCAGTTCGGGTCGCGGCAGCCGGGCGCCGGCGATTCGTGGTGAGCGGCGATTGACCCGGTAGACGGCGGCAGGCGGCACGTTGGCGAGGGTCCCACCGATCTTGACTGCACGAAGGTCGAGACGGTCGAGGATCAGGCGCGAGATCGGACAACGGAAGCCATAGGTGAACTGGTAGAAAGCCCCGGTGGGCCGGATATGGCCGAACGCCCGGTCGACGATGGCGATCACTTTGCGCGCGGGCATCGAGAGCAACGGGAGCCCGCTCAGCACGGCCCCGACAGGACCATGGGCGGCAAGCGACAGCGTGTCGGTCCGCGCGGCATCGATCTCGACCACCTGTGCCTGGGGGAACCGCCGCCGCAGCAGATGCGCCATCTCTGGGTGGCTCTCGACCAGGATCAGCCGGTCCTCCGGCACGCCGCAGTCGATCAGAGCCTGGGTGAAGACGCCGGTGCCGGCGCCGAGTTCCATGATGGGAGCGGATTCCGCGGTGATTTCGGCGGTCATCGCCACAGCCAGCGCGCGGCTCGACGGCACGATCGCGCCGAGCCTCAATGGCTCAGCGAGCCAAGCCCGGAAAAAACGGAATGCGTCCGATGACACAACATGCCTCCGCCAAGGAGCGCCGCCGTTGCGACGCATTGCCCATTATAGACTGCCGCCGGCCCGGCGGGCAGGACAAGAAAATGTTAACCGCGATTCGGGCAAGATTGTAAGTCGGGCGGGGCCGAGGGAAAGAGCCCCGGTCGTCGGGCCGTCGCACGGCGATCGGTGACGACGACGTGACCCGCGCTGGTTGAAGGCCAGAGTCATGACGGGCGATGAGCCGGCCGGACCGCTAGTGAGCGCTGGATTTTACGCCTTCCTTCACCCTGAACCGGCGGCCGCAATACGGGCAGTCGACATGATCGGCGGGGCCCATTTCCAGCCAGACACGCGGATGGCCAAGCGCCCCGTCCCCGCCGTCGCACCAGACCGTCCTGCTGTCGACGTCGATTGTCTCGGCCGGTTCCATCGCTGCTGCCCACTCCTGTCCCACGACGCCGCGATCCCTATGCGATCGGCCTGGGGAAGGCAAGCGGTGCGTGCGGCTCGAGCCTGGCAACAGCCGAGCCTGCCTGGGACTTGTCGCTAAGTCAGCGAGTCGGTGCGCGCTCGATCTCGTCCAGCACCCCGAGCCACATGTTGGAACGGCACATCCGGACCGCTGCTTCCCTGCCAACCCGCTCGATGAGGCGAGCCGCTGTCGTGCGCACGATATCGTACTGGGTTCCCGCCAACGCGGATTCGTCATTTGCCGACTGCTGCATGTCCTGCCCCGATGCTGTCGATGCATCATTTAAAGCCGAAATCCTTGCCAAATCCCGAACGCATGGGCCGGAATCCGCCAGTTCGTTAACGAACCGGGGCATGGCAAGCGGCCTTGCTAGTTGGAATACTCCGGCGGCGGCGGCGGCGGCACGAACCCGGAAGGCCCCGAGGGCGTTGTGCTCGGCTCGACAGTGGTCGCCGGCGGGGGCCCGGTAAACTGGGGCGGGGATCCGATCGGCGGCGGAGGAGTCAGCGCCGGCACCGTACCCTGCGGCGCGCCGGCCACGGGCGCGGTGGGCGGCGTCGCCGGCAAGGTGCCGGCGGGCGGAACCAGGACGCCGCCTGTCGGTGGGGCAACGAGGCTGGCGGTGGCGTCGCCGACGACCTCGACCGTGATGCCGCCACGTTCCTGCCGGACGCGCACGATCACCGGGTCGCCGTTGCCCAGGATGGCGGTGGGCTGGCCAGCCGCACCGCTGATCACCGTGCCTGCCCGGGCAGGGTCCGCGACGGCGATGTTGAGCTGGCAGCCGTTGGGGCATTGGCCCCGGAACAGGAAGGCGACGTCCTCTGCCGGTACCACCTGCGCCGGCCCGCCGTTGATCCCGACCGCGAGCGGCCAGATGGTGCCGTTCTCGAACTGGAACGCGGCGGCCGGTGCACTGAAACCGGCCACGGCGCCCGCCGCTGCCAGGGCGGCCAAGTAGATTCTGCGAGCCATCGTTACGGTCCTTACGGTTCCCCCGTGCCGCCGCAGACTGATATGGCGACGGAATGTGGCGAGAGGTTGGCGTCCCGGTGGCGACACCTAGCGCATTTCGACCAGATCGTCATAGGTTTCGGGGCGACGGTCGCGGAAGAACTGCCATAGGTTTCGCACCTCGCGGACCAGATCCATGTCCATCTCTGCCACCACAAGCTCGTCCTTGTCTTCGGATCCCTGGGCGATGATCTTCCCGCGTGGATTGACGACGTAGCTCGATCCGTAGAACTTTCCAATGTTCCAGGGGGCTTCGGTGCCAACCCGGTTGATGGCACCGATGTAGCAGCCGTTGGCCACTGCGGATGCGGGTTGTTCCAGTTCCCAGAGATACTGGCTCAGGCCTGCCACCGTGGCCGACGGATTGACGATGTACTCGGCTCCGTTGAGGGCCAGCGCCCGCCAGCCTTCGGGGAAGTGCCGGTCGTAGCAGATATAGACGCCCAGCCGGCAATAGGCGGTCTCGAAAACCGGGAAGCCGGTATTGCCAGGCTTGAAGAAGAACTTCTCCCAGAATCCCGAAACCTGCGGAATATGCGTCTTCCGGTATTTCCCGAGGTAACTGCCGTCGGCGTCGATGACGGCTGCGGTGTTGTAGTAGACGCCCGTGATGTCCTCCTCGTAGATCGGCACCACGACGACCATGCTGTACTTCCGGGCATAATCCTGCATCAGCTTGGTCGTCGGCCCGTCTGGGATATGCTCGCAAGCCGCGTACCATTTGACGTCCTGCGACGGACAGAAATAGGGCTGGGTGAAGACCTCCTGGAACGAGAGCACCTGCACGCCCTGCCGCCCGGCCTCCTCGATCAACGGGATGTGCGCCTCGATCATCTTGTCGCGAATCTGGTCCGGCGACATCGAGGTATCGCCCTTCAGTCCCATTTGAATCAGTCCGGCCTTCACGATCGCCATCGTCGCGACTCTCCTCGTACTGGATCGTTGGGCAGCGGAAAGCACCGTCGGCCGAGTCGGCGGCCGACGGTGCTTCGCTGCCTGTGGCTATGCAGGGCTGCCCTACTCGGCTGCCGCCGCCTCGTAGATCTCGTGGGTATAAGCGCCCTCCGGCCGTGCGGTGATGACAGGGGCATCGCCGCCGCCGAGCAGCAGCACGTCGACCGACCGGTCGAACGCCGCCGGATCGAGATAGCCGACCGGCGCCTCGCCGGTGTCGACCAGCAGCGCGACCTGCTGCATGCCGTAGATCTGCTTGTCCATCGACTGGCTCAGGCCGGTCTCGTCATTCTCCAGCACGGCGTCGACCGCGCCTTCCGGATCGGCCGCGGCGTCGGTCCAGCCGCGGATGCTGGCACGCACGAAGCGGACCAGCTTGTCCCGCATCGCCGGGTCCTCCAGGCTCGATTCAAGCGCGTAAAGGCCGTCCTCGAGCACCGAGGCGTCGTAGTCCTCGTACTGGAACACGACGAGGTCCTCGGGCGTGAAGCCGGCCTCCAGGATCTGGTAGTATTCGTTGTAGGTCATGGTGGTGATGCAATCGACCTCGCCGTTCAGCAGCGGATCGACGTTGAAGCCGACCTTGACCACCTCCACGTCCGGCTCCTCGCCCTGGTAGCTGAAACCGAGGTTGTTCAGGAAAGCGAAGGTCGGATACTCGTTGCCGAAGAACCAGGTGCCGACCTTGTGTCCGGCCAGGTCCTCCGGTGTCTGGATGCCGCTCGACGCGGGGCAGGTCAGGCCCAGGCCCGACCGGGTGTAGAACTGGGCGATGTTGACGATCGGGGTGCCCGCCTCGCGGGTGGCCAGCGGGTTGCCGAGCCACTCGACCGTCGCGTCGGCGCCGCCGCCGATCAGCACCTGGATCGGGTTCACGTCCGGTCCGCCGGGGTTGATGGTGACGTTGAGCCCTTCGTCTTCGTAGTAGCCGTTCTCCAGGGCGTAGTAATAGCCGGCGAACTGAGCCTGAGTGACCCACTTCAGCTGCAGCGTGAAATCGTCCTGGGCCTGCGCCGCGCCGGCAATCCCCACTGCGCCGAACACGGTCGCGAGCAACGCGAGTTTCCGCATCTGATGTCTCCCTCGTTTGTTGGTCCGGGCCGCCTGCCCCCGGCACCGGGGCCGTTTGTGGCCTCGGGCCAGTCTTACGCCAACTGCAACGGCTGGCAAAGTGGCGATCTGATGCAGTCGGGCCTACCGGCGCTGGGCCGGATGCCAGAACGTGAACACGCGCTCCAGCACCGCCCAGATCCCGTAGAACAGGGAGCCGGCGACCGCGGCCACCGCAATCGTCGCCCAGACCATCTCCAGGTTCAGCCGGCCGATCATGGCGCTGATCCGGAAGCCCATCCCCGCCAGCGGCGAACCGAAGAACTCCGAAACGATGGCGCCGATCATCGCCAGGGTCGCGTTGATCTTCAGCGCATTGAAGATGAAGGGCAGGGCGGTCGGCAGGCGCAGCTTGGCCAGCCGCGTCCAGTAGCCGGCGCCGTAAGAGTACATCAGGTCGAGCTCCATCCGGTCGACGGTGTTGAGCCCGCCCAGCGTGTTCACCATCATCGGGAAGAACGTCATCAGCACGACGACCGCCGCCTTCGATTCCGCCCCGGAGCCGAACCACATGATCATGATCGGCGCCACCGCGACGATCGGGATCGCGCTGAAGGCGCTGCCCAGCGGCAGCAGGCCGCGGGCAAGGAAGGGTCGTCCGTCGATGACGAGGGCGAACAGGAAGCCCGCGAGCGAGCCGATTGCGAAGCCCGGCAGCACCGACAGGAAAAAGGTGACGCGGAAGTCGTTCCACAGCAGTCGGGTCTGGGCGGCGAGCGCGTCGCCGATTCCGGAAGGCGGCGGCAGCAGCGCATGCGGGATGTCGAATCCGACCACGATCACCTGCCAGTACCAGAGCAGCGCAACACCAAAGACCGCGGCCACCAGGCCGCGGGAAACCAGCCTCGGCATGTCGGCCGCCGCCAGCAGGGCCAGGCAGCGCCACAGCAGGACCGTGTAGCCGGCCATGTACAGCCAAAGGGGGAGGCTCGCGGAGCCGGGCCCGCCGGCCCGCAGCGCGAACAGCGGGGCGGCGGCCCCGACCGCAGCGAGAACGGCGACGGTGACCCGCAGCGACCGGCTCGTCCCGGATCGGAAGATGAGGAGCAGCGCGATCGCCGCCAGGGTGACGCCGGCCGCAATCTGCGCCAGCAGGATCGCGCTCAGGCCCGCGGGATCGTCCCCGGTCGGGGTCAGCGCCAGCGAGACCATGAACGGAACCGCCAGGGCCGCCGCCACGATGTCCCACAGCCGGCCGGTGCGAGTATCCTGCATCTCGCGGTCAGTCCTTGCGTTCGGTGGCCGGCGCCCATGCCGCCAGCAGGCGTTCGACGCGGCCGACCAGGAAGACCAGGAAGACCGCGAGCAGCGAGGACGTAACCAGCGCCGTCCACATGTGGATCATGTCCCCGTTATAGGAGGCGGTGAGCAGCCTGCCGCCGAGGCCCGCCTGGCCGCCGGTGGACAGCTCGGCCACCATGGTGCCGACCAGACCGAGCGCGATCGCGACCTTCAGGCTCGCGAACAGGTACGGCATTGCGCACGGGAACCGCAGCTTGAACAGCACGTCGCGCCCTGTGGCGCTGTAGGTCCGCATCAGGTCCAGCGCCAGCCGGTCGGGCGCGCGAAGGCCTTTGACCATGCCGACGGTCACCGGGAAGAAGCAGAGATACATCGAGATCGCCGCCTTCGGCGCCAGCCCGGTCAGCCCGATGGTGCCGAGCACGGCCACCACCATCGGCGCGATGGCGAGGATCGGGATGGTCTGCGAGGCGATCAGCCATGGCATCAGGCTGGCGTCGAGCGTGCGCAGCTGGACCAGGCCGACGGACAGCGCGACCCCGAGCAGGGCGCCGAGCGCGAAGCCGAGGGCGGTCGCTCCCGCCGTCACGCCGACATGATACAGGATGTTGCGCCTGCTGGTGATCGAGGAGGCGGTGGCCGACTCCAAGAAGTCGGCGACGATCAGGTCGGGCGTCGGCAGCATCGGGCGGTTGCTGTCCCAGGTCGCGGTCAGCCGTTCCTCGAAGCTGAAGCTGCGGTCGGGATCGATCCGCGCATACAGGTCCTCCAGTTGCGCCCCGTTCACGGGAATTGCGACGAGGTACCAGATGACGATCAGCCCGCTCAGGACCACCAGGAGCGCAGCCGCCTGACTGTTGCCCGCGACGCGGCGCATCGCCGGCACTGCGGCGGGACCGACTGCCTCAGTCGTCATAGCTGTGGCTGTCGCGCAGGCCGCGCCGCACCTTCGCCGCCACGTCCAGGAACTCGGGTGCGTCGCGGATGGCTAGATCCCGGTCGGCGGGGAGGTTGCAGTCGATCACGTCGATGATCCGGCCGGGGCGCCGGCTCATGACCACGATCCTGGTCGAGAGGAAGACCGCCTCCGCGATCGAGTGGGTGACGAAGATCACGGTCTTGCCGGTCCGGGCCCAAAGCCTCAGCAGCTCCTCGTTCAGATGGTCGCGGGTGATCTCGTCGAGTGCGCCGAACGGCTCGTCCATCAGCAGCAGGTCGGGATCGAAGGAAAGTGCGCGCGCGATCGACACGCGCTGCTGCATCCCGCCGGACAGCTGCCATGGGTACTTGCGCTCGAAGCCGGTCAGCCCGACCATCTCCAGCCGGCTGTGGCTGCGCTGCCGGCGCTCGGCCGCCGGCATGCCCATGATCTCGAGCGGAAGCTCGACGTTGCGCTCGACCGTGCGCCAGGCCTGCAGGGTGGGCGCCTGGAAGACGTAGCCGTACACCCGGTCGAGCCGCGCCTGCCGGGGGTCGCCGCCGAACACCCGGATGCTGCCGCTGCTAGGCCGCTCGAGGTCGGCGATGACGCGCATCAGCGTGGTCTTGCCGCAGCCCGATGGGCCGATCAGCGAGACGAACTCGCCGCGGTCGATCGCCAGGTCGATGTCGGAGAGAGCGTGGACGGACTGGTCGCCGGCCTGGAAGGTGAGCGAGAGGCCGCGGATATCGATTGCGGTCGGAACGATCTCGGCGGTTTCGGCCGCGCCCGGCCCGGATTCCTCTGTCGCGCCACGTCCCGCCACCCATCGTCCCCCTGCCTGCAAAGTGGCGCGGACGCTACCATGAGCCGCTGCGCCCGGGCAACGCGCGCCGGCTGCCCGCATCGAGCAACGGCGCGATTGTATTGCACCGGGCCGATGGTTAAATGCGGCGATGGATTCGGTACCAGCGTCACAGCCACCGGTTGATCCGACCGACCCTTATGAGCGGGCCGCGCAGACTTTTCCCCGGCTGGACGCAGACATGGTCGCCCGCATGGCCGCCTTCGGGACCGAGGAGGCACAGCCGGCCGGTGCCATCATCTTCCAGCGCGGCGAGCGGAGCGTCGATTTCTTCCTGGTGCTGGAGGGCGCGGTCGAGATCTTCGACTACGACGCCTGCGGCCATCCGAACGTCTTCACTGTGCATGGCGAGCACCAGTTCACCGGCGAACTCGACCTGTTCAACGACCGGCAGATCCTGGTCAGCGGCCGGACCGGAACCGACAGCCGGCTGATCCGGGTCCGTCGCCCGGACTTCCATCGCCTGATCGCGGCCGAGCCGGACATCGGCGAGGTGATCACCCGCGCCTTCATTCTCCGGCGCGTCGGGCTGGTCCGGCACGCCCAGGGCGGCGTCGTGCTGCTCGGGCCGGGGCACGGCCTCGACACCATCCGGCTGCAGCGGTTCCTCACCCGCAACAACTACCCGCACCGGCTGGTCGACAGCGATAGCGACCCCGCGGCGGCCGACCTCATCGGCGGCTATGCGATCGGCGCCGATCAGCTGCCGGCGGTGATCCACGACGGGCGGGTCATCGCCAATCCGGAAACGCCCGCATTGGCCGACGCGCTCGGCCTCACCTCGGCGATCAGCCCGGACCACGTCCACGACCTCGCGGTCGTCGGCGCCGGTCCGGCGGGCCAGGCGGCGGCGGTCTATGCCGCTTCGGAGGGACTCGACACGATCGTCGTCGAGAGCACCGCGCCTGGCGGCCAGGCGGGGACCAGCTCGAAGATCGAGAACTACCTGGGCTTCCCCACCGGCATCTCCGGCCCGGCGCTCGCTGGCCGCGCTCATGTGCAGGCGCAGAAGTTCGGCGCCCGCTTCGCGCTGTCGCGGCAGGTGGTATCGCTTGACTGCGACCGGGCGCCCTACCGGCTGGCGCTCGAGGACGGTCAGGTGCTGTCGGCGCGCGCGGTGGTGATCGCCACCGGCGCGCGCTACCGCAAGCTCGACGTGCCGGGCTACGAGCGCTTCGAGGGGCAGGGCATTCACTATGCCGCAACCGCCATGGAAGCCGAGCTCTGCCGGTTCGAGGAGACCATCGTGGTCGGCGGCGGCAACTCGGCCGGCCAGGCGGCGGTGTTCCTGTCGCGGACCTGCAACCATGTGCATGTCCTCGTCCGCGGCAGCGGGCTCGCCGACACCATGTCGCGCTACCTGATCGAGCGCATCGAGGCTTCGCCGAAGATCACCCTGCACGCCCGGACCGAGATCACTACCCTAATCGGAGGGGACGTGCTGCGGGCGGTTGCCTGGAGCCACCGTGACTCCGGCGAGACCGTGGCCAAGCCGATCCGCAACCTGTTCGTGATGATCGGTGCCGCGCCGAACACCGAATGGCTTCGCGGCTGCGTCACCCTCGACGGCAAGGGCTTCGTCCTCACCGGGGAACAGGGCTCGCCCTATGCGACCAGCCAGCCCGGGGTGTTCGCGGTCGGGGACGTGCGGTCCGGCTCGGTCAAGCGCGTCGCCTCCGGCGTCGGCGAGGGCTCGGTCGTGGTCCAGGCCATCCACCGCTTTCTGGACCCCGGACTCGGATAGCGCCGGCGGCGCAGGTCCGGCAGCAATGCCCGAAAATCTAATCCCGTTGGAACTGTTTCCACTTTGGCGCTAGAATAGGGGCGCCGGTTGACCGGCAAAACAAGGCCGCCGGAGACAAGAGCGCGCCTGCGCCCTCCGAACGGCCAAGAAATCGAACGGGAGGACGCGATGAGAAGAACGCTGCTACTGGCAACTGCCATCGCTGGTCTGACTGCTTCCACTGGTTGGGCGCAGAATGACAATTTGGACAGACTCCGTCAAATGCAGACGACTGGCACGTCGATGGCGATGGAGGTTGTGCCACAAGACTCGCCCTATGCAGAC
>JBHJOG010000103.1:0-12324 GCA_050329975.1 Alphaproteobacteria bacterium | reverse complement strand
GCCGCCCCCACCCAGCGCCAGACGCCGAGGAACATCAGAGCGCAGAACAGCAGGAACACGGTGTCGGTCAGGTAGATGCCGGCGACCACCACCATCGTCGGGTTCAGGATCGCGCACAGTGCCGCCGGCCAGTAGAGGCCAGGGCGGATCGCACCGGCGATCGCGGCGATCACCACGCAGGTGACGGCGTCGATCGCGCCCTGCACCAGCACGTAGCCGAGCAGGTGGCCCTCGCCGAACAGAGCGAAACACAGGCTCATCAGCCACGCCGGGATCGGCATCCGGTCGAGCTCGAGGCCGAGCCAGTCCCAGCCGTGCAGACTGCCCTCGGCTGCGCCGGCGACGAATGCGCGCGCGGCGATGGCAAAACCGGTCGAATCCGGCGCGCGCAGCGCCGCGTCGCCGTCGATCGCATACATCGCCAGCGCATAGGCCGCCCGCACCGCGAAGGCGAGGGCGAGAACCAGCAGCGCCGGGCGCCGGATCGCCTGCCGGGTCATGTCGCCCCGGCCTCGCCCAGGCGCTCGACAACGGCCAGCAGACGAAAGGCCATCAGCGGCCCGAGCAGAGGCAGCAGCACGTCCTCCGCCCGCAGCAGGGCCGGCACCGCCGCCGCCGGCACCAGGGTCCACGAGCGGAACCCGCCGGACAGCGGATAGGCCAGCAGCGACAGCCGCTGCTGCCGGAGCAGCCGCAGCGCCGGCACTGCGTCGGCCAACGCCGCGTGCCCGCGGCGGCGGAACAGCAGGGTCGGGATCGCCTGGTTGGCGTCATAGGGGTCACGGCCGGGGGTCAGCGGCCCGTCGGCCAGCGGATCGGCCCGCATCGCCACCGGTTCCGGGTGCAGGAAGCGGTAGAACAGCCCGCTCAGCGGCGTGATCGCCGGCTCGCACAACACGATCCGCCCACCAGGCCGCAGCACGCGGGCCGCCTCGCGCAGGAAGCGGACCGGGCGCTCGACATGGTGCAGCACGTCGAACAGCACGATGTTGGCGAAGCAGCCGTCGGCGAAGGGCAGCTGCTGGGCATCGCACACCGCATCCAGCCAGGGCGCGGCAATGATGTCGGTGGCGATCACATCGGGGGCGAAGCTGGCAAAATTGCCCGAGCCGCCGCCCAACTCCAGCGTCGGGCCCGGCGCCAGCTCCGCAGCCATCCGCCGGTACATGTCGGTGTAGAGTGCCCTGAGCACCGGCTTGGCGAGCCAGCGGTCGCGGTAGCCGGCGAGGTCGCGAGCCCCCGCCGCCATTCCGGCCGGGGTCACAGCGCCTTCAGCTTCATGAAGGCGAAGCGCACCATCCGGACCAGCAGCCAGCCGTGGCGGAAGCGGGAGATCTGGGTCTCGCCATAGGCGCGGCTGGCGTAGCGGATCGGTACCTCGGCCGTCTTCAGGTTGAGCTTTGCGGCGCCGAAGATCAGGTCGAAGTCGCCGAACGGATCGAACTCGCCGAAATAGCCGCGGTTGGCGGCGATCCGCCGGTAGTCCTCGCGCAGCAGCACCTTGGTGCCGCACAGGGTGTCGGTGTAGCGCTGGTTCAGCAGGTAGGAGAACAGGATCGAGAAGGCGTGGTTGGCGATCAGGTTGAGGGTTCGCATCGCCTGCTGCTGCATCGGATAGACCAGGCGGGTGCCGTTGATGAACTCGCCCTTGCCGCTGACCAGCGCCTGGTAGTATTTGGGCAGGTCTTCCGGCGGCATGGTCAGGTCGGCGTCGAGGATCGCCAGCACGTCGCCGCGGGCGGCGGCGAAGCCGGTGCGCACTGCGTCGCCTTTGCCCCTGCCGGGCTGTTTCAGCGCCTTGATGTCGCGGTCCGGATAGGCGGCGATCACCCGCTGGATCTCTTCCCAGGTGCCGTCCTTGCTGCCGCCTTCGACGAAGATCACCTCGATGTCGTCGCAGAACGCCGGCAGCCGGGCGATCGCCGGCTCGATGTTGCCGCGCTCGTTGCGGCAGGGGACCAGCACGGTCGCCGACAGCCGGCCGAGCGAGCCGTGCGGCTGCGGCCGGGCGACCACATAGTTGCGCAGGCAGAGCCGGCGGATGCCCGGCAGCGGTGCCACGAAGCGGTTGACGAAGCGGCCGAACCACAGCATGTGCCGCGGCGCCAGCAGCCGCCACTCGCGCTTGATCACCTCGAAATCGGCCAGATAGAGCAGGTTGGCGATGTCGTCGGACGACAGCCAGTTCTGCTGTCGGCTGGGCTGCTTCAGCCGCAGCCACGCCGCCAGCCGGAAGATCGGCTCCCACACCCGCGAATAATAGCTGACGATCACCCGCGTCCGGTGGTCGGCGAAACGGTGCAGCTGGTTCAGGGTGCTGACACAGTCGTCGAGCGCGCCGATGGTGTCGGAAAGCAGGATCACGTCGAACCGGCCCGCAACGCCGGGCACCCGGTCCAGCGCCTCGACGTCACCGAGGTGGAACTCCAACTCCGGATGCCGCGCGCGGGCCAGCGCCAGCATCGCCGGGCTGAAGTCGACGCCGACCCCGCGCGCCGGTTGCACCGCCGCCAGCAGGTCGCCGGCGCCGCAGCCGAGCTCCAGCACCGACGCGTCGTCAGGCACCAGGAATCGCATGTAGCGGGCGTCCTCTCGGTGGAAATACCAGTTCCGCCGCCGCCAGCGCTCGTACCCGCCGGCCAGCCGCTCGACCAGCGCGCGCAACGCCTGCTTGCGGGGCGAGAGGGACAGGGCGAGCGGATCGATCTGCGGCGCCACGCCGGTCGCCGGCTGCTCCACCGCCAGCGTCACGCACCAGCCTCCGCTGTGCCGTGGACGTGCTCCGTTTGCCAGCGAGTCCCGCGGCCGCATGAATGGTGGTGCGTGAAACGACTGGGCACCTCCGGGACGGCGATGACGCCGATCATGCCCTTCAGAGCGATCCGCCCCGCCATTTCCCGTCCCCAACTTGCCATGCAGGCGTGCACCTGTCGCGATTCCGCGTCAGCCGACCTCATAGCGCCGCCCCGCGCGCGGCGCAAGGCGACAGCCGGGTGCCCGCCGAAACCTCCACTCACCCCTCCTGGCGGGTCGGGGATGCCGCCGCGAGCAGGGACTCGATCCGCGCCCGCCCCAGGCGGATGTCGGTGCCGTCGATGCGCAGGTCGATATCGTAGAAATAGAGGTCGGAACTGTTGCGCACCACGTCGAGGGCTTCGCGCAGCGTCAGGTCGAACCGGCCTTTCGGCACATCCCTGGGATCCCCGCCGCCGCCGGCGTACCAGAAGCAGACCTTCGCCCCGGCATGGGCCGCCAGGAAATCCGCCGCCCCGAAATCAGGATCCACCATGTCCTTCGGGTCACTGTTCGGCCGGAACCACCGTCCAGCCCTGCTCAGCCAGCAGGTTGAGCACGCCGTCGGGACCGGGCAGGTGCATCGCGCCGATGGCGATCAGATGCGGGCGCTGCTCCAGCATCGGGATTACCCGCGCCGCCATCCGATGGTTGCGCTCGGTGATCAGCGCATCGAGCACCCGGTCGGTCTGCGCATCGCCGGACTCGTACTGCTGCATGGCGACACTCGCAAGGCCGGCCAGGTCGTCGGCCAGATAGGCGTCGAGCATCTCGTTCAGGATCTCATGGAGCTGCGGGTGAACCTCGATGGTGGCGGTCAGCATCGCCACCTGCTCCGTTTCGGAATAGCCGGACATCACGGCGATCTGCTCCTCGGTCGGCTCCAGGGTCTCGACCGGGAGCGTCCAGGCCTGGGCCGACGCGATCAGGCGCTGGTCGAACACGCCGTCGCCAGTGGCCATCGCCTCCAGCTGATCGGCCGGAACGCTGAGCATCATGGCGACCGCCCAGGGGGCGAACGGGAGCAGCCCCTCCTCCGGTATGCCGTAGTCCTCGGCGATCACCATCAGGCGGGCGAACTGCGCCTCGCCGATAACGTCCGGCAGGGTGCGGCCGTTGGTCAGCATCATCGCCGCCACGATGTCGGCCAGGGCGGCGTCCGACATGTCGGTCTCGACCACCAGCGCACCGGTCTCGCGCAGGCGCTCGATCGCGCGGTCGATGGACGGCTGCAGCCGCGCGTCGGCCAGATGAATGGTGCCGACCATGTAGCTCGGCTCGCCGCCGCCGGGCGGCTCCAGCCGCCACATCAGCGTATCGCCGTAGAGCGACGGGTCGGCCGCAGCCGGAGCGGTGAGCGACAGCGCCGCTCCGATGGCGAGCGCGGCACGTTTGAGCAGACGCGAAGCTGGTGTCATCATGATCGGGCTCCCCTGGTTTTCGGCCGGCAATGGCGCGAACGAACGATGGAAAGGACCACGCAGAATCGGCGGCAGGCCTTTCGGCCTACCGGAGAGCACGTCGCGTTCGACTGTGGCAGATGCAGTGCGGACTTGCGACGGAACAGAGGCGGGCGCTCACCCGCAGCGCTCGAACTCCAGCAGCGAGGCGCCGCCCACCTGGATCCGCAGCGCGTCGTCGTCGAGGAACAGGCTCAGCCGGCCGCTCTCGAACGAGAGGTAGGTGGGGAACAGTCGCATCTCGTCGCCGTCGGGACGACGCCAGATGATTCCGTCGGTGCGCAGGTCGCGGACGATGGTCGCCATTGCGGCGCCGGGGCCGCTGCCGGGGGCGCCGAGCCTGTAGACCTGCTCGTCGGCGACCCGGCGCTCGTAGGCGAGTTCGGCGCCAGGGACCAGGGCGGCGAGCGCGGCAACGTCGGGCATGAAGGGCGGCCGGTCGGGACCCAGGCTCATGGCCAGCAGCGGCGCCGCGCAGCCGGTCCCCGCCTGGGCCCAGTCGCCGCCGACTTCGTTCCCGACCCGAGCGAGGTTGGTCTCGATGGCGCGGGCGAGGTCGCCGGTGGTCCAGACCGTCGGATTGGCCGGGACTGTCTCGCAGGCGGCGAGCATCCCGAGGAGCGCGGCGAGCATCCAACGCATCATCACCGCCGCGATCCGGGTTACCCGTCGATCAGCGCGACGAAGCGCTTGAACAGGTAGTGGCTGTCGTGCGGCCCGGGGCTGGCCTCGGGGTGGTACTGCACCGCGAACACCGGACGGTCCTTCAGCCGGAAGCCTTCGACCGAGCCGTCGAACAGCGAGATATGGGTCAGCTCGGCCTCCGCCGGCAGGCTCCCGGCCTCGACGACGAAGCCGTGGTTCTGGCTGGTGATCTCGACGATGCCGGTCGCCAGGTCCTTCACCGGGTGGTTGGCGCCGCGATGGCCGTTGGCCATCTTGCTGGTGCGGGCGCCGACCGCGCGCGCCAGCAGCTGGTGGCCGAGGCAGATGCCGAACATCGGCTTGCCGCTCTCCATCAGCGCCTGGATCACCGGCACCGCGTAGACGCCGGTGGCGGCCGGGTCGCCTGGGCCGTTGGCCAGGAAGATGCCGTCGGGCTCGTGGCCCATCACCTCCTCGGCGGTCGCCGTCGCCGGCACCACCGTCACCGCGCAGCCGAGATCGGCGAGGCAGCGCAGGATGTTATGCTTGGCGCCGTAGTCGATGGCGACCACGTGCCGCTTCGGCTCGGTCAGCGTGCCGTAGCCCCGGTTCCACGCCCAGCGCGACTGGTCCCAGCGATAGGTCTGGGTGCAGCTCGCTTCCAGCGCCAGGTCCATGCCCTCCAGCCCCGGCCAGGCCGCCGCCTGCGCGCGCAAGGCGGCAAGGTCGAACCGGCCGTGAGGATCGCAGGCGAGGACGCCGTTGGGGGCGCCGCGGTCACGGATCCGGCGGGTCAGCGCGCGGGTGTCGACGCCGGCGATGCCGACCAGGTCGCGGGCCTTCAGCCAGTCGTCGAAATGGCGGGCGGCGCGATAGTTGGAGGGCTCTGTGATGCCCATCCTGAGGATGCAGGCGCGGGCAGCAGCCGCACCGCTGGATTCCACGTCCTCCAGGTTGGCGCCGACATTGCCGATGTGCGGGAAGGTGAAGGTGACGATCTGCCCGGCGTAGCTCGGATCGGTCAGGATCTCCTGGTAGCCGGTCATCGAGGTATTGAAGCAGATCTCGCCGACCGCCGTTCTCGCCGCACCCAGCCCGCGGCCCCAGACCAGGCTGCCGTCGGCCAGAACGAGGACGGCGGTTGCGCCGGGGGGCGCGGCGGGTTCGCGAACGTCGAGCTCGGATGTGATGACAGTCATGAACGGCCGTTTGCCATGGAGGGAGCCGGGCCACTGTCCGGCGCGGCTGTGCTTCTAGAACGTGGGGCACGGCGATGCAACTCGCCAGCGCACGCCTAGCACACGGCCACGTGATTCGGGTGCGATTGACATGAACAAACGTTCATGTTGGAGTTCTTGCAGCCCTTGCTCGGGTGGCCGACGCGCCCCAGATCATCTCCCTGCCGTCCCGGGAGATGCGGGCCGGGCCGACGGCCGGTTCCGGGGAAGGTCGGCGGATCAGGCGGGAGACCAGTGCAAATGTCGTGCCGCTGCAGGAATTTCAGCACGGTAAATTGTTTCTTAATACCAATACGTTAAGCGATTTCAACTGAGTCGACATCCAGGCGTGGTTCCGTGTACTTTCTGCGGCCACGAGGGGGGCGTGCCATGTTGCGCGAGCGGATACAGGATGCATTGAACCTGGCGGTGGAAGCCGGCGACGATCGCGCGGTTGCCACGATCCGCCTCATCCTGACGGCGGTCGCCGACCGCGACGTGTGCGCCCGGATCAAGGGCCGACAGGAAGGCGTCCGGGACGAGGACGTCGTGGCGATGCTGAACACGATGATCGCTCAGCGCCAGGAGAGCATCGACCTCTACGAGAAGGGCGGTCGGCTGGAGCTGGCCGAGCAGGAGCGTGAGGAGATCGCCGTGATCGCCCGGTTCCTGCCGGAACAGCTGGACGAAGGCGAGCTCGGCGGGGTGATCGAATCCCTGGTCGGCGAGCTCGGCGCCAAGGGCCCGAAAGACATGGGCCGGGTGATGACGGTGATGCAGGAGCGCTATCACGGGCGGATGGACGCGCGAAAGGCGTGCGGTTTGCTGCGCGAACGGCTAGCCTGAGACGGTCCGGTGGGCCGACTCTGCTGCCGGCGCCTTCCATAGGATCGCCGGCTCCCGACTGACCGGCCTCGACGATCGGCCTGGACCACCTGATGGCGAATTTCGCCCCCGATTTCCTGCAGGAGCTGCGCGACCGGCTGCAATTGAGCGACTATGTCGCCCGCCGGGTCCAGTTGCGGCGCAACGGCAGCGAAAGCAGCGGGCTATGCCCGTTCCACAGCGAGAAGACCCCGTCCTTCACCGTCAGCGACAGCAAGGGCTTCTATCACTGCTTCGGCTGCGGCGCGCATGGCAGCGTGATCGACTGGGTGATGGAAACCGAGGGGCTGGCCTTTCCCGACGCCGTCCGCCGGCTCGCCACCGACGCCAACCTGGCGCTGCCGGTCGAGACCGTGGAGGACAAGGCGGCGACCGCCCGCCGCCAGTCCCTGCACGAGGTGTTGGAGGCGGCCTGCGCCTGGTTCCAGAAGGCCCTTGCCGGCCCGGAGGGCGCGGCGGCGCGCGCCTATCTCGCCGGCCGCGGGCTGGGGCCCGACAGCATCGCCGCCTTCCGGCTGGGCTATGCGCCCGATGCCCGGGGCGCGCTGCGCGCGGCCCTCGCCCGCGCGGGTGCGAGCGAGGAACAGCTGGTCGCTGCCGGGCTGGCGAAGCGGCCGGACGACGGCGGCCCGCTGCGCGACTATTTCTTCGAGCGCGTGATGTTCCCGATCGCCGACGAGCGCGGCCGCATCGTCGGCTTCGGCGGCCGCGCCCTCGGCGATGCGCCGGCCAAGTACCTGAACTCGCCCGACACCGAGATCTTTCACAAGGGCGCCCAGCTCTACAACCTGGGCGCCGCCCGAGCCGCCGCCCGCGCGGCGGGCACGGTGATCGCGGTCGAGGGCTATATGGACGTGATCGCGCTGAGCCGCGCCGGATTGCCGCACGCGGTGGCCCCGCTCGGCACCGCGATGACCGAGCGGCAGCTGGCGCTGCTCTGGCGCATGGCCGACGAGCCGGTGCTCTGCTTCGACGGCGACCCGGCAGGGCAGCGCGCCGCCGCCCGCGCCGCCGACCGCGCGCTGCCGCTGCTGCTGCCGGGCAAGTCTCTACGCTTTGTCACCTTGCCGCCAGGCGAGGACCCGGACAGCCTGCTGCGCACCGCCGGCCCGGCCGGGCTGGCCCGCGCGATCGCCGATACCCGCCCGCTGATCGACCTGGTCTGGCAGAGCGCGCTGGCGAACCGGCGCATCGACACGCCGGAACAGCGGGCCGCCCTGCAGGCCGATCTGCGCCGGCAAGCCAGCCGGATCGCCGATCCGACCGTCCGCCAGCACTACGACCAGATGCTGCGCGACCGGCTCTACGGCGCCCTGCGCGTCAAGCGGGAGGCCAGGAGGTTCAGCCGGCGCGCCAGCCCCGCCGGCAGTGCCGGCGGGATGGTGGTCGAGCGCAGCGGCCCCCGCGCCCGCCCGCCGTCGGCACGCCTGCACGCCACGCGTATCCTGCTCGCCACGGTTCTCAACCATCCCGACATCGGCGACCAGGTCTATGAGCCGCTGTCTGCGCTCGCGGTCGACGACCCGGACCTGTCGCGCCTGCGCGACGCGCTGTGCGGCTGGCTCGCCGAGCGGAGTGCCGACGACCCGGCCGGTGTGGCAGCGCGGCCAGACGCCGGGGAAAGCGGCGCAGCGGGGATTGACACGACGGCAATGTATCGCCACTTACGTGCGCACGGGCTAGGCCAGGTGATAGACGGGCTGACGACCCAGCGGATCTACGTGCACGCAAAGTTCGCTGCGCCTCGGGCGACGGCGGACGAGGCGTTGCGTGGATGGCATTCGTGTTTTCAGGGCCTGGAAACGTCGGAGGTTCGGATGGCAAAGGAACAGGCCAAAGCCGAGTTTCGCACCGACTTTACGGCCGAGTCGCTTCGTCGCATCGAGACACTTGCGGCCCAGGAACGGGATTCCTTCGCGCTCAGCGAGGGACAATCCTCCGTGACCGGGCCGAGGACGACACAGGATTGACGGCGACACAGGATTGACGGCGGGCGCCGGACGCCCGGTCGTCAGAAGGCCGGTCGTCAGAAGGAAGGCAGGATTTCATGGCTAGCAAGGCTGCGACAAACGCGGAAACGTCCGAATCGCGCGATGAGAGCGATGGTCCCCTGATGGACGCCGCGGCCGCAGTCAAGAAGCTGGTCCAGCGCGGCAAGGAGCGCGGCTTCGTCACCTACGACGAGATCAACGCGGCCCTGCCCTCCGACCAGATGAGCGCCGAGGAGATCGAGGACACGCTGGCCATGCTGTCCGAACTCGGCATCAACGTGGTCGAAGGCGAGGAAACCGACGAGGCCGGCGCCAAGGCAGACGACCTGCCCGAGAAGTTCGAGGCCAAGTCCGGCGACGAAGATCTGGGCCGCACCGACGACCCGGTGCGGATGTACCTGCGCGAGATGGGCTCGGTGGAGCTGCTGTCGCGCGAGGGCGAAATCGCGATCGCCAAGCGCATCGAGGCCGGCCGGGAAAAGATGATCGGTGGCATCTGCGAAAGCCCGCTGACGATCCGCAACCTGCTGTTCTGGCGCGACGCCCTGCTCGACGGCAAGATGATGCTGCGCGACATCATCGATCTCGACGCGACCTATGGCGGGGGCCAAGCCGCCGCCCCGACCGCCGAGGGCGAGGAGGGTCGCGCGCCCGCGCCCGCCCTGCCGCCGGCCGATGCGCCGGCCGTGCGCGGCAACGGCGCCGCCAAGCCTGCAGCGGGCGTGCCGGCAAACGGCGCGGCCAACGACCTGGCCAAGGGCGGAGCCGGCGATGAGGACGAGGACGGCGAGCCCGCCCCGGTGCCCGACGACGACGAGGACGAGGACGCCGACGAGGGCAACATCTCGCTGGCCGCGATGGAAGCGGCGCTGGCGCCGAAGGTGCTGGAGACCTTCGACCAGATCGCCGCCACCTACGCCAAGCTGCACAAGCTGCAGGAGCAGCGTCTGGAAGCGGCCCATGCCGGGACCGGAACCGGCGCCAAGCTGGAAGACAAGTACGCCAAGCTGCGCAAAGAGCTGATCACGCTGATGGAGGACGTGCACCTCAACAATCAGCGCATCGAGCAGCTGGTCGACGAACTCTACGGCCGCAACCGCCGGCTGGTGACCATCGAGGGCCAGCTGCTGCGGCTGGCGATGCGCTGCGGTATCGACCGCCAGGCCTTTCTCGACGAGCATTTCGGCAGCGAGCTGGACCCCAACTGGACCGACCGCGTCCGCGGGAATACCGGCCGCGGCTGGTCGGCCTTTGCGGAGCGCCACGATACCGATATCGCCGAGCTGCGCGAGCAGATCGCCGAGATCTCGGCCGCCGTCGGCCTGCAGATCGGCGAGTTCCGCCGCATCGTCCAGACCGTACAGCAGGGCGAGCGAGAGGCGACCGTCGCCAAGAAGGAGATGGTCGAGGCCAACCTGCGCCTCGTGATCTCGATCGCGAAGAAATACACCAACCGCGGACTGCAGTTCCTGGACCTGATCCAGGAGGGCAACATCGGGCTGATGAAGGCGGTCGACAAGTTCGAGTACCGCCGCGGCTACAAGTTCTCCACCTACGCGACGTGGTGGATCCGGCAGGCGATCACCCGCTCGATCGCCGACCAGGCGCGCACCATCCGCATCCCGGTGCACATGATCGAGACGATCAACAAGCTGGTCCGCACCTCGCGCCAGATGCTGCACGAGATCGGCCGCGAGCCGGCGCCGGAAGAGCTGGCCGAGAAGCTGATGATGCCGCTCGACAAGGTCCGCAAGGTGCTGAAGATCGCCAAGGAGCCGATCTCCCTCGAGACCCCGATCGGCGACGAGGAGGACAGCCACCTCGGCGACTTCATCGAGGACAAGAACGCGATCCTGCCGCTCGACGCCGCGATCCAGGGCAACCTGCGCGAGACGACGACGCGCGTACTGGCGACGCTGACCCCGCGCGAGGAGCGCGTGCTGCGGATGCGCTTCGGCATCGGGATGAACACCGACCACACGCTGGAAGAGGTCGGCCAGCAGTTCTCGGTCACTCGCGAGCGCATCCGCCAGATCGAGGCGAAGGCGCTGCGCAAGCTGAAACACCCCAGCCGCAGCCGCAAGCTCCGCAGCTTCCTCGACACCTGAACCCGGCCTGAAATCCGGATCCCGGAAGCACGAAGGGGAGCCGCGATGGCTCCCCTTTCTGCTGTCGTGTCGTCGCGGCTTAGTAGCAGAGGTACTCGTAGTACGCGTTGCCCCACGCGTCCCACACGATGATATATTCGCAGTAGTAGGCGAGGTCGATGCCCTGGTCGGCGGGTGTCGCCACCACGGCCGGCTCCAGGATGGTGTCGATCGAGGCGACGGCCGGGCTGACGAGGGCGGCGCTGACGACGAGGGCGGCGGCGAGCTTGGAAGCGATCTCGAACATGGCTGGTCTCCAGGGTCTGGCCGATCTGGCCGGTTGCGATAGCCTGGATTTGGCGCCGAGCCGCGCCTGCGCTTGTGAACCACCTCACATCATCGGCGATTTCCCGCGGGAACTGCCTGCCGACCGGGCGTAGAGCCCGGTTGACCGGGCAGCCCTGCTGCGGGATCGTCGCACCATGACAGACTTCACCGAGATCCCGCTGATCGACATCGGTCCCCTGGCGGACCCGGCCGGCCAGGGGTTGGAGCGCGCGGTTGGCGCCATTGCCGACGCCTGCGAGACCGCCGGCTTCTTCTATGTCACCGGCCATGGCGTGCCGATCGCCCAGGTGGAGGCGGTGTTCGCCGCCGCCGACTGGTTCTTCGCCCTGCCCCAGCCTGAACGCGACGCCCTGGACGTGGCGCGGTCGCCGAACTTCCGCGGCTATGTGCCGATGGGGATCACCGGTCCGGGCGTGCCGCGGCGGATGCTGGAGGCGTTCCAGATGATGCTGGAACTCGGCCCGGACGATCCCGACGTGCGCGCAGGCAGCATCATGCACGGACCCAATGTCTGGCCGCCCGATGCGCCGGAGTTCCGGGCGGCGATGACCGCCTACTACACGGCGATGACCAGTCTCAGCGACCGCCTGCTCGCCGGCTTCGCCCGCGCGCTCGGGTTGGAGCCCGGCCATTTCCGCGAGTTCTTCCGAAAGCCGCTGACCCAGCTGCGGCTGCTGCACTATCCGCCGCAACCGCCGCAGGACCGCGACGCGGTGCTCGGGGTGGAAGCGCACACCGACACCGGCGCCTTCACTATCCTGGCCCAGGACGAAACCGGCGGCCTGGAGGTACGCAACCGGGCCGGCCGCTGGATCGAGGCGACCCCGATCGCCGGCTCCTTCGTCGTCAACATCGCCGACATGATGCAGCGCTGGACCAACGGCCGCTTCGTCTCGAC
>JBHJOG010000102.1:0-2442 GCA_050329975.1 Alphaproteobacteria bacterium | reverse complement strand
CGCGTGCGCTGCATCACGGTGACCAGGTTCTCGCCGCCGCCGCTCACCTCCTGCAGGAAGCGGCCGCCGCCGCGCGACAGGAACAGGCTGTCGGAATCGACGATCACCCCGGTCGGCGACACCAGGTCGACCAGCTCGGCGCAGAACGCCTCGGTGAACAGGACCGAGGACGGGCCGACCGGCTCGGTCAGGTCGAGCAGGATCAGGTCGAACACCCGCCCGTCGGCCCGCGCCCGGCGGACGAAATCGGCGGCGTTCTCGATCGCCAGCTCCACCCGAGGGTCGTCGTAGTCGCCGTTGACCTGGAGGTACCGGTTCGACAGCGCGATCACCCGGGCATCGATCTCGACCATCGTCACCCGGGCGACGAAGTCGTGGACCAGCGCCTCGCGCAGCGCGCCGCCGTCGCCACCGCCGATGATCAGCACCGAGGCGTCCTGCCGCCGGCGGCCGAGCAGCGGCACGTGCAGCGCCATCTCGTGATAGATGAACTCGTCGGCCTGGGAGGCCTGGATGTAGCCGTCCAGCACCAGGATGCGGCCGAAATCGGCGTGGTCCAGGATCTCGATTCGCTGGTAGGGGCTCTGCTCGCTGTGCAGCGACGTCACCTTCAGCGCCTGGGCGATCCCGATCGCGTCCGACCGCTCCTGCCACCAGACGGCCAGGCGCGGGGTGAGTTCGTGCTTCGGCATGGTGCGGCGGCCTCCCCTGGTTCCGGTCGGCGGCCATAGCACGATCCTGCATCCGGGTCGCTGCCGATGATCGGACCGCCGCGGATCGGTCGCGCGGCGCGTGCCGGTTACCATCCGACCGTTTTTCTGCCATCAATGCGTCCGAACATGAACCGGCCGGGTCGGGAAGACGACAGGCGGACCGGACGGCAGAAGGGGGCACGAGGTTGAAGGGACTCACCACAGTCTGGAGACGGGCGCTGGCCCTGGCGGCGGCGCTGGTGCTGGCGACATCGGCGGGGGTGGCCGGCGCCGACACGTCGCGGTTCGGCGAAACCCTGCTGTGGCGGCTGGATCCCCCGGGCGGCGGCCAGTCCAGCTACCTGCTCGGTACCATCCACGTCGTCGACGAGCGGCTGCAGCCGGCGATCGCGCGCGCGCTGGAGCGGCTCGACGAGACCGGGGCGCTGGTGGTGGAGGTCGACGTCTCCGACGCCGCCCAGCTCGACGTCATCAACGCGATGCTGCTGCCCGATGGCCGGACCCTGCCCGAGATCATCGGTGGCGATCAGTTCGACCGGCTGGCAGAGATCGCCGCCGGCTACGGCCTTCCCGCGGAGTTCCTCACCCGGCTCGCGCCCTGGGGCGCGGCGCTGATGATCAGCGTTCCCGTCGAGCAGATCGAGCGGATGGCGAGCGGGGCGCCGGTGTTCGATCAGAGCCTGGTCGACGCAGCCGATGCCCGGCGGATGCCGGTCGAGATCCTGGAATCGGTCGAGGAGCAGATTGCCGCCTTCGCCGACCATCCGGAGGCCGACCAGGTGACGATGCTCGGGCAGGCACTCGACTTACACCCGCGGCTCGACGCCATGGTCGCCGAGATGATGGACCGCTATCTGGATGACGACCTGGCCGGGCTGGCCGAGGTGGCCCTGCGCGAGATGGACATGGGCGACGATGGCCTGAGCGAACGCGTGCTCGCCGCGCTGATCGTCGACCGCAACCACCGGATGGCGGAGCGGGTGATCCCCCTGCTCGAGACGCGCCCCCACCTGGTCGCCGTCGGCGCGCTGCACCTGCCGGGGCCCGAAGGCCTGCTCAACCTGCTGACCCAGGCGGGCTGGACGGTGAAGCCGTCGCGCTGATCGGCACCCGCCAATCGCTCCTCCTTGCGGCACCCGGCGGCTCTCGCTAAGACGAGCCGCGGCGGCCTGCGCGATCGCGCCGCCGGCATGGCAGCCCGGGGACATGGCATGGGGCGGTGGATCGCTCTCGCAGGCAAGCTCGCCGTCACCGCGCTGCTGCTGTACCTGGCGCTGCGCGGCACCGATTTCGATGCCGCCTGGGCGCGCTGGACGGGCCTCGATCCGCTGTGGCTGCTGCCGGCGGCCGCCTTGATGGTGGTCCAGCTGCTGGTCGCCGCCTGGCGCTGGCACCTGGTCGCCGCGGCGCTCGGCGAGCGCACCCCCGGCCTGCGCCGGGCCTGGATCATGCTGGTCAGCACCTTCTTCAACCAGACGCTGCCGTCGGTGGTCGGCGGCGACGCGATCCGGATCTGGCTGACCCGCGGCGGCGGGCTGCGCGCCGCCGTTTTCGCGGTGCTGATCGATCGCGGGGCCGGCCTGCTCGGGCTGCTGCTGCTGGTCGCCGCCTGCCTGCCCGGCTCCTGGGTGCTGGTCGACGACGCGGCGGGCCGGACCGCGCTCGGCGTGATCGTCGCCGGCGGCATCGGCGGGGCGATCGTCTTCTTCCTGCTCGGCTGGCTCAGGCT
>JBHJOG010000101.1:0-6610 GCA_050329975.1 Alphaproteobacteria bacterium | reverse complement strand
GCGCCTCATTGCCACCACAATGCGGGCTAAGCTCGGCCGTTGGCTCGATCGGTGCCCTTTAGGTAGACTTTTGCATGGCCGACCCCCGCTACATCCGCAAGACCTCGACCATCGACTATCACGCGCTCGGCACCTCCGGAGGACCGGTGGTGCGGATGCATGCACGGGTGAAGGCGTTCCTCGGCGAGAAGCTGGGGCCGGAATCGGCCACCCTGTTCGCCGAGCCGGTGATGGGCCGCGAGGACGGCGGCATCGCCGACAAGATCTCCTGGTACAGCGCCCACCGCGGCGACGTCACCAGCCTGGCCGAACTCGAGGGGCCGCGACGCGCGGCTGCCGAGGCGGCGCTGAGCGACCGTCTCGGCAAGATCGGCCGCTATTTCCGCGACCCGGAGATGGGCCCGATCCTGCGCCAGGCGACCATGCTGCCGGGCGAGAACGACATCTACGTCATCGACGGCGAGCCGGTGCTGACCAACTGGGGCTTCGTGCCGGCGGCTGTCGGCGACGACCCTGAGGCCCAGCAGCGCCATTTCCGCGCCACCCTCGGCCGGTTCTTCGATGCCGACCGGCCGAAGCGGCCGGTGTCGACCGGCGGAATCCGGCGCCCGGTGGCGGTCGCAGGCGCCGCAGCCGGCGCCACCGGCGTGGCGGCCGCGCCGGCTGCGGCTGCCGGGCTCGGCGGCGGAGCAGTCCCGCCCCCGCCGCCTCCCCCCGACGGCCGGCGGCCCTGGTACGGCCAGCCCTGGTTCTGGGCGTTCAGCGTCTCGGCCGTGCTGCTGATCGGTGTCGTCGCCTGGCTGCTGTTCCGCGAACTGGACCGCGAGCCGGTGGTGGTCGCCGATGCGCCGACTGCCGACGAAACGCCCTCTCCCGCCGATGCCGCGGACGCGACCGCCGACGAGGACGCGCTGACCGCCGAAGAGGTCGAGGAGTTGCTCGGCGTGCAGCAGGCGGTCAACGACCAGCTGGAATCCCAGATCTCCCGCCTGCGCTCGGCGCTGGAGGCAGATGTCTGCACCATCGCGGACCCGCTCGGACCGCCGGTGACCACCACTCCGGTGGCGCCCGAGCAGGGCGCCGCCGCGCCCAGACACGACGGCACACTGGTCGACCTGCTGGAGGCGGCCTCGGCGCTGGTGATCACCACCCCCGGTGGCCGCGGCCTGGAGATGGGCACCGCCTTCTTCGTCGCCCCCGAACTGCTTGCCACCAACAGCCACGTGGTCGCCAATGCCCGGCCGAACGAGATCTTCGTCACCAGCCGCGCGCTGGGCCGCCTGGTGCAGGCGGAGGTCGTGGCCCGCACCCCCACCAATCAGCCGGGGACGCCCGACTTCGCGCTGCTTCGAGTCCCCGGCGCCACCGACGTTCCTGCGCTCAGCTTCACCACCTCGGTCCGCAAGCTGGACAGCGTCGTCTCGGCCGGATTCCCGGCGCTGATCGTGCTCAACGACCAGAACATGAACCTGTTGCTGCGCGGCGACCTGAGCGCGATGCCGGACCTCGCCATCACCAGCGGCGAGATCAGCGTCATCCAGACGCTCAACGGCGGGCTGCCGGTGGTCGCCCACACCGCCGTCATCTCCAGCGGCAACAGCGGCGGGCCGCTGGTCGACCGCTGCGGCAGGGTTGTCGGCATCAACACCTTCGTCAACGTCGATGCGCGGGAGGTCGGCCACGTCTCCTACGCCATCGCCGCCGACTCGCTGGTCGGTTTCCTGGCCGAGAACGGCGTCGACATACCCCTGTCCGCCCAGCGCTGCGACGCCGACGCGGTGGCCCAGGCCCCGCGTAGCGCGCCCGCCCTCGCCGTGCCTGCCGATACGCCTGAAGCCGACACTCCGGAAGCCGATGCGCCTGAAGCCGACGCTCCGGCGGACGAGGACGCGGCGGACGACGAGGAACCTGCCGCCACCGAGTGACGCCGGGCGGCTACGGGCGAATCGCCACCCAGGTCGGCGCATGGTCGCTGGCGCCTTCCATCCCGCGTACCTCCCGGTCGACGCCGGCTGCCATCAGGCGGCGCGCGATCTTGCGGCTGAGCAGGATGTGGTCGAGCCGCAGGCCCGCGTCCCGCGGCCAGCGGTTCCGCTTGTAGTCCCAGAAGGTGTAGACGGTGTCCCTGGGGTGGCGCTTGCGGATCGCGTCGACCCAGCCCTGGTCGAGCAGGCGCCGGAAGGCGGCGCGGCTTTCCGGCTGCACCAGCGCGTTGTCGTCGTAGGATCTCGAGGGATAGATGTCGCGGGGCTCCGGAACGATGTTGTAGTCACCGGCCAGCACCACCGGCAGCCCGCTGGAGAACAGCTCGGCCGCATGGGCGATCAGGCGCTCGGTCCAGGCCAGCTTGTAGTCGAACTTGGGCCCGGGCTGCGGATTACCGTTCGGCGCGTAGAGCGAGGCGACGATGACGCCGCCGACCGCCGCCTCGACATAGCGGGCCTGGACGTCGGCCGGGTCGCCGGGAAGTTCGCCGCGGGTCAGGATCGGCTCGGCGTCGCGGGCCAGGATGGCGACACCGTTCCAGGTCGCCTGGCCGCGCCAGACCGCGCCGTAACCGGCGGCCTCGATCGCGGCCCGCGGGAACTGACTGTCGCGGGCCTTCAGCTCCTGCAGGCAGACCACGTCCGGCGCGGCCGCCGCCAGCCAGTCGAGCAGGTTCGGCAGCCGGTGATTGACGTTGTTGATGTTGAAGGTGGCGATCTTCATGCCGGGCGCGGCAGGCTCCCGGCCCAGGCGGCGACCGCCGCGGCGACCGTCTTCAGGTGGTCGGCGGCCGAAAGGCCGGACACCGACTTGCGCGGCTTCAGGTCGTGGTCGCCGTCCTCGAGCCAGAGGATCTCGATCCGGTCCGACAGCGCGTAGCCGGCAACCTCGTCGCGGGTGCCGAATGCGTCGCGGGTGCCCTGGCAGATCAGGGTCGGCGTACGCAGGTGGGCCAGATGCCGGGTGCGCAGCTGCGCGGGCTTGTCCGGCGGGTGGAACGGATAGCCGAGGCAGAGCAGCCCGGCGATCCGGCCGTCCGCATGCAGTTCGTCGGCGACCATGCTGGCCACCCGCCCGCCCATCGACTTGCCGCCGATCACGAGTGGCCCGGACGCGCCGAGCGCGGCCAAGGCGGCGAGAAATTCCGGGTTCAGCGATTCCGCCCGTGGCGGCGGCCTGCGACCCGTGGCGGCGCGGCGGCTCGCCATGTAGCCGAACTCGAAGCGGGCGACGCGGAAGCCCATGTCGGCCAGCGCCCGGGCAGTCGCGGTCATCGATGCCGAATCCATCGGCGCGCCGGCGCCGTGCGCAAACAGGATGGTGGTGGTGGCGTCCTCGGGACCGTCGAAGAGGAACTGCACCTCAGCCAGCGGTCCGCTGGGCAAGCCAGATGTCGGCGTATTGCACGCCGCGGGCGGCGATGCGCGCCCATTCGGAGCGGTCGTCGAGCTCCAGATAGCGCTTCCACCAGCGGCGGGCCTCGCCGAGGTTGCCGGCGTCATATTCCAGCGTCGCCAGGTTGTAGATCGCGTCGGCATAGTCGCCGTCGAGCGCGATCGCCTTCTGCAGGTGGCGGCGCGCCGCATCCGGCTGGCCGCGTTCCTTCATCAGCCCGGCCAGGTTGAACCAGGCCTCGAGGAAGCCGGGGTCGAGCTTGATCGCGTGCAGATAGGCGTGCACCGCCTCGTCCGGCTGCGCGGCGGCCCGCAGGCAATTGGCGCGATTGAAGGCGGCGACGGAATCACCCGGGTCGACGGCCAGACAGCGCTGGTAGAGGGCTGCGGCCTCGGCGTGTTCACCCTCCGCCTCCGCCGCTTCGGCCAGGGCGAACAGGTCCTCGATCTCCTCGTCGGCCGGCTGGTCCACCGGCAGCAGCAGCTGGCCATCCAGCTCGCTCAGCCCGTCGCCGCGGCGAGCATAGATGCCGCCGCGGTTCTCGACCTGGAGCGACAGCGCGGTCAGCGAAGCAACGGGGCCCGACCGGTGCACCGACCGCGCGATCGCGCCCCAGGTCGCCCCGCCGGCGATCAGGCCGGCATATTTGCGCGACAGGATCAGGTCGCGGAACGAATAGGGCGCGGTGTCGTGCTCGAAGGCGTCGAACAGCGAGAGCAGCGCGAGGTCGCGGACGGACAGCCCCGACTGCTCGATCAGCGCCTGCTGGGTCACGGCCCCGCCGTCCGGGGCCTCCACCAGCCGCAGCTGCCGGAGAAATCCGTTCTCGCTGAGCAGGCGCCGGCCCGCCGCGACCGCGGCATCGACCCGCGCCTCGATCTCGGCCTCGCCGGCCCGGTCGAGAAGCTGCCGCCCGAAGACCAGGTGCGCGGTCTGGCGGGTGACGCCGCGGCGCAGCCGTCCGCGCTGCCGTTCCACCTCCCGCGCCGCCAGCCGTCGCGGGAACGCGGCGAGCGCGCCCACGATGCCGAAGGTCTTGCCGGCTATGGTCATGAGGTCTTGCGCTTGGGTGCGGCCCGTGCGGCCGCCTTGCCGCCGCCAGCGGCCGCCTTTGCCGCCGGCTTGGCCACGGGCTCGGGCTTGCCCTTGCTCTTGGCCGGCGGCTTCGCCTGCGACAGGCTGGCCTTCAGCGCATCCATCAGGTTGACGACGTTGCCGCGCTCGGGTGCTGCCGCGATGATCGGCTTGTGGCCCTTCAGCTTCTCCTTGATCATCTGCATCAGGGCGACCTCGTAGCGATCCTCGTATTTCTTCGGATCGAAGGCGGTCACCTTCTGCTCGATCAGCTTCTCGGCCAGTTCCAGCATCTCCGGATCCGGCTCACCGGTCGGGATCTCGCCAAAATACTCTGCCGTGCTGCGCACCTCGCGCGGGTTGCGCAGCGTGCAGACGAACATGCCGTTCTCGCGCGGGCCGATGGTCACCACCCGCTCGCGGCTGGACAGCACCAGGCGGGCGATGGCCAGCTTGCCGGCCTTCCGCATCGCCTCGCGCAGCACGATGAAGGTCTCCTCCGCCATCGCCCCGTCCGGCGCCAGGTAATAGGGCGCGTCCTGGTAGATGACATCCACTGCATCCTCGTCGACGAACGCCTCGATGTTCAGCGTGTGGTTGGACTCGATCCTGACCGCGTCCAGGTCCGACTCCTCGATGATGACATATTGCTTGTCCTCGTACTCGTAGCCCTTGACCAGGTCGGACCGCTCGACGAGCCCCAACTCCGGATCCACCGGCTTCATATTGATCCGGTTGTGGGTGTCCTTGTGCAGCTGGTTGAAGGTGATGCGCTCGCTTGCGCTGGTCGCCGGGTAGAGCCGCACCGGGCAGCTCACCAGGCTCAGCTTGAGATACCCCTTCCAGCTCGATCTTGGTGCCATCTTTGTCTCCTGGGCGGCCGCGCCTACGTCCTTGCCTGCGACAATACCCGAAGGTCCCGGGCGAAGTCATTGATTTCAGACCAGGGATCGCCGGAGGTCGCCAGCAGGCTCGGCAGCGAAGAATAGTTCAAATCCTCCGGAGCGTCGATGGACTCCAGGTCCTCCCAGTTGAGCGGCACCGAGGCGGGCAGGCTGGTGCGAGCGCGGAGCGAATAGGGCGCGACGGCGGTGGCGCTGCGTGCGTTCCGATGAAAATCTATAAAAATCAAACGCTTGCGGTTTTCCTTCCCCATGGTGGCGGTGAACGTCCGGGGCGACGCCTTGGCGATCCGGGCTGCAATCTCGCCGGTGGCTTGGTGCACCTGTTTCCAGCCCAGCTTCGGCTTCAGCGGCACCACCACGTGCAGCCCCTTGCCGCCGGAGGTCTTGACGAAGGGCACCAGGCCCAGCGCCTCCAGCTCGCCGCGGATATGCACCGCCGCCTCCACCACCTCGCGCCAGCCGATCCCCTCGCCGGGATCGAGGTCGAAGACGATCCGGTCGGGCTTCTCCAGCCGGCTGGCAAGTGCTCCCCAGCTGTGGAACTCGATCACCCCGAACTGGGCCAGCGCGAGGTAGCCCTTCGCGTCCTCGACCGCGATGTAGCTCTTCGCCTCGTCCTCGGAGTTGGTGGTGGCGATCGTCGCCACCGACGGCGGCATGCCGGTGAAGGCGTGGCGCTGGAAGAAGCAGTCCTGCGGCCGGCCGGTCGGGCAGCGGACCAGGGACACCGGGCGGCCGAGGATGTGCGGCAGCATGAAGTCGCCGACCAGCGCGTAGTAGACGGCGACGTCGAGCTTGGTCGGCCCCGACTTGCCGAACAGCCGGCGGGTCGGGTTGGTGACCCAGATCCCGGCCAGGTCGGTGTCGGAGATCAGCCTGGTGCGGGTGCCGCTGTCCCGAGCGGCGAGCTCCGGCTCGCGCAGGCCCTTGAACACCGCGTGGCGCAGCGCGTTGTCGGTGGTGCGGTTGGCGTAGTGGATGTGTGCCGAGAGCACCGGCCGGACCCAGAGGATGTCCTTCGGCGCGCCCTCGAGCTTGACGGCCCCGGCGCGCAACGGCTCGAGCCGGGCGTGCAGCCGCTTCAGCGTCGCGGCGTCGAAGCCGGTGCCGACCTTGCCGCGGTAGTGCAGTTCGCCGTCCTCCCACTCGCCGAGCGCCAGCGCCGCCAGCCCGCCGGCGGCCTCCGAGGTGGTGAAGCCGGCGATGACGAAATCGCCGACGGTCAGCGCCTTGGTCTTGGCCCAGCTGTG